>PXRS01000067.1:1251-47910 GCA_003023785.1 Halobacteriales archaeon QS_5_68_33 | reverse complement strand
GTCCTTCCGGGGGTATGGAAGACAGGACACCGGTCGTCGTCCAGGCCGTGCGAACGCCGCAGGGCAAGGAGGACGGCGTCTACGCCGACGTCCGGGGCGAGGACCTCTCGATACCGCTGGTCGACGCGATGCTCGACGCGACGGGACTGAGCGGCGAGCACGTCGACGACCTGCTGTGGGGCTGTGCCCAGCAACGCGGCGAGCAGGGCAACAACGTCGCCCGCGTCGTCGCTCTGCTCTCGGACCTAGGCGAGAGCGTGCCCGCCGCCACCATCAACCGGTGGTGTGCCTCCTCGGCGGAGGCGATCACCCGCGGCGCCGACGCCATCAGGGCCGGTCAGCGCGACTGCGTCATCGCCGGCGGGATGGAGTCGATGAGCCGGGTCGAACTCGGCGCGAACACCCACAACGTCCACTCGCGTCTGGCGGAACGCTACAACATCGGCGACCTCCAGATGGGCATGACCGCCGAGAAGGTCGCCGAGGAACACGACGTCTCCCGCGAGGCCCAGGACGAGTACGCCCTCCGCAGCCACGAACGGGCCGCCGACGCGACCGACTCGGGGCGGTTCGACGACGAACTCGTCCCCATCGAGACCGGCGTCGCGTCGGAGGCGCAGCGACACGACGGCGAAGCCGTCGACGAGGAGGGCCGCGTCGAGGAGGACGAGGGCATCCGTCGGGACACCTCGCTGGAGAAGCTGGCGAGCCTCCCCACCGTCTTCAAGAGCGACGGGACGGTCACGCCGGGCAACGCCTCGCAGGTCACCGACGGCGCCGCGGGCACGATGGTCACGAGCCGCGAGTTCGCCGACGAGCACGACCTGGACGTCCTCGCCGTGGTTGGCGACCACCACGTCGCCGGCGTCGACCCCACCGTGATGGGGGTCGGCCCGGTTCCGGCGGTGCGGGGACTGGCCGAGCGCACCGGCCGCGACACCGACGACTACGACCTCGTCGAGTTGAACGAGGCGTTCGCCAGCCAGACCCTCTATTGCCGGCGCGAACTCGGCTTCGACGACGATATCTTCAACGTCAACGGCGGGGCGATCGCCATCGGCCACCCGCTGGGCGCCTCGGGGGCACGGCTCCCCGTCACCCTGATCCACGAGATGAACAGGCGCGGCGCCGACCTCGGCGTGGCGACCGAGTGTGTCGGGTTCGGTCAGGGGAAGGCCATCGAGTTCCGGGCATAGCGAGGTCTGACCGAAGGGAAGGCCGAGCGTCTCGAAAGGCGAGCGGGGAGGCGACCCGACGGGGACCGGCGGTCACCCGGGGTTGAGGAGCTTCATTCCCTCGCGGACTGATTCCGTCCGGCCGAGGAGCGTGAGATGGTCGCCGCGTTCGATGACGTAGTCCGCGTTGGGGACCTCGGCGGAGTCGTGGTCGCCCTTGCTGACGAGCGCGACCATGCTGGCGTCCGGGAGCATCGGCCCGATCTCCTGTATCGACTTGCCGATGATCTCCTCGTTCGTCGCCTCCACCTCCTGGATGTCGCCGGTGCGGCCGATGTCGGTCATCCAGTGGGCGATGGCCGGGCGTTCGATCTGGTTGTCGATGGCCCAGGCGGTCGCCATCGACGAGGAGATGGTCCGCACGCCCAGGTCCTCGAAGGCGTCGACGTTGTCGGGGTTGTTCGCCCGCGCGATGACGTGCTCGACGTCGAACTTCGAACTCGCGAGTTGCGAGACCAGCAGGTTGGCGTCGTCGTCGCCGGTCGCGGCGACGACCGTCTTGGCGTTCCCGGCGCCGGCCTCGCGTAACACATCCGTGTCGGTTCCGTCGCCGATGACGGCCATGTAGCCGGCGTTCCGGATCGTTTCGGCGGTCGTTTCGTCGCGTTCGATGATCACGACGTTCTCCCCGCGGTTCTCGAGGCGTTCGGCGAGCGCGCGGCCCACCTTCCCGCCTCCGACGATGATGACTCTCATGGGTATGACGTCCAGGTATTGTGCGATGTGGCGTGCCAGCCCGCCCTCGACGATGGCGGTGACGAAGATGACCAGGAAGACGGTCCCGAGCAGCAGGTCGGCCTGCTGGGCCAGGGCGGGGTCGCCCAGTTCGGTCGCGGCGGTCCGCAGCTCGACGGCGAACAGCGTCGCCACGCTGGCGGGGATGATCCCGCGCGGCCCGACGGCGCTGATGAACAGGCGCTCCCCGAGCGTGAACCGGTCGCCGACCGTCGAGACGAGCACCAGGAGCGGCCGGATCACGACCGCGACGGCGACGACGACGCCGACCCCGGCCAGTCCGACGTCGAACAGCGCGTCCGGCGGCAGCTGCGCGGCCAGCGCGATGAACACGAACGACAGCACCAGGAGCGTGATGTCGCCCTTGAAATCGGTGATCTCCGCCTTGTAGGGAACGTCCATGTTGCCCAGTGCGACGCCGGCGGTGGCGGCGGCGGCGACGCCCGCCTCGCTGGCCAGCGCGTTCGCGCCTGCGTAGGCCGCCAGCGCCCCCGCGAGGGTCAGCAGGCGGGCGTTGCGCGGGGCCGCCCCGGGCGAGAGGTCGACGTACCGCAGCAGGTAGTAGAGCACCGCGGCGACGATGAGACCGACGAGCAGGCCCTCGCCCAGACGGATGGCGAACCCCTGGACCAGCCTCTCGGCGGGGACCGTCGGGTTGACCGCCTCGAAGAGGACGACCGCGGTGATCGCGGCGGTCACGTCGTTGACGATCCCCTCCGTCTCCAGCACCGCCGCGACGCGGTCCCGGACCGGGACGACCGCCAGGATCGGCGAGATGACCGTCGGACCGGTCGCGACCAGCAGCGCGCCCACGACGAACGACAGCTCCCAGGGGAGCCCCTCGAGGTACCGGACGGCGACGGCGGTCCCGACGAACGCGATGGCGGCGCCCACCGTCACCAGCCGGAGCGCGGCCGCCGGTGCCTCGCGGATGCGGTCGATCTCAAGGTGGAAGGCACCCTCGAAGACGATGATCGCCACCGCGAGGCCGACGATGGCGGGCAGCGCCTCGCCGAAGGACTCGCTGGTGACGATCCCCAGGCCGGGGCGACCGATGATCACCCCGACGAACAGGAAGAAAATGATGCTCGGGACCTGCAACCGCGCCGCGAGCACCTGTGCCAGTACCCCCAGGCCGATGATCCCGGCGACCAGCGGGATCAGCAGTCCCTCGGCCACGCCGGTCCCTCCATACGCCCCCGACAACGGCGCCCCCGCTCATAAACGACATGGCTCATCGCCCCGGACGGTCGACGGAGCGGACGCTCCGGACCGGTGAGAGGCGGTGCAGGGTCTGTCGCGACCTGTTCCGGAGGACAAACCTCTTGGTCCGGCCAGCCGCTCGTGCGAACGATGGTCGACGAGAGTCGCGAACCACCGGACGAGTCGGACGACGGAGTGCCGGCGACGGGAGAAGTCATCCCGGACCGGTTCTCCTCGGACGAGGTGTTCCAGCGGATCGTCGCCGACGCCGACCACGAGATCACCTCCGGCGCCCGCGAACTGTTCTTCGCGGCCGTCGCCGGCGGCTTCGCGATCACGGTCACATTCCTGCTGTACGCGTCGCTGTCGGCCTCGACGGAGGGGACGATCGCGGCGGTCCTGTTGTACCCGATCGGGTTCGTCTACATCATCATCGGCGGCTACCAGCTCTACACCGAGAACACGCTCCCGCCGGTGGCGCTGACCCTGGAGCGACTGACGAGCGTCCCGTCGCTGTTTCGCCACTGGCTGGTCGTGCTGGCCGGCAACTTCACCGGCGGCGCCATCGGCGCGGTCGCGCTGGCCTACGGCGGGGTGTTCAGCCCGGGGGCCGGCGCCGTCGCGCTCGGCCTGGCCAAAAAAGGCATCGAGACGCCCGCTCACGCGCTCTTTTTCAAGGGGGCGTTCGCCGGGCTGATCGTCGCCGGCGTCGTCTGGATGGACTTCGCGGCGCGGGACACCATCTCGCGGATCACCGTCGTCTACCTGGCGTTCCTGGCGATCCCGCTTGGCAACCTCTTTCACGTCGTCGTCTCGTTCACCGAGGCGGTGTACGCGGCGCTGGCCGGTGACCTGGCGATGACCGTCGCGCTGTCGGAGTTCGTGCTCCCGGTCCTGCTCGGCAACACCCTCGGGGGGATCGCGCTGGTCACGGTCGTCAACTACTACCAGACGAGCGAGCGCCGCCTGGAGGTCGAGCGCTTCGAACACGTCCGCCGGCTCTCGGGCCGGGAGATGCTGCTGGGCAACCTCGCCGGGCGGTCGTACGTCCCGATCGTCGACACGCTGGAGGAGTTCGTCCGCGACCCCGAGTCCTACCGGATCCTGGTGCCGGTCGCGAACCCCCGGACCGAGCGGCGACTCGTCGAGTTCGCCTGCACGCTCGCCCGCCAGCGCGAGAAGGGGACGGTCCACGCCGTCCACATCGTCCAGGCGCCGACGCGGATGTCCCTGGAGGAGGGCGGTCACCGCGACCGGATCACCCGGGAGTCCAACCGCCTCATAGACGACCTGGAGACCGCGGTCGCACCCGAGGAGGTCGCCTTCGAGACGTCGACGATCGTCTCGACGCGGTCGTTCGAGGAGGTGTTCGACCGCGCGCGCCGGACCCGGCCCGACCTCGTGGTGATGGGATGGGGGTCGGACCGCCTGTGGACCGCCGCCCGCGCCGAGCGCCCGCTCGACGAGTTGACAAACCGCCTGCCCAGCGACTTCCTCGTCGTCAAGGACCGCGGGCTGGACCCCTCGCGGGTGCTGTTGCCGACCGCCGGCGGCCCGGATTCGGACCTCAACGCCGGCGTCGCCCGGACGCTGCGGGCGACCGCCGACGCCGACGTGTCGCTGTTGCACGTCGTCGACGGCCCCGGCGAGCGCGAGGCCGGCGAGCGGTTCATCGAGGAGTGGGCCGCCGAGCGCGACCTCGGGGACGCCCGAAGCGTGGTCGACGACGGCGGCGACATCGAGGCCGCGATCGAGCGCGAGGCCGCCGACCACACGCTCGTGCTCATCGGCGCGACCGAACGCGGGATGATCGCGCGTCTCGTCACTGAGTCGCTGCACCTCGACGTCGTCAACGACGTCAACGCCTCGGTCGTCCTGGCCGAGCGCCCGACCGAACGGTCGCTCCGCCAGCGGCTGTTCGGCCGCGGTCGCCGCGAGAAGTGAGCGCACGGGACCGGTCCGCATCGAGGGCGGCCGTCCGGGCCGCCCCGCTCAGAACACGACGCGTTCGAGGAACCGCCGAACCAGCCCGGGCTGGCGGGACTCGTGGGGATGGACGGTGATCTCCGTGTAGTCCGTCGGCTCGGTCTGCTCGCGGTCGAACAGCGCCCCCCGGAACCGGTGGTCGGCGCCCCGCCGTACCCGCAGGTCGGGCTCGTCGCCGTCGTCCCCGGACGCCGTCAGGGACTCGCTCTCGTGGGTCCCCGAGGAGACCGCACGCACGGGTACCGAGAGCAGATCGGCCAGTTCCGCGCGGTAGTCCTCGATGGTGCGCTCCCGTTGCTCCGGGCTCCGGGACGCGGCCGGGTACTGGAGGACGACCTCGCCCCCGCTCGCGGTCGCGATGGCGTCGGTGACGGCGACCTGGTCGGGATTGAATGGCCCGCCGTCGCTGACGAGTTCGACGACGCCCGGGCGGTCGTAGCCCCTGTTCTCGACGAGATAGACGTCACACGGGGCGTGCCGGACGACCCAGTCGATCGGGTCGCCGAGCAGTCGCGAGCGCAGGCGGAGCCGCTCGTGCTCGGCGAGGATCGCGTCGACGCCGCGGTGGGCGGCGAAGTTGACGATCGCGTGTTTCGTGTCGTGGCTGACGATCTCGCCTACCTCAACGTCGACGTCGAGGTCGACCGCGAGGTCGTCGGTCTGCTCCTCGAAGCGGACCTCCGCCGGGGACTGGGTCTCGGTGGCCTCTTCCAGGGGCGTCTGGTCGGGCACCTCCTCGAACCAGACGACGACCACGCGGCCGTCGTGGGGCCGGACGAGGTCGGCGGCCATCCGGAGCAGCGACTCCTCGCGTTCGCGGCTCACCTCGCTGGTGAACGCGAGGAGCACCTCGTAGGGCCCCTCGCCGAGCACGGACTCGGTCTCGATGAGGGCGTCCTGGCCGACCCGCCGGCGGACGACGTCGGTCGCCGCGCCCTCCCGCTGGACGCGGGGCCTGGCGTACGCGAAGTACCACGCCACGCTCCCGACCGTGATGACGACGGCCCCCAGCATCGCGATCTCCCCCATCTGCGTGATGAGGACGAGGCCGCCGAGGACGCCGAAGACCTGCGTCCAGGGGTACAGCGGCGACTCGAAGCTGGGGTCGTAGTCCATCTCGCCCTCGCGGAAGGCGACGATGGTGAGGTTGATCAGGATGAAGACGAGGATCTGGAACGCGCTGGCGAGTTTGGCGATGTCCAGGATCGGGACGAACGCGATGAGGACGAGCAACACGGCGCCGGTGAGCGTGATCGACGTCGAGGGAGTCCCGAACCGGTCGCTGACGGCCGCCAGCGACCCCGGGACGAGGCCGTCCCGGGCCATCGCGAACGGGTACCGCGACGAGGAGAGGATCCCGGCGTTGGCGGTCGAGACCAGCGCGAGGACCGCGGCGACGACGACCGCGCCGACGCCGACGGCCCCGAGCGTGGCCCGGGCGGCGTCGGCGACGGGGACATCCGACCCCGCCACGACGCCCGCGTCGGTGACCCCGACCATGATGGCGACGATGAGCACGTACAGCAGCGTCGTGAACCCGAGCGACCCCAGGATGCCCAGCGGGATGTTCCGGTCGGGGTCCTCGACCTCCTCGGCGACGCTGGCGACCTTCGTCACTCCCGCGTAGGAGACGAACACGAGGCCGGTCGCCGCGAGCAGGCCGCCGTAGCCGTCGGTGAAGAACGGCTCGAAGTTCGCCTGCTGGACGCTCGGCGCGCCCCCGATGACGAACCAGGACATCGCCGCGAGCATGACGACGACGATCGCCACCTGCAGGCGGCCGGTCTGTTTCGCCCCGAGGAGGTTGACCAGGATGAGCACGGACGCGAGCGCGAGCGCGACCGGCGTGACGAAATCCGGCGGCACGTCGAACGCGATCAGGAGATAGGGGACGCCGCCCACCAGCGCCAGGCCGCCCTTGAACGCCAGCGAGAACCAGGTGCCGACGCCGGCGATCGTTCCCAGGAGCGGCCCCATCCCGCGCTCGATGTAGATGTAGGTGCCCCCGGCCTCGGGCATCGCCGTCGCCATCTCCGACTTCGAGAGCGCCGCCGGGAGCACGAGCACCCCGGCGAGGAGGTAGGCCAGCACCACCGACGGCCCCGCGATCTTCAGCGCCAGCGCCGGGAGGATGAAGATCCCGCTGCCGATCATCGCCCCGATGCTTATCGCCAGCACCGTCGGGAGTCCGAGGTCCCGTTCGAGCGACTTCATCGGCGCTCTGTGTCCACGACCGGGAACTGACGGTCGTCGGCCGAACCGAACCCGCCACCGCCGGGATCCGGGGTCGTTCGACGTGACAGCGACGATTTGAGTAATGACTGACGGTTTTCGAGCATGGGTTTATCTCGTCAGATAATATCGTTCGAAAACGAATAAGCGTACGGATTCCAACAGTACTTCCCGGCTCCCAGAAACGGGCGCCCGAGCCCCTCAGACCACCGACGCGCCGCCGTCGACGGGCACCTCGACGCCCGTCAGGAACGACGACTCCTCGGAGGCCAGAAAGAGCAGGGCGTCGGCGAGTTCCCCGGGTCGGGCCGCCCGCTGGAGGATGTTCCCGTCGTGGCCGCCCCGCGTCGTCTTCGCCGCGACGAACTGCTCGGCCTCCTCGCCAGTGCGGTCGCCGACGTGGTAGTCGGTGATGACCCACCCCGGCGAGACGGCGTTGACCCTGATGCCTTGCTCGGCGTGGTCACACGCCATGTCCCGTGTCATCGAGACGACCGCGCCCTTCGTCGCGTCGTACTGGCTCCACCCGGGTCGGGCCCACCCGGCGCCCACGGAGGCGACGTTGACTATCGCGCCGCCGTCGCGGGTGTTACTCGCGTCCGAACGCTCCTCGTCGGCCATCAGCGGGATCAGGTGCCTGGCACAGAAGGCGTAGCCCTTGAGGTTCACGCCGAGGATGCGGTCCCAGCTTGCCTCGTCGGCCTCGGTGACGGGCTTCGGGTCGACGCGGATGCCCGCGTTGTTGACGAGGACGTCGACGTGGCCGAACTCCTCGGCGACTGCCTCGGCCATCGACTCGACGGCCGCCTCGTCGCTGACGTCCGTCTCGACGGCCAGCCCCGCCGGGCCGCCCGCCCGTTCGATGGTCTCGACCGTCTCGCGCGCCGCCTCGCCGTCCCAGTCGACCGCGACGACGTGGGCGCCTTCTTCGGCGAAACGCAGGCAGGCCGCCTCGCCGATGCCCGCGCCGCCGCCGGTCACGACCGCCACGTCGCCCGCGAGTCTATCGCTCATGCGCGGTGGGTCTCACGGCGCCCCATTAGGTGTTGGCTCCGTCGCGCCTCGCGAGAACGAAGCTCTCGCTGCCTCCCGTTCGCGCCGCTCACGAGAACGACGAGACGCGCGACAGCGCGCGATAAAGATGACCGCGCATCCGCACAGCGCGATGCGAGCGGGGGTCACCGACGGCCGGCCTGCTCGAACAGTTCCTCGAAGACTTTCCGCTGGGCGGCCCGCAGGTGCTGGTGGTAGGTGGGGCGGGAGATGTCCATCGACGCGGCGAGTTCGTCGCCGTCGACGTCGCGGGGCCACTCGAAGAACCCGCCGACGTGGGCCGTCCGGACGGCGGTCTCCTGGCGCTCGGTGAACCGTTCCAGGACGGCCTCGCGGAACTCCTGGCGGGTCCGGGCGGCGCGCTCGTGTTCGTGGTAGCCGACGAGTTCCGTCGCCGCGTAGCGGTCCTCGACGAGTTCGAATATCTCGCGGGCCTCGGCCTCCCGTGGGAGTTCGACGGTGTACCTGGCGACGCCCTCCCCGGCGGCGACCGCCTGCGTGACCGCGCCGTGGTCTGCCAGCGTCTCGACCAGCGACTCCGCGACGACGGCCTCGACGAGCACCTCGCCGTCCCGGTCGGTGATGACCGTCGCCTCGTTGACGGCGTCGTCCCCCGCCAGGGCCGCGAGCAGCGACTCCCCGTCGGTGCCCGCGGCGGTCACGTACGTCCGGAGGGTCCCGTCTGACTGGTAGACCGACCCCGACAGTTCGAGGTCCGCGCCGGTCCCCGCGGAGAGCCGGCAGAACAGCAGGTCGGCGTCCCGGACGGTGAACTCCAGTTCGATGACGCGGCTGGCCGTGAGGATGCGCCCGCTCTCGATGGCGTTGACGGCGTTGGCGACCGCCCGCCCCAGCGCCGACAGCACGACCCGCTCGCGGTCGGCGATGGCCTCTGGTTCGCGGGCGTACACCGTGAGCACGCCGTAACTCGTCCCGGTGTAGGTCAGCGGGACGGCGACCATCGACCCGAAACCGGCCGCGGCGGCCGCCGCGTGGACGCTCCCCGTCGGCGCCGCCCCGATGTCGTTGATCACCTGGATCGCCTCCTCGCGGGCGGCACGGGCGGTCGGGTCCTCGGCGTCCCGGCCGAGGCTGTGGCCCTCGACCGCGTCGACGAGGCCGGCGTCGCCCTCCCAGGCGGTCGCCTCGAGGCGGTCGGTGGCGACGTCGGGCTGGGCGACCCACGCGGCGGCGTAGGGGTCGGTCCCGGCCACCTGCTCGACGACGCCGCGCTCGAGTTGCTCGCGGGTGCCCGCCTGGACGAGCACCTCGACGGTGTCCTCGATGAGGCCGTTGATCCGGTCGACCAGGGCGTCGGCGCGCTCGCGGGCGGCACGGACCTCCTGTTCGCGCTTGGCGCGATTGGCCGCCGCGGCGCCGCTCGTGGCCAGCAGCTGGATCGCCTGCCGGTCGACATCGGAGAAGGCGTCGACCTCCTCGGCCCCGATGCTGATGGTGCCGTGGACGCCCATCGGGAGGTGCAGCGCCGACCGGACGACCTCGCGGTCGTACTCGTCATCGAGCGCGGCCGTGTCGCGCACCTCGACGGGTTCGCCGTCGACGAACGCCGTGCCGGGCCCCCCCTCGTTCAGGTCGAACACCGGCGGGTCGGCCAGGCGCTCGTCGACGGCGTCGGTCGTCCCGACGGGAACGAGGCGCTCGCCCTCGCGGTCGAACCGCCGGACGACGTTCAACTCGAACCCGAGGACGTTCTCGATGGCGCGGGCGACGGTCCACATGACTGCCTCGCGGTCGCGAGCGCCCATGAACGACCGCGAGGACGCGACCAGTTCCGAGAGCATCTCCCGCTGGGCGCGCTGTTCGGTGACGTCCCGGACCACCCCGACGACGCCCCGCACCTCGCCCTCGGCGTCGTCCAGTCGCGTCATGTTGTCCTCACAGGGGACCGGCCGGCCCCGCGCCCGCCGGACCGACCCCTCGACCGTCCGCTCGCTGGCTTCGCCCGAGAGCAGCGCCGCCAGGGCCGCGTTCGTCCCGTCGCCGTCCCTGACCGTCGAGAGGTGCTCCCCCCGGAGTTGCCCGGGGGCGTAGCCGGTCAGGTCGGCCATCGCGGGGTTGACGTAGGTGAACCGCCCGTCGGCGTCGACCGCGTAGACGCCGTCCTCGACGGCGCGGACGATGGTTTCGAACCGCTCGAGTTCGGCCTCGCGCTCGCGCCGGTCGAGTTCGTAGCTCACCCACTCGACGAGCAACTCGATGAACGTCGCCTCCACGTCGGAGAAGGACCGCTCGCGCGAATCGGTGTCGGCGAAACAGAGCGTCCCGTAGCGCTCGCCGCCCACGTGGACGGTCCCGCCGAAGTAACACTCCAGCCCGAACCGCTCGTAGGCGGGGTCGTCGTCCCATCCCTCCGCGCCAGCGTGCTCGACCGCGAGCGCGCCGTCGGCGTCCAGCGTCCGCCGGCAGTAGGTTTCCGACAGGGGCGCCGTCGCCCCCGGCTGGATCCCGTCGTGGTCGCCGGCCGCCGCGACGACCGTCTGCGTGTCGTCCTCGATGCGCGTGAGAAAGGCCACCGGCAGGTCCAGCCGCTCGCGGCCGACCGACAGCGCCCGGTCGAGTTTCGCCTCGAAGCCCCGCTCGCGGTCCGACGCCAGCCGCTGGAGGTCCCGCAACGCCCGCTCGTTGCGTGCCCGCTCGCGCTCGGCGCAGACTCGCTCGGTCACGTCCCGCGAGACGCCGACGACGCCCTCGACGTCGCCGTCCGGCCGATACGGGTATTTGGTCGTCCGCCAGACCCGCCCGCGCCCCCGGAAGGTGTGGGACCGCTCGACGGTGATCGACTCGCCGGATTCGATGACCGTCTCGTCGTCGGCGCGGATCGCCGCCGCCTCGTCGGCGTCGAACAGGTCCGCGTCGCTCTTTCCGACCAGCGCTTCCTTGCTCGCCTCGAAGAGCTCCGCCGCCGCCCCGTTGACGTAGACGTAGCGCCCCTCGCGGTCCTTCAGGAACACCGGCTCGCCGATCTGGTCGACGACGGTCTCGAACTGGTGGTCGAGCAACTGCCCGCCGTCGGCGAGTGCTCGCCCATCCTCGACCGCGCCCTCGGATCCGCCGGCCACGCCCCCCTCGTCCGGCTCACCGCCGGGCGTCCGTCGTCTCCCTGTCATCACCCCCCGTTACGCATCCAATCGCTTAAATCTCGGGACCGTGTTCGTGCCGCCCGTCCGACGCGGTCACCGAAGGGTCACGTCTCTACGAGATCCCGGCGAAGAACGCGAATGCACCGTCCGGGAATCGAACCCGGGCTAGTGGCTTGGGAAGCCACTGTCCTGCCACTGGACCAACGGCGCGCACGCCGCGCGGCAGCGCGGCCCCAGTCCACTCCGAGTTCGACGCGCCGATCACTTGAACGTAGCGCTTTCGCGTACTGAACGCGCGTCCAGCGATCCCCGGCGAAACGAGGGTATTAGTGCCACCGAATCGAACAGTCGTCAATGAACGCCATGCAGGACATCGCGCGAGCCGAGAACCCGCTCGACCTTTCGCTCTCGGAATCGGAACTCGAACGCCGCCGCGAACACATCACCGAGTTCGTCCGGTCACGGCTGGACGCGGCGGGAGTCGACCGCGCCGTCATCGGCCTCTCGGGGGGGATCGACAGCACGCTCACGGGCCACCTGCTCGTCGAGGCGGTCGGCGCCGAGAACGTCCACGGCTTGGTGATGCCCAGCGAGGTCAACCGCGCGGAGAACATGTCCGACGCCGAGCGCGTCGCGAGCGAACTCCTCGACGTCGAGTACGACGTCGTCGCCGTCGAACCGATCGTCGAGACGGTCCTCGACGCGTATCCCGACGCGGCCGGCGACCGACTCGCAACGGGCAACCTCCGGGTGCGGGCCCGCGCGGTCCTGAACTACCTCGTGGCCAACCACGAGGACGCCCTCGTCGTCGGGACCGGCAACCGCAGCGAGGCGCTCGTCGGCTACTTCACGAAGTACGGCGACGGCGCCGTCGACTGTCACCCGATCGCCAACCTCTACAAGGGACAGGTCCGCCAGCTGGCCGGACACGTCGGCGTGCCCGACGACCTCGCCGAGAAGACCGCCAGCGCCGGGATGTGGCTCGACCAGACCGACGAGGGCGAACTCGGCATGGACTACGAGACGCTCGATTCGGTCCTCGCGCTCCACATTGATGGCCCGCTCTCGCCGAGCGCGACCGCCCGCCAGGTCGGCGTCGACGAGTCCGTCGTCGCGGAGGTCAGGCGTCTCCACGAGCAGACCGCCCACAAACGACGAGCGCCGCCGGGGCCGGACCCGCTGTACTGACCGCGCGGCGTCGCATCACGGACGAACGTCCCCGTCACCGGACGGGGTTCTCGGGGCCGCGACCGCGGAAGGCGTCGAGGAACGCCCGGACCGTCTCGGGGTCGTACTCGTCCATGTCCTGACGAACCTGCCAGGCGGTCAGGACGTACGCCGCGTCGGGGTTGTTCTCGGGATGCGGCGCGGCGATGACCGCCTGCCGCCGTTCGGTATAGGTCGACGTGAGGTTCTCCAGGTCGGCCCGCGCTTCGGGCGTTAGCGCGCCGGGGTCGTAGTAGATGACGACGTAGCCGTGTTCGAGCGAGTGGACGAGGTTGCCCAGGGCGGGCGTCTCCTCGTAGAAGCCCGGACTGGCCGCCTGCAAGTAGTGCGGTCCCGACAGCGGCGGGATCCGCTCGTAGTCGATGTCGGACCCGCTGCTGACGTGATCGGCCCCTTCGGAGGGGAACGACTCGGCGTCGGCCAGCAGCGGGTCGTCGGGGATCTCCCGCGGACCGTCCCCGCTCGGGCCGTCGCTCCCACCCATGAAGAATGTCACCCAGACGACCAGCCCGCCGGCGAGGACGAACAGTCCGACCAGCACGACCGGCCCGAGCGAGAGGCCTCCCCCGTCGCTCGGGTCGCGGTCAGCCACCCGCTGCCGGTCGATCCGGCCGAGTTCCCCCTCGTGTCCGGCCGCGAGGTGGTCGAGGTACGCGTCTTCGTCGGCGAACGACTCCCCACAGTAGTCACACTCCGGCATTGACCTCTACTCGGCCCTCGGGGGTTTCAACCGTTTCGGTCGGGCCGGTCCGGGGGCGACGGCCACGCGGCGCCGATTCGGGGGATGTACGGGCGCAGGTGGGTGGATCGTTTCCAAAGGTCTTTGCACCTCCCTCCGCTAGTCGGTGGCGATGGACGAAGTGGCGGCGGTCCGGCGTGCCGCGCTGGACGCGGTCGACGACGTCGAACCGGGTGGCTTTCAGGAGCGCATCCGGGACCACCTCGACGACGGGTCGCTGGCCCCCGGCGTCCTCGCGGTGTCGAGTGCCCGCGCCGTCCGGGCCTCGCGGGACGCCACCGGCGACGACTTCGCGCTGGCGGCCATCGCCGAACGCGGTGCCGGCGTCCAGCTCATCTACGCGGGGCTCCGGCTCACCCGGTCGCTCGCACAGGACGCCCCCTGGAAGCGTGCCCGCTCGCTCGCCGACGGCGCCGGCCGCCCGGCCGACGGCACCCACCCCGAGGAGGTCCCGGGAGTCGAGGCCGACATAGCGATCCTCGTCGCGGACATCCTCGTCGCGCGGGGCTTTTACCTGCTGGCCCGGACCGAGGCCGCGGGTGACGCCGTCGCCACGGTCCAGTCGTTCGGCCGCGACCAGACCGACCGGCGGACGACCGGCGACGCGTCGCTGGACCGCAACCTCGAGACCGACGTCTTCGAACTCGCCGTCGCCGCGGGTACGACGGCCGTCGGCGGGCACGCTCCCGCCGCGCTGCGCGAACACGCCGCCGAACTCGCCCGCAACAAAGAGACGCTCCCGGTCGCCGATGGGCTCACCACCGACGCGACCGTCCGGGAGCTGGCCGCCTATCTCGGGACGGATGCCTCCGGGGGCGACGTGGTACAGTCGGTCGATTTCTGAGTGGGTTCGGATCGAAACCCCTAAAGACGAATCGCGGCTATCGACGAGATGCGCCTGGGTAGCTTAGCGGTAAAGCGCGTCCTTGGTAAGGACGAGACCCCGGATTCAAATTCCGGCCTAGGCTTCCTTTCCTGCCGATTTCAAGGGTTACAGCGTCTCTACTGTGATCCACGAATGACGGATGCTCGAGCTGTCGTCGTCGGCGACGACCAGTCGCCGATTCGAACGCCGAGACAGCGCGCGCCGCGGTCGATCGTCGGGTCGGTAGCAAGGCGGCGACTCGTCACGCCTCGCTATCGCGCTCGGGGACGACGTGGAGGCCGGCGCGGCTCTTGAGGACAGGCACCTCGTCGGCGTCGGGGTCGAGGTAGTCGGGGCGGGCGACCGTCCGGGCCTCGCAGGTCTCGGGGTCGAGCACCTGGACCGCGTGTTCGTCCTCGACCGCGACGACGGTCGTTTCCTGGGCCTCCTCGCGGGTGCCCAGGCGGCGGGCCTCGGGGGCGTCGCTGTCCTCGAAGCTCGCCTCGTAGGCGTCGCCGCTGGCGAGACGGACCCCCTTGAGGTTGCCCTGGACCGACCGGACGAGCACCGGCCCGTCGCCGTCCTCCGGGTCGATGACCTCGCCGGGGCGGTATCGCGGCAGGCGGACCGCGTAGGTCACTCGGTAGACCTCGTTGCCGTCGCCGTCCTCGGTCACGAGAGTCTCGTGGTCCTCGAAGCCGCCGCCCAGTTGTGCGACGATCCGCTTTGCGATCCCGCCGCCCATCTGGTTGGTCGAGATCTTCATGTCGAGACCGTCGGGGACCTCCGTGACCTCGGTGATGAAGGCGTTGCGGTCGCCCGTGGCCTCGCGGTCGGCGATGTAGGCCTCCGCGATCTCGCGGGCACGGGCGAGTTCCCCGTCGGTCGGGGGACGCTCGTCGGCCCGGACCTGGACGAGGCTGGCGTAGGACCCGCCGGCGATCCGGCCACAGCGGTCGCAGGTTTCGCGGGCGATCCGGACGGGGACGACCGCCTCCTCGGTGACGAAGGTCCCGCGGACGACGCCGGTGAACTCGCAGTGCATCCGGATGGTGTTCTCGTCGACCTGCTCGGGGGCGACCTCCCATCCGACGTCCGTGGCGTCGACGTGGACGCCCAGCGCGCCGGACACCTCCTCGACGGCGACGTCGGTGTAGTCCTCGGCGCCGACGTCGACCCACCGGTTGCCCCGATGGACCGCCCCGCACCGCGAACAGACCTGCACCTCGACGGTGTCGGGCGCGTCGACGAGGGCGAACTCCTCGAAATAACAGGCGTCACAGAGGCCGCTATCGACCTCCCCGGGGAGGTCCGGCCGCTCCTCGGGGGCCTCGACCGGGTCGCCACACCGCGGGCAGAACTCGCCGGACCGGCTCATCGCGTCCGGGTAGGCCCTTCGGCCCCTTAACCGGCGCGCTCTCCGTCCGGCGCCGCGCGCGGGCCCCGAACCGCCCACACGATGAATTGATAAGTCGGACGGCCCGTACACACGGACATGGAATGGAAAGCAGACTGGGGGTTGCGCGGGCGGATGTTCCTGACGATGTTCCTGCTCGCGGCCCTCTACATCGTGTTCCTCGGCGTGCTGACGCTGTACACGCGGAACTTCCTGCTCATCGTGGGTTTCATGAGCATCTTCCTGTTCGTCCAGCTGTTTTTCAGCGACAAACTGGCGCTGCGGAGCATGGGCGCGCGGAAAGTCGACGAGAACGAGTTCCCCGAACTCCACCGGACGGTCGCCAGGCTCTCCCAGCAGGCCGATATCCCCAAGCCGACCATCGCGGTAGCCGACACGCGCACGCCCAACGCCTTCGCGACCGGCCGCTCGAAGAAGAGTTCTACCGTGTGCGTGACGACGGGTCTGCTCCGGAGCCTCGACCAGGAGGAACTCGAAGGGGTGATCGCCCACGAACTCGCCCACGTCAAGAACCGCGACGTGATGGTGATGACCATCGCCTCCTTTTTGGCGACCATCGCGATGTTCATCCTCCGGTGGGGCTGGCTGTTCGGCGGCGGGCGCAACCGCCAGGGCGGCGCCCAGGTGCTGGTCGCCATCGTCGCCTCGCTCGTCGTCTGGATCGTCTCGTTCCTGCTGATCCGCGCGCTCTCGCGCTACCGGGAGTACGCCGCCGACCGCGGCGCCGTCGTGATCACGGGCAAGCCCTCGGCGCTGGCCTCGGCGCTGATGACCATCGACGGCCGGATGGACCGCGTCCCCGACGAGGACCTGCGCAAGCAGTCCGAGATGAACGCCTTCTTCATCGTCCCCATCAGCAAGGGCGCCATCGCAAAGTTCTTCAAGACCCACCCCCCGACCGAGAAGCGCGTCGACCGCCTGCGCGAACTCGAACGCGAGATGGAGACAACCTGACCGCGGCCGCTCCCGGACCCCGTTCCGACGACCTGTACGGTCGGTTGTAACCCATGTCCGGATTTCGTCGAACCGGTCGGCGAAATGCCGGTAAATCGGTATGACCGACCGTGTCAACCGACCGGTGGTCTTAAGCGCGACACAACCGAAGCGAGACACGTTCCATGGCTGGCACGCCCTCCGAACCCAGTACCGGCCAGGTCCCCCGAAGCAGCGATGAGACCTCGGCAAACGGCGCCGGGGGGCCGGCCGTCGACCCGGACGAGGCGGCCATCCACGTCGACGGCCTCGCGAAGACGTTCGACAGCGGCGCCGAGGCGGTCACCGCCGTCGAGGACGTCTCCTTCGCCGTCGAACCGGGCGAGGTGGTGGGGCTGCTCGGTCCGAACGGGGCGGGCAAAACCACGATGATCAAGTCGATCCTGGGGTTGGTCCTCCCCGACGAGGGCGAGGCGCGGGTCCACGGCACCGACGTCCACGACCACCCCCGGCAGGCCTACGAGCACGTCGACGCGATGCTGGAGGGCGCCCGCAACGACTACTGGCGGCTCACCGTCCGGGAGAACCTGCGCTACTTCGCCGCGATCCGCGGGCAGGACCCCGACGCGGTCGGCGACCGCCACGCGGCCCTTCTGGAACACCTGGACCTGGCGGAGAAGGCCGACACCGCGGTCCGGGACCTCTCGCGGGGGATGAAACAGAAGGTGACGCTGGCGAGCGTCCTCGCGGGGGACGTCTCGGTGGCGTTCCTCGACGAACCGACGCTCGGCCTCGACGTCGAGAGCTCGCTGAAGCTCCGGCGGGAACTCACCCGCCTGGTCGACGAGCGGGGCCTGACGCTGGTGCTGTCGAGTCACGACATGGAGGTCATCGAGGACGTCTGTGACCGGGTCATCATCATGAGCGAGGGCCGGGTCATCGTCGACGACACCGTCGAGAACCTGCTCGCCGGTTTCGAGACGCAGGGCTACCGGATCACCGTCCGCGGGGCCGACGAGACGACCCTTGACGACCTTCGCGAGCGGTTCGACCTGACCGACATCGAGCGGGTCGACGGCCGGGTTCGCTTCGAGGTGGCCGCCGACACGGCGACCTTTTACCGGTTGACCGACGCGATGGAGGCCCACGGGCTCGACCTCGCGGGCGTCGAGACGGTCCAGCCCGACCTCGCGGAGGCGTTCGTCGAGATGACCGGCGGCGACGCAAGGGGAGGTCCCGGCGCGAGCGCCGACCGGCAGGGCTGGGCGGCCAACGCCGGCGGCGAGGCGCCGCGTGCGAGCGGCCCGCCGGCCAGCGACGGGGGTGAGCCGCGATGACGACCGCCGAGGGGCCCGACCGAGGGGAAAGCCGGGACCCCGGGTCGGCGGCGGGTCGGGGCCAGGGGCGCGGTCCCGGTTCGGTCGCGCCCCCGCGGACCGAGCGGACGGGCGGCTACTACCACCTCCTGAAGGCCGTCGTCTACCGCGACCTGCTGGTCTGGGTGCGGTACCCGCTCAACGCCGCCCTCGGCCTGTTCATGGGCGTGTTCTTCTTCGCGCTGATGTTCTACGGCGGGACGCTCGTCGCGGGCCAGGCCTTCTCGGACAGCATCGAGGGGCTGATCGTCGGCTACTTCCTGTGGACGCTGTCGCTGGGCGCCTACCAGGGCGTGATGAGCGACATCCAGTCCGAGGCCAGCTGGGGCACGCTCGAACGCCACTACATGACCCCCTTCGGGTTCGGCCCCGTGGTGTTCGCGAAGGCCATCGCCATCGTCTTTCGAACGTTTCTCACCTCGACGGTCATCCTGGCGGTCATGCTGTTGATGACCGGGACGACCCTCGAACTCAACCTCGTCACCGTCCTGCCGGTGGCGACGCTGACCATCGTCGGCGCGCTCGGCCTCGGCCTCGTGATGGGGGGCCTGAGCGTCCTCTACAAGCGCATCTCGAACGCGGCCAACCTCCTCCAGTTCGCGTTCATCGGCCTCATCTCGGCGCCCGTCTTCGACCTGTGGTGGGCCCGCTTCCTGCCGCTGGCCCAGGGCAGCGCGATGCTCCAGCGCGCGATGCGCGACGGCGTCCGCCTCTGGGAGTTCGACCCCCTGACCCTGGGGGTCCTCGTCGGGACGGCCCTCCTCTACGTCGGTGCCGGCTACGCCGTCTTCGGGCTGACGACCCGGCGCGCTCGCCGACTGGGCGTGCTCGGCGACTACTGATACTGTCGGACACACGGACGCGAACGTGCTCGTCGACGTTTGGAGACATGCATCTCGAAGACCCCGAAATAGTCACCGGAGCGGTGGCATCACTTGTGTCCGACAGTATGACCCGTTCCGGGCTTCTCGGGCGACCGGACGGAACTCACGACGGTTTGCCACGCGCGGCCGCTGACGCGGGGACAGAAGGAAATCTTCAAAGGGCGTCCGGTAAGAGTTTCGAGGTAACGATGGCATTGCTCGAGTCGATCGCGTTTGGGCTGTTCGCCATGGTCACGGTGGGGAGCGCCCTGGGCGTCGTGGTGTTGCGCGACGTGTGGCACTCGGCACTCATGCTGGGCGTGGCACTGCTGTCCGTCGCCGTCCACTACGTCATGCTCCAGGCCGAGTTCATCGCCGCGATGCAGGTGCTGGTGTACGTCGGCGGGGTGTTGATCCTCATCACCTTCGCTATCATGCTCACCGACAACGAGCGGGACGTCGAGGACGGTGTCCCCGACGACGAGGTGACGACATGACGACCCGCCCGCGGCTGGCGACGAACGTCAACTACGTCAACGGCCTCGCGGCGCTGGCGCTGTTCGCCGTCCTGGCGTTCGTCTTCGTCACGGCCGGGCTGGAACCGCCCCGCGGATTCGGCGAGGGGGCGATCGTCGCCTCCATCGGCTACGCCATGTTCGACCTCGTGGACCTGGTCCCGTCGGGCCACGGCGAGACCGAGGGCTTCCTGGTCGCCTTCCTCACGATCGCCGTCGTCCTCGACGCGGCGCTGGACGGCGCCGTCATGCTCGCCCGCCGCGAGGACGACGCCACCGACGGAGGTGAGGCCTGATGGCGGTCGTCACGGAGTACTACCTGCTCCTGTCGGCGGCCGTGTTCTGCATCGGCCTCTACGGGATCCTCACCCGCGAGAGCGCGCTGCTGTTCCTGATGTCCGTCGAGCTCATGCTCAACGCGGCGAACATCAACTTCGTCGCCTTCTCCTTTTACTGGGGCAACCTGACGGGACAGGTGTTCTCGCTCTTTACGATGGCGCTGGCCGCCGCCGAGGTGGCCGTCGGCATCGGGATCATCCTCGTGTTGTACCGTAACTTCGAGGGGATCGACGTGACCGAAGCCGCGACCATGAGGTGGTGAGATGGCAGGTGTCTACGACTTCGTCCCGGCCATCGCGGCGCTCCCGTTCCTGGCCTTCCTCGTCTCGCTCTTTTTCGGGCGCTACATGCCCAAGCGCGGCGCGGAAGCCGGGGTCATCGCCACCGCGGGCTCGCTCGGGCTCTCGACCTGGACGGCGCTGACCGTCGCCGGCTTCACCGGCCCCGCGACCAGCTACAACGCGAACCTGTACACCTGGGTCCAGGGCGTCGGCGACGGCGCGCTCACGCTTTCCCTGGGCGTGCTCGTCGACCCGCTCGCCGCGCTAATGTTGCTCATCGTCTCGCTCATCTCCTTTCTCGTCCACGTCTTCTCGCTGGGCTATATGAACGACGAGGGCGAGACGGGCCTGCCGCGGTACTACGCCGGGCTGGGCCTGTTCACCGCGAGCATGCTCGCGTTCGTCTTCTCGAACAACCTGCTCATGGCGTTCATGTTCTTCGAGCTGGTGGGGCTGTGTTCGTACCTCCTCATCGGCTTCTGGTTCCGCGACGACGGGCCGCCCTCGGCCGCGAAGAAGGCGTTCCTCGTCACGCGCTTCGGTGACTACTTCTTCCTCGTCGGCGTCGTCGGCGTCTTCGCCACCTTCGGGACGGGCCTGTTCGCGCCCATCACCGACGGCGGCACGGTCGTCGCCGAGAGCTTCCCCCAGGTCGCCGAACACGCCCTGGGCGGCGAGGCCTCGGTCGAGACGTTCGGCCTCGAGACCGGGACGTGGTTCACGGTCCTCGGACTGCTGGTGCTGGGCGGCGTCATCGGCAAGTCCGCGCAGTTCCCGCTGCACACGTGGCTGCCCGACGCGATGGAGGGACCGACGCCGGTTTCGGCGCTCATCCACGCCGCGACGATGGTCGCCGCCGGCGTCTACCTCGTCGCACGGATGTACGGCTTCTACCTGCTCAGCCCGCAGGCGCTGGCGGTCATCGCGCTGGTCGGCGGGTTCACGGCGCTGTTCGCGGCGACGATGGGCGTCGTCAAGCAGGAACTCAAGCAGGTGCTGGCCTACTCGACCATCAGCCAGTACGGCTACATGATGCTCGCGCTGGGGGCCGGCGGCTACACCGCCGCGGTCTTCCACCTGACCACCCACGCCGTGTTCAAGGCGCTCCTCTTCCTCGGCGCTGGCTCCGTGATAATCGCGATGCACCACGAGGAGAACATGTGGACGATGGGCGGCCTGAAAGACCGCATGCCCGTCACCTACTACACGTTCCTCTCGGGGTCGCTCGCGCTGGCGGGGATCGTCCCCTTTGCGGGCTTCTGGTCGAAGGACGAGGTGCTGTTCGAGGCGCTCGTCCACGGCCTGGGGACTCTGGAGACCGAGGCCAGCATGGTCGGGACGCTCCTCCTGGTGGGCTACGCGATGGGCCTGCTCGCCGTGTTCTTCACGGCCTTTTACACGTTCCGGATGGTGTTCCTCACCTTCCACGGGGACGCCCGCACGGACGCGGCCCGGGACGCGACCGAGAACCGCTGGAACGTGACGTTCCCGCTGGCGGTGCTGGGCATCGGCGCCGCGACGGTCGGGTTCATCAACATGGTCCCGGTCGCGGAACTCACGGGCGCGGAGATCGAGTTCCTCCACGACTGGCTCGCCCACGGCGGCATCGACGCGACGACGACCGAGACCTACTCCGAGTTGCTCCACGACGTCGCGGGCATCGAGGCGGCGGAGCTGGGGGCGCTCGGGCCGGGCGCGGTGTCGCTGGCCCTGGCGCTTGCTGGCGTCGGGACGGCCTGGACGCTGTACAACGTCCCCGACCCGGTCGAGCAGACGGACAAGCTGGGCGGTCTGAAGACGCTGCTCGTGCACAACTACTACCAGGACGAGTACCAGGTGTGGCTGGCACAGGGCGTGACAGTACCGCTCGCGAGAGCGGCCGACAGGTTCGACCAGGGCGTCGTCGACGGCGTCGTCAACGGCATCAGCAGCGTGAGCCTCTTCACCGGGTCGCGCTTCCGGCGCATCCAGTCGGGGCTCGTGACCAACTACGCGGCCCTGATGACGCTGTCGCTCGTGCTCCTGCTGATCGTGTTCGTCCTCGCCGGGGAGGTGATGGGCTGATGCCTCTCGCCGGTCCCATCGAGGCGCTGCTCGCGGTGACGCTCGTCGGCGGCCTCGTCGTCATGCTCGCCCCCGACGAGCACGCGGGCAAACTCGCGACGGTCATCAGCCTGCTGCCGCTCGCGGGGAGCCTCTGGATGTACGCGACCTTCGAGGGCGCGGGCAACGCCCTGCTGGGCGGCGAACTCGCCTTCGAGTCGACCGTCGGCTGGGTCGAACTCGCCGCGTACGAGCTCTCCTGGCACGTCGGTCTCGACGGCGTCAGCATGCCGCTCCTGTTGCTGACGACGGTGCTGACGACGCTGGCGCTGGTGAGTTCCTGGACGCCCATCGACGAGCGCGAATCGCAGTTCTACGGGCTGATGCTGCTGATGGAGACCAGCCTCATCGGCGTGTTCGTCGCGCTGGATTTCTTCGTCTGGCTGGTCTTCTGGGAGTTCGTCCTCGTCCCGATGTACTTCCTGATCGGCGTCTGGGGCGGCCCGCGCCGCCGGTACGCCGCGATCAAGTTCTTCATCTACACGAACGTCGCGACGCTGGTGATGTTCGTCGGCTACGCGGCGCTGGTGTTCGCGCTGGGCGATTCGGTCTCGTCGTTCGACCTGCCGGCCGTCGCCCAGGCCCTGCAGGTCCAGGGCAACCTCGGGACCTTCTTCGGCATCGAACCGCCGGTGCTGCGCCTCGTCGCGTTCACGTTGCTGTTCGCCGGGTTCGCGGTGAAGGTGCCCGTCTTCCCGCTGCACACGTGGCTGCCCGACGCCCACGTCGAGGCGCCCACGCCCGTCTCGGTGATGCTGGCGGGCGTCCTCCTGAAGATGGGGACCTACGCGCTGCTGCGGTTCAACTTCACGATGCTGTCGGACACCGCGCTGGCCAACGAGGGGATCATCGTCGCGTTCGGCGTGTTCAGCGTCATCTACGGCGCGCTGCTCGCGCTGGCCCAGCAGGACCTCAAGCGGATCGTCGCCTACTCCTCCATCTCCTCGATGGGCTACGTCATCGTGGGGCTGGTCGCGCTCACGCCCCACGGCATCGGCGGGGCGACCTTCCAGATGATCTCCCACGGCCTCATCTCGGGGCTGCTGTTCATGGCGGTCGGCGTCATCTACAACGAGACCCACACGCGGATGGTCGGGGACATCTCCGGCATCGCCGACCGGATGCCCTGGACCGTCGGCGTGTTCCTCGCGGCCGCCTTCGGCTACATGGGCCTGCCGTTCATGTCCGGGTTCGCCGCCGAGTACCTGGTCTTCCTCGGCGCCTTCGATTCGGGCATCCCCTACGCGCCCCTGGTGACCGCGGTCGCGATGTTCGGCATCGTCGTCGTCGCGGGCTACCTGCTGTGGGCCATGCAGCGGACCCTCTTCGGGGAGTACGGCCTCGCGACCGACTACGACGTCTCGCGGGCGCCCGTCCATGACGTGGTCCCGCTGGTCGTCCTGCTGGTGCTCGTCATCGCGCTGGGGTCCCAGCCGAGTCTGGTCTACGGGATGATCCAGGAGGCGACGGCGCCGCTGGTCCCCACGACGCTGGTCCCGGGAGGTGAGCTGCTGTGGTGATAGACGTCGCGGGCGTCTCGGCCCCCGACTGGGTCGCCCTGGCGCCCACGTTCGCGTTCGTCGCCGCGGCGATGCTCACGTTCCTCGTGGACACGGTGGAGCCCCGGCCCGGAACGAGTTCGAACGCGGCCCTGGCCGCGACGGCCGTCGTCGGGTCGCTCGTCGCGTTCCTCGTCGCCGGGTACTTCCTGGTCGCCGGCGTCGGCCAGCCGCGGGGCACGGGCGCGGTCAGCCTCTTCCAGGACCAGCTCGTCGTCGACGGGATGAGCCTCTTTTTCGTGGTCATCGTCGGCAGCGTCACGGCGCTGGTCTCGCTGGCGAGTTTCGACTACCTGGAGGGCCAGACCTACCAGGCCGAGTACTACGGCCTGGTGCTGCTGGCGGCGACGGGCATGTCGCTGATGGCCTCGGCCAACAGCCTCGCGACGGCCTTCGTCAGCCTCGAACTCTCCAGTCTGCCTTCCTACGCGCTGGTCGCCTACCTCAAGCGGAACCGCGGCAGCGTCGAGGCCGGGCTGAAGTACTTCCTCGTCGGCGCCGTCTCCTCGTCGGTGCTGGCCTACGGGATCAGCCTCGTCTACGCCGCCAGCGGCCGGATGAAGTTCGACGCCGTCGCGTCGACGCTCTCGACGCTGGCCGCCGACGGCGAGTTCTTCCCGGGCATCCTCGGCATCGGTGTCGTGATGATCCTGCTCGGGCTCGCGTTCAAGACCGCGAGCGTCCCGTTCCACTTCTGGGCGCCCGAGGCCTACGAGGGCGCGCCCGCGCCGGTCTCGGCGTTCCTCTCGTCGGCCTCGAAGGCCGCGGGGTTCGTCCTCGCGTTCCGCCTGTTCCTGACGGCGTTCCCCGAGGTGGGCGGCCTCGCGGGCGGCGACCCCGCGGTCGACTGGGTCGTCGCCGCGCAGGTGCTCGCCGTCGTGACGATGACCGTCGGTAACTTCGCGGCCGCCACCCAGGAGAAGGTGAAACGGATGCTCGCCTACTCCTCGGTGGGCCACGCCGGCTACGTCCTCATCGGCCTGGCGGCGCTCACCCAGGGCACCGACCACGGCCTCGTCCTCGGGGCGAGCATGATGCACCTTCTGGTCTACGGGTTCATGAACACCGGCGCGTTCCTGTTCGTCGCGCTGGCCGAACACTGGGGCGTCGGGCGCACCTTCCAGGACTTCAACGGCCTCTCGACGCAGGCGCCGCTGGCGTGTGCGGCCATGACGGTCTTCCTCTTCAGCCTCGCCGGGCTCCCCGTCGGCGGGGGCTTCCTCTCGAAGTTCTACCTGCTGCTGGCCACCGCCAACGCCGGCACGTGGCTGCTGGCCGGCGCGCTCATCGTCAACAGCGCCCTCTCGCTGTTCTACTACTCCCGCGTGGTGAAGGCGATGTGGTTCGAGGAGGCCGACGGCACCGTCGAGGTCGAGTCCTACCCGACCTCGCTGTACGCCGCGGTCGTCATCGCGGCCGTCGCGACGGTCCTGTTGTTGCCCGCGTTCGGCCTGCTCTCGCCCAGCGCCTTCGACGCCG
Organism: Halobacteriales archaeon QS_5_68_33; assembly: GCA_003023785.1. Classification (GTDB taxonomy): domain Archaea; phylum Halobacteriota; class Halobacteria; order Halobacteriales; family Haloarculaceae; genus QS-5-68-33. Next base: position 22,669 of record PXRS01000067.1, on the reverse strand, counting down.
CGACCGTCCTGTTCTGATACGGTCGGTTGTAGCTGTTTATACTGCCGGCTGTAACTTCGTGAGGATATTCGCCGCCCCGGGGCGGCGAAATTCTTGACAGACTTACAGCCGGCAGTATTACTTCTCGATGATGGCGCCGGCCGCGCCGACGGCGATGGCGGGGTCGGACCGGACGACGGCCTTCAGGTTCTCGCCGGTGGGCGTCGTCTCGGCGACCCAGCCGTCCTCGCCGCGGGCGTAGACCTTCCCGCCGCCGCCGACGGTGAGGCCGTCACCGCCCGCGACTTCGATGTCGCGCAGGCTGGCGTCGCCGGTGTCGCGGCGGACCCACTCGCTGCCGTTCCAGCGGTAGACCGACCCGCCGCCGCCGGAGACCCACACGTCGTCGGCGCCGTCGGAGTCGACGCCGTAGAAGTTGTAGTTGGCATCGGCGATGCCGAGCTTGTCCCAGGTGGCGCCGTCCTCGGTATAGAGGACCGTCTGGTTGCCGTCGACGATGTGGCCCCTGCGGTCGTCGTAGAAGTCGACGGCGTTGATGTTCGACCCCGAGGCGGGTGTGACGTCCTCCCACGAGCCCTCCTCGCCGTTCTCGAAGGAGTAGTACATCTTCCCGGAGTCGCCGGCGACGTAGACGTTCGCCTCGCCCGCGCGCCCGGTGACGCTCACGTCGTTGAAGTTGTTCGTCACGTCCATCGGCGCCGAGCGGTCGTTCAGGTCGCCGGTGGTAACGTCGTACTCGCCGATGGCGCCCGACGAGCCGACGAACCAGAGCCGCTCGCCGTCGTCGGTGACGTCGGCGCCGTAGAGGGAGTTCCCGTTGCCGGTCGGGCCGCCGTCGAGGACCTTCTGCCAGCCCTCCGCGGTCCGTTCGAGGACGACTCCGCCGCCGCCCACCGCGTACGCCCCCGCGGACGTCTCCTCGACGTCGAAGAGGGTATTCCCGGTGGGGGATTCGACGGACGTCCAGCCGCTCTCCTCCGCGGCGGCCGTCGCGGGGACGGCCGCGCCAGCCAGGGCCGCGCCGGTCGCTTTCAGCACGGTGCGTCGTGTGGCAGTGCGCTCGGACATGACGATCGCACCTGTGGACTGGTTGCACTTAATAGGGGCCCGCAGTAAACGTGATTTTGCGAGCTTTTGGCCGCCGAAACCCGTAAAATCGGCTTCTTTGGCCGGACGACGCTCCGGATTTCCGACCGCTTTCCCGTCCCGGGCGATGGGGCGTTGATTCGCGTTAATTCACGAAAAATTTAAATAGTAGAAACTGATCCCGGGGCTTCACCGGCGGATCGGGCCGTCGCGAGGCATCGGCGTGCGTGCGACCGCAGCGTCTCGCGCGCGGCGGGCGACCGGTTCACTCGCCTCGAGCGAGGCCCACGAGGTGGGGGGCCTCCGCGAGCACGAGTTCCTCGATGGCGGTGCGAACGGCGTTCTCGCTACCGGGGAGACAGAACACGGGGACGCCCTCGCTGACGCCGGCGGTCGCGCGCGACCCGAGCGCGCGGGTGCCGACCTCCTCGTAGGAGCGGATCCGGAACAGTTCGCCGAACCCGGGCAGTCCCTTGTCGAAGAGGGGTTCGACCGCCTCGACGGTCACGTCGTCCGGGGTGACGCCGGTCCCGCCGGTCGTGATCACGATGTCGACGTCCTCGCGGCCGGTCAGCGCGAGCATCGCCCGCTGGATGCCGTCCAGGTCGTCGGCGACGAGGTCGTGGGCGACCACCTCGTGGCCGTCCCCCTCGACGAGTTCCTCGATTGCGTCGCCGCTCGGGTCGTCGTCCAGCGACCGCGAGGTCGAGACCGTGACGACCGCCACGCCGAGTTCCTCCGCGTCGGCGTGGTGGTGACCCGCGCCGTGGTCGTGGGCAGCCGCCTCGGAGTGGTCCTGACCGGCAGCCTCCGCCTCGGCCCCGTCGGCCTCCGACCCGGACCCGGCCGGTTCGGCGGTCTCGGGCTCGGTCCCGGAGTCGGCCTCCGTTTCGGCCTCGGTTTCCTCCTCGTCCTCGTCGTCGCCGGAGGTGTCGCGTCTCGTGTCGCGGGACTGGAAATCGACCATGGCGGACGTAGCGTCCCCGCTTACAAAAACGTCCCTGCCGACGGGGTCTCCGACACGCAGGCCACAGGACGGCGGACCTGCGGCGCGACCGAGGGTGGCTTCCGCCATCGTTTTGCGGCGGCGACGCCACGGGTCGCGTATGCAGGCAGTCAAATACATCGGCCACGGCGGTCCCGATGTCATCGAGTACGGGTCGGTCCCGGACCCCGAACCCGGGGCGAGCGAGGTGCTCGTCGACGTCAAGGCCGGCGCGCTCAACCACCTCGACATCTGGACCCGTGGCGGGTTGCCGGGACTGGACCTGGAGATGCCCCACGTTCCCGGCAGCGACGCCGCGGGCGTCGTCGAGGCGGTCGGCGAGGACGTCTCGCGGTTCGAGGCCGGCGACCGCGTCGCGGTCACCGCGGGCGTCTACTGCGGGGACTGCGAGTTCTGCCGGAACGGCGAGTCCCCCCTCTGTGTCGAGTTCACGATCATCGGCGAACACACGCCCGGCGTCCACTCCGAACTCGCCGCGGTCCACGAGGACACCCTCGTCGCGGTCCCCGACGGCGTCGGCTGGGAGACGGCCGCCGCAGCGCCGCTCGTGTTCGGGACCGCCTGGCGGATGCTCGTCACTCGGGCCGACCTCTCGCCCGGCGAGAGCGTCCTGGTGATGGGGGCGTCGGGCGGCGACCGACAAACGCGGGGTCGACGTGGTGGTCGACCACGTCGGCGGCGAGACGTGGGGCGACTCGCTGCGAGCCCTCGCCCGGGGCGGGCGTCTCGTGACCTGCGGGGCGACGGCCGGTCCGAACCCGCGCACGGACATCCCGCGGATCTTCGGCAACCAGCTCGCGATCCTCGGGTCGACCATGGCGACGCCCGGCGAGGTCGACGACGTCCTCGCGAAGGTCTGGGACGGGACCTACGAGGTGCGGATCCGCGAGACGCTGCCGATGAGCGAGACGGCGCAGGCCCACGAACTGCTGGAGGACCGCGAGGGCTTCGGCAAGGTGGTCGTCGTCCCCGACAGCGAACGATGACGCCCGACGACGCCGGGGACCGGGGCGACCCCGACGCCGACGGTCGCTCCGAAGGCGGCGTCGACCAGGGTGCGTCCGGAGACGGTGAGGGCGGTGACGACCCGACGACGGTGTCGCCCGACATCGAGGACCCGTTCCCCAGCGTCACGGCCGGGAGCGAGACACCGGCCGACAGGGATGACGGGGGTCCCGGGGAGTTCGACTTCGGGGAACCAGCAGAGCCGGCGCCGTCCCCCGAGAGGCCCACGGAACCGGAGGACAGCGACGGCCTGGGCCGGCACGGGTGGGTGCTGGTCGGCGGGCTGATAATCGCGATGGTACTGGTGCCGTGGGCGGTCGTCTTCCTGCCGCAGATGCAGGGCTTTCTGGGGTCGCTCGGACTCGGCGTGCGCGACGCCTACCTCGTCCTGCCGATGGTGCCAGCGCTGGGACTCGGCATCCTCGCCGTCTGGGCCGCCATCGCCTACCGCCGGCGGGAGTGACCCGGAGTCCCGGGATCGTCCCGCCGAGCCCGACAGGGGTATTCATACTGTCGGACACGAGTGATGCCACCGCTCCGGTGACTGTTTCGGGGTCTTCGAGATGCATGTCCCCGAACGTCGACGAGCACGTTCACGTACTTGTGTCCGACAGTATCAAAAGGCCCGTTATCAGGATTGGATTCTGGGGCATGAACACTTATTCACCATAGGGGAAAACCCCGGACGTATCGATGGCGATCCCCCCCCACACCCCCTTCGTCTTTCTCGCTGCGGTCGTCGCGCTCGGGGTCGGGGCCTTCGCGTGGTACTTCCGGGAGACGCCGGGGGCTCGCTTCGTCGCGGTGCTGATGACGGGGGTGGCCATCTGGGCGTTCGGGGACGGGATGGTGCTCGCCAGCCCCGCTCTGGAGGGAAAGGTCGTCTGGACGCGGGTGGCCTGGAGCGTCTCCGGGCTGGTCCCGCTGGCGTGGCTGGGGGTGGTCCTGGCCCACGCCGACCGGGACTGGCGCCTCGACGGCCGGCAGCTGGGGGTCCTCCTGGTGGAGCCGCTGGCCTTCCTCGCGCTGGTCTGGACCAACGGCGACCACGAACTCGTCTGGACGGACTTCTCGACGGAGATCGTCGGCGGGTCGGTCGTGCTCACCCGCGAGTTCGGGCTCGCGTTCTGGGCTCACCACACCTACAGCTACTTCCTCGTCGCCGCGGGCTGTGTCGTCCTCGTGGGGCTGAACTTCCGGACCAACCGCCGCTTTCGCTCCCAGAACACGGCACTGCTCGTCGCCGCGGCCGTCCCGCTGTTCGCCAACACCGCCTCCGTGTTCGGACTGCTCCCCCCGCAGTACGGCCTGACCGCTATCGGTTTCATGGTCACGGGACTGGCCGTCGCGGCCGCCGTGTTCCGCGAGGACCTGCTCACCGTCGCACCGGCGACGCGGAAACTCGGCCGCGAGACGGTCATCGACGACATGGACGACGAGGTGCTCATCCTTGGCGCCGAGGGACGGGTCGTCGACCTCAACCCCGCAGCAGAACGGCTCCTCGGGACGACGACCGACGAGGCGGTCGGGCGACCGCTCGCCGCGGTCGACCGGTCGTCCGGCGAGGCCGTCGCCGACCTCGGGACCGGACAGACGGAACTCGAACTCGACGGGGCAGACGGTCGCCGGTACTACGACGCCCGGGTCTCCACGCTCGAAGGGGCCTACCCGACCACGAGCGGTCGCGTGGTCAGCCTCCGCGACGTCACCGAGCGCCGCCGGCGCGAACAGCGCCTGGACGTCCTCAACCGGTTGCTCCGGCACAACCTCCGCAACGAGATGAACGTCGTCGGCGGCAACGTCGAACTCCTCGCGAAGGACCTCGACGCCGCCGACCCGACCGTTCGGAAGCGACTGGCTCACATCGAGGAGACCATCGACACGATGGTCGAACGCGGCGAGAAAGTGAGACGTCTCTCGCGGGGCCTCGACGGCGACGGACGGGAACGGGTGTCGCTGGCCCCCACCGTCCGCGACGCCGTCTCGCGCGTCCGCGAGAACGCGCCGAGCGCGCCCGTCACCGTCGAGGTCCCCGAGGGGGTGGTCGTCGCCGGCGGGCGGGCGCTCGAACTCGCCATCGAGGAACTCGTCGAGAACGCCGTCGAACACGGCGACCCGCCGGTGGCAGTCACCGCCGCCGCGACCGGAGACGGCTACGCGGAGTTGCGGGTCGCCGACGAGGGACCGGGCATCGCCCGGCAGGAACGGGCGGTCATCGAGAAGGGCCGCGAGACCGACCTCGAACACGGCAGCGGCGTCGGCCTCTGGCTGGTCCTCTGGGCCGTCCGGGAGTACGGCGGTACCGTCGGCTTCGACGACCGCACGGACGGCACCACGGTTGTCGTTTGGCTCCCGGGCGAACGGACGACGGCGCCGAGCGACGCCGGGGAAACCGCCACCTCGGAGGACGGAACCCACGAGCGGGGGGCTCCGAAAGACGGGATCCGCGACGGGAGAACCCGGGAGGCCGCGACCGACGGACGCGGCCCCGACCCGTCCGCCGAGGGGCCGGGTCCCGAGCGCGACGACGGGTCGACCTGACGGTCAGTCGAAGTCGCGCCGCATCGCGACCTCGAACCAGGGACAGAGCCGCAACTGGCGGTACCACCGGGGGTGCTCGTGGAGGCGCTCGTAGGGCACCCACATCAGGCCGGCGACCTCCTCGGGGTCGGGGTCCAGCGTCCGGTCGTGCAGCGTCGCCTTGAGCACCGCACAGACCTCGTGTTCGACCCCCTCGTCGTAGTAGTAGCGCTTGTACTCGAAACGGTCGGTCACCCGCAGGTCCTCGTACTGGTCGGGCGTGACGCCCAGTTCCTCCTCTAGGCGCTCGCGGGTCGCCTCGACCTGGCCCTGGCCCCGGATGGGATGGGAGGCGACCGTGCCGTCCCAGAAGGTGTCCCAGAGCCGCTTTTCCGGGCTGCGCTGGGCCAGCAGGATATTGCCCTCCTGGTCGAACAGCAGCGACGTGAACGCGCGATGACGGGTCCCGTCGCCCGTGTGTGCGTCGAGGCGATTCATCAGCCCCTGCTCCTCGTCGTTCTCGTCGACAAGGACGACCGACTGCGCCGCGTTCGGGTGGCCGTCGGCCGACTCCCCCTCCCCCGGGGCGCTTTCGGCCTGACCGGCGTCTTCCGTGCTCATACCCCGCCCAACGGAGAGCCATCACAAACCGTCTTCGAATCGGCGCGTCCCGAGCCCCTTCGCGCGCGGCCGCGGCACTTATCCGACTCGCTCGTCCAGAATCAGCGCTGTCGTCTCACCCTGTGAAGCGAGTCATCCGACTCGCTCGTCCAGGATGAGACGAGTCTTCGTACTCACGACCTCGTCCAGTTCCCGGGTCTGGGTGATGATCTCGTTGACCCGCTCGGTATCCTGGGCGTCGACGACGAAGACGATGTCCTCCTCGCCCGAGACCTGCCAGACGAAATCGACCTCGGGCCACTCTGCGACGCGGTCGCTGATGTCGTGCGTGTCGACGCTGACGTCGACGCCGACCTCGATCATCGCCTTGACGTTCCCGGTCCGCGTCGCCACGGTAAAACGCTCGATGACGCCGTCCTCGACCAACTGCTCGACGCGGTTGCGGACCGTCCCCTCCGAGGTTCCCACCCTGTCGGCGATCTCGGTGTAGGGCGTCCGGGCGTCCCGCCGCAGGATCCGGAGGATCCGCTCGTCGAGGTCGTCCATCGGATACCACGACTTCCGACCGTCCCCACTTGAGGATTACGAATTTCGTAACTGCGCTTCGAAAGCAAGGCTTATACACCGGCCTCGTATACGCATCTCGTAATGACGGACGCATACGTCGCGGTCGAGGGCGAGCGGGTCATCGAGGCACGCTGTCGCTCGCCGGGCACGACCCGCGGGGAACTGGTCTTCACGACCGCCTACACCGGCTACGAGGAGAGCCTGACCGATCCCTCCTACGAGGAGCAGATCCTCACGTTCTCGTACCCGCTGATCGGCAACTACGGCGTCCGCGAGGAGCGATTCGAGTCCGACCGCGTCCAGCCCAACGGGGTCGTCGCTCGCGACCTGACCGACGACGTCGCCAAGTGGCTCCGCGAGGAGGGCGTCCCTGCCGTGGACGAGCTGGACACCCGCGACATCGTCACCGAGATCCGCGACACCGGCGCGATGAAATGTGGCGTCGCCGCCGGCGAGGACGTCACCGAGCGGGACGCGCTGGACGAACTGGCACAGTGCAAACACATGTCCGAACACACGGACATCGGGGCGCAGGTCTCGATCCCCGAGGCCGCCACGTACAACGAGGACGGCGACGGCCCGACGGTCGCGCTCGTCGACTGCGGCGCGAAGGGCTCCATCATCGAGTCCCTGGTCGAGCGCGACGCCGTCGTCCACCTGCTTCCCTACGACGCCACCGAGGAGGACGTCGCGAGCTACGACCCCGACCTCCTCTTCATCTCGAACGGCCCGGGCGACCCGGAGAACTTCGAGCGGGCGAACCAGCTCGTCGACAGCTACGTCGACGAACTCCCCATCGCGGGCATCTGCCTCGGCCAGCAGGTCGTCGCCAGCGCCCTCGGCGGCGAGACGGAGAAGATGGAGTTCGGCCACCGCGGCGTCAACCAGCCCGTCCGGGACCTGCGGACCGACCGGGTCGTCATGACCACCCAGAACCACGGCTACACCGTCGCCGACCCCGGCGAGAGCCTCGAAGTCACCCAGGTCAACGTCAACGACGACACCCCCGAGGGCCTGGAGAACGACGACCTGGGCATCATCACGCGCCAGTACCACCCCGAGGCCAACCCCGGTCCCCACGATTCGCTGACCTTCTTCGACGACGTCCTCGCGCTCGCCGAGGAAAACTGACACGAAAATGTCCCGTTCGGACTCCATCCTGTTGAACTAACGTTATGTTTTGGCCACAGGTTTTATTTAACACCGGCTTCTGCCACCGAGTGGGCGCGGCGCACACGGATGCCGCCGGTCTGGCGGCCCGGCCCGGCAGTCGACGCTGCGTCCGTTCCCGACCCCACCCACCCCCACACCGCCTTTTTGCTACGCTTTTCGTCGCTCGCGGGTCACACGGCTATGGCACCCCCCGGGAGCCCCCGGAAACGATTCACGACCGACCGTATCAGGCCGGGGACGGTGTCTGGACGGTCGAGAGGTAGGCCGCGAGGTCCGTCGTCGTGACCATCCCGATGACGCCCTCCTCCTCGTCGACGACCGGGAGGTGGTGGAAGCCGTGCTCCATCATCGCGTCGGCCGCCTCCCTGATCGAGGCCTGTGCGTGCGTCGTGACGACGTCGGTGGTCATGTATCGCCCGACGGTGGTCTCCGCTTTCGGCTTGCTCCGCGCGACGACGTCGACGAAGTCCGTCGTGGTGAGGATACCCGCCAGTCCGCCGCCCTCGTCGACGACGACAAGTGACCCGACCCCGTGGGTCTGCATCCGTTCGGCGGCGTCTTCGACGAGCGCGTCCGGCCCCACCGTCTGCAGATCCGTCGTCATCAGGCGAGCGACGAAGATATCATCCATGCCCGAACGGAAGGGGCCCCCACTCAAATAGCTACCCTCACCGGCGACACTCTCCCCCGAGCCGCCGGTCCTCGACGGTCCCCGTCGGTCCCGCCGTCGGTCGCCGGAAGGGGGCGCTACTCGCCCTTGGGCTGGCCCCAGTACTCGTCGCGCTTGGGGCGGCTGTCGATGGGCGCGACGTCCAGGGGTTCGTCGGCAGCCTCGATGGCTTCCAGGGCCGCCTTCGCGCTCGGGAGCGTCGAGAAGTAGGTGACTTCCTCCTCGACGGCGGTCTCCAGCGGGTCGCGCTTGCGCGAGATGATGAGGTCGATCTCGCCGTCCCGGATGGCCTGGACGAACGCGTCCGTGTCGTCGAACGCGACGAGGTCGAAGTGCCCGGCGAAGCCGGCGGTCAGTTCCTCGCCGGCCTGCGTGTCGGCGCCCGGGAACTCGTTCTCCGAGAGGTCGACCACCGCGGTTCCGGAGAGCGGGATCGGCTTGCCGACGGCCATCTGGGCCTTCTGGTAGCCCTTGCCGAACGCGTCAGCGGTGCCCATGACCTCGCCGGTCGATTTCATCTCCGGGCCCAGGCGCGGGTCCGACCCCGGCAGGCGGTCGAACGGCAGGACGACCTCCTTGATCGAAACCTGTTCGGGCACCTGCTCGTGGACGTCGAGGTCGTCGAGGGACTCGCCGGCCATGACTTTCGCGGCGACCTTGGCGATCGGGACGCCCGTCGCCTTCGAGACGTACGGGACCGTCCGGGAGGAGCGCGGGTTCGCCTCGAGGACGTACACTTCCTCGTCGCGCACGGCGAGCTGGACGTTGAGCAGGCCGACCGTGTCCAGCGCGCGGGCGATGTCCTCGGCGACCTCGCGGACCGTCCGGTTGACGTCCCGACCCAGCGACCGGGGCGGGATCATGCAGGCCGAGTCGCCCGAATGGACGCCCGCGGACTCGACGTGTTCCATGATGCCGCCGATGAGGACGTCCTCGCCGTCCGAGACGGCGTCGACGTCCAGTTCGACGGCGTCCTCGAGGAACTCGTCGATGAGGATCGGCTTGTCCGGGCTCACCCGGACGGCCTCCTCGATGTACCCCTTGAGGTCCTCGTCGCTGTAGACGATGTCCATCGCCCGGCCGCCGAGCACGTAGGAGGGGCGCACGAGCACGGGGTAGCCGATCCCGTGGGCGAGGTCGAGCGCCTCCCGTTCGCTGGTCGCGGACCCGCCCTCGGGCTGGGCGATGCCGAGGTCGTCCATCAGGCGGTTGAACCGGTCGCGGTCCTCGGCAAGGTCCATCGCGTCGACGGACGTGCCCATGATCTCACAGTCCAGCCCGCGGCGCTCGATCTCGGCTTCGAGGGGGTGGCCGATGTCGACCGACGTCTGGCCGCCGAACTGGACCATCACGCCGTCGGCGCCCGTCGCCTCGACGACGTCCGCCACCTCTTCGGCGGTGATGGGTTCGAAGAACAGGCCGTCGGAGGTGTCGTAGTCCGTCGAGACGGTCTCGGGGTTGTTGTTGACGACGTGGACGTCGATGCCGAGTTCCTCCATCGCGCGCACGGCGTGGACAGAACAGTAGTCGAACTCGACGCCCTGTCCGATGCGGATGGGGCCACCGCCCACGACGACGACCGACTCGGCCTCGCGGTCGACCTGGAGTTCGTCGCGGTTCAGCCCCGAGACGGGGTCCCGCGCGGAGTAGTAGTAGGGGGTCGTCGCGCGGAACTCGCCCGCGCAGGTGTCGACGAGCTTGAAATCGCGGTCCGAGGTCGACTCGTCTATCTCGTCGACGGAGACGTCCCGGGGCGGCTCCGAGAAGTCGACGCCCGCGGCCGGGCCGCCGTCGGCACGGGCGGTCCGGCCGCCCGTCAGGTCCGGGTTCTCGACCGCCGGGAGCCAGGAGGCGTGCGTGTCGGCGAACTCGCTGCCGGTCAGCGCGGCGATCTCGTGGTCGGTGAAGCCGACGTCGGCGGCCGCCTGGAAGTCGCCCCGCTGGGCCATGCGGGCGGCGTCGACGATACGCTCGAACCGTTCGAGGTACCACTCGCGGATCTCGGTGATCTCACGCAGTTCCTCGACGGTGTAGCCGCGGTCGAACGCCTCGAAGACGGCGTAGGGCCGGTCGGGCGAGGCGCGTTCGAGGTAGTAGTCCTCGAGTTCGTCGTTGAACACCTCCGCGAAGTCCACGGCGGGGTCGTACTCCGAGGAGCGCAACGCCTTCAACAGCGATTCCTCGAAGGTGCGCCCGATGGACATCGCCTCGCCGGTCGATTTCATCGCCGGCCCGATCTCGAAGTCCACGTCGCCGAACTTGTCGATGGGCCAGCGGGGCACCTTCGTCACCACGTAGTCGATGGCGGGCTCGAACGCCGCCGTCGTCTCGCCGGTGATCTCGTTTTCGATCTCGTGGAGGCGCTTGCCCAGGGCGACCTTCGCGGTGACGCGGGCGATGGGATAGCCCGTCGCCTTCGACGCGAGGGCGGAGGAACGGGAGACGCGCGGATTGACCTCGACGACGCGGTACTCGCCGTCCGGCGTCCCGTCGTCGCGCCAGGCGAACTGGATGTTACAGCCGCCCTGGATGCCCAGTTCGCGGATCACCTTCAGCGCGGTGTCGCGCATCTCCTGGTGGCCCTCGTCGGGGATGACCTGCGAGGGGGTGACGACGGTGGACTCGCCGGTGTGGATCCCCATCGGGTCCAGGTTCTCCATGTTGCAGATGATGATACAGGAGTCGTCGGCGTCCCGCATCACCTCGTACTCCAGTTCGATCCAGCCGTCGATGGACTCCGTGATCATGACGCGGTCGTCCCGCGAGAGGCGCAGGCCCCGCCGGACGTTCTCCTCGAGTTCGTCCATGTCGTCGATGACGCCCGACCCCGCGCCCCCCAGTGTGTAAGTCGTACGCATGATGACCGGAAGGCCGCCCACGGCCTCGACGGCCTCCTTGACCTCGTCCATGGACTCGACGGTGACCGACGCCGGCACGGGTTCGCCGATGGACTCCATGCGCTGGCGGAACTGCTCGCGGTCCTCGGTGGCGTAGATCGTATCGAGTGGCGTCCCCATCACGTCGACGTCGTCCTCCTCCAGGACGCCCTCCTCGGCGAGTTCGGCGGTGACGTTCAGCCCGGTCTGTCCCCCCAGCCCCGCGATCACGCCGTCGGGGTTCTCCTTCGCGATGATCTCGGCGATGGCCTCCGTCGTGATGGGTTCGATGTAGACGGCGTCGGCCATCTCGGGGTCGGTCATGATCGTCGCCGGGTTCGAGTTGACCAGCACGACGCGCGCGCCCTCCTCCTGGAGAGCGCGGCAGGCCTGCGCGCCGGAGTAGTCGAACTCGGCCGCCTGTCCGATCTTGATCGGGCCGCTCCCGATCAGGAGTATCGTCCGGTCTTCGGAGTCCGTCATTACTCGGGCGGAGCCCGTACATCGTAATAAGCCCGGCGATAAAATACGAACATCGAATCCGAATTTCGAAATTCGTAACTCGCGAGCCGGCGCCAGCGGCCCAGGGGACGGTCAGACGGAGAGATACCGAGCGGAGCCGCCGATAAAACCCCGGCGGAATCGAACGGCACTGTTCAGATAAGAGTCCAACTGCGACTACCGCAGACAGCGTGAAAGCCCCCGCTGGCTCCGGTCGAGGGGCTCGCTGCGCTCCTCACTGCGTTCACCGCAGGCCGAAGGCCGAGGAGCGCAGCGAACCGCCCGAGTCGAACGGCTCGGGGCTTTCACGCTGTCTCGAAATATCGCTCTCATTCTGGCGGCTTCTCTGAACACTACCGGGCGAATCCCGGAAACGACTACAACCGACCGTATGACAACCGATTGTATCAGTTGTTGCCGTCGTCGAAGCGGTAGCGGTAGGGCTGGTCGCGGATGACCTCGACCTCGCCGGACTGGGCGTGGCGACCGAGGACCGTGGCGACGCGGTGTGCGCTGTCGAACTCCTCGCCGTGCTCTTCGAGGACGTCGAGGATCTCCCGTGCTGTCATGGGTTCCTCCGCGTCGGCCTCCTCCAGCACGGAGCGGATGCGCTCGAACTCGCCTCGACGTATGCGCATGCCCACATTATAGACCCGATCCCTCATTAAACGGCGTCAGACAGCCGTCAGACGGCCGATCTCGTGAAACCGCGTGACGGCACGGGAACGGCTCCGTTCCCCCGTGTCATACGTGTTGCAGACAAATATGAGTATATAGAGCACGTATCGGTTCGGCCGCTCCACGGGTCGACACCGGACTCGGGCACCAACCAGTACGGGCGAACGGTTTTGCACGGCCGGCCCCGAGAGCCAGTATGGACGAGGACCCAGCGCGGGCGATGTACCGCTACCGGGCCGACGCACTGGCCGACGACCGCGGCAACGGGCCGGCGCTCGTGTGCGCACACGGGACGCTCATGGACCGGACGATGTTCGCCCCGCAGGCCCGGGCCCTGCGCGACGACTACCGGGTCGTCGCGTACGACTCCCGGGCACGGACCGACCGCTATCGGGGCCCGTACGACCTCGACGACCTCGTCGAGGACTGCCGGACGCTGCTGGACGCGCTGGATATCGAGACGTGCGTGCTGGCGGGCATGTCCATGGGCGGGTTCGTGGCCGCCCGGTTCGCGCTCGCCCACCCCGAGCGGCTGGACGGACTCGTGTTCGTCGACTCGATGGCGGAGGCCTACGCCGAGGCGGAACGCGAGGAGTACGGCGACCTGGCCGACGGGGTCCGCGGCGGCGACCGGGTGCCCGGAGACATCGCGGAGCTCTCGGCGGACCTGATGTTCTCCGAGCGGGCCCACGAGGAGCAGGCCGACCTCGTCGAGAAGTGGACCGACCGCTGGCACACGTACCCGGGCGACGCCGTCGCCGCCGAGATCGAGTCCTGGCGGACGGAACCGGGCGTCCTCGACGAACTCGAAGCCGTCGACGTGCCGGCCCTCGCGATTCACGGCGAAGCGGACCAGTCGATCCCACCCGAGCGTGCCCGCCGGACCATCGAGGCCCTGGACGGCCGCATCGAGACGGTTCCCGGCGCGGGCCACCCCTCCAACCTCGAACGCCCCGACGTCGTCAACGGGATCCTCCGGGAGTTCCTGGAGGAAGTGTACGGGTAGCCAGCGACCGACCGGACCCCGGAAAAGCCGAGCATCGGCGCTTGCCGCTCGACGATTCGAGCTGGCAGAGGCCTCGTACGGTCGGTTGTACCGATTTACCGGTGATCCGCCGACCGATCCGACGAAGTCCGGAAGTGACTGACAACCGACCGTCTCAGACCGCCGAGTCGTGTTCGGACTCGAACTCCCGCTCGGCGCGGTACTGGTCGACGAACTCGGTCACGTCGAACTGCGCCAGCCACTGCTGGAACTCGCTCTGTGCCTCGGCGTCGTCGGCGTGGCTGACGGCGTGGTCCATCAACTCGACCAGGAGTTCGACGACGACCTCGTGGAGCCTGCGGGAGTCGAAGTCGGTCAGCCAGACGAGCGAGTAGCCCACCGACCCGTCCTCCGGGACGTCCTGGCTCACGGTCCGGTCGGGAAACTCCTCGCGGACGATGCCCATGACGTGGGCGGTGGTGAACTCCTCGAACTCGTCGGCGGTGTCGACCGTCTCCCGAAGGGCGTCGGCGAGAAACTCGGGGACGAACCGCCCCAGCGGGTGGACGTCCATCACGACGGCGTGTGTCTCGCCGCAGTCACACGCGTGGTCGCGCAGTCCCAGGTCCAGGTCGTGGACCGTGACCGTCTCCCCGCACGGGAGTTCGATGCCGTCGTCGCCCCCCGGAACCCGCGGCTGTGCCATCGCCCGCCCATAGCGGTGTCGTTCGCATAAAGGACGCGATAGCGGGCGGGGGCAGCCCTCCCACCGGGCGCGCAGGTCGCCGGCCCGCACAACACCTTTGGGCCTCGGTCCCACACCACCACCAATGGCTACGGACGGACACGACTTCGCGAGGTTCCAGGCGGGCCGGGAGTACGACGTCCCGGACGTCGCCGCGTACGCCGACCTGGCGAGCGACCTGCGAGACGCCGTCGACTGTCCGGTGCGGTTCGACGAGTACAGCCAGGTGCTGTACGCCTCCGACGGCAGCATCTACCAGGCCCGGCCGGCGGGCGTCGTCATTCCCCGCTCCGTCGAGGACGTGCGCGCCGCAGTCAGAGTCGCCGCCGTCCACGGGACCCCGGTGCTCCCGCGGGGCGCCGGGTCGTCGCTCGCGGGCCAGACCGTCGGCCCCGGCTGTCTCGTCCTCGATTTCACCAAGTACATGGACGAGATCCGCTCGGTCGACCCCGATGCCCGGCGCGCGACGGTCCAGCCCGGCGTCGTCCAGGACGACCTCGACGACCGCCTCGCGGAGGACGGCCTGCAGTTCGCGCCCGACCCCGCATCGTCGAACCGCGCCACGGTCGGGGGCGGCATCGGGAACAACTCCACGGGCGCGCACTCGGTCCGGTACGGCATCACCGACGACTACACCGAGGAACTGACGGTCGTGCTCGACGACGGCACGCTGCTCCACACCCGCGAGATCGTCCTCGACAGCGAGGAGTGGAACGAGGTGACCTCCGGCGAGGGCCGCGAGGCCGAGATCTACCGCACGGTCCGGGCGCTCGTCGAGGACAACGAGGACGAAATCGCGGCGCGGTATCCCGACCTGAAGCGCAACGTCTCGGGCTACAACCTCGACGAGGTGGTCTACGAGAACGACCGCGGCCAGCGCGCCATCAACCTCTCGAAGCTGGTCGTCGGCGCGGAGGGCACGCTCGGGGTCGTGGTCGAGGCGACGCTCTCGCTCGTGACGAAACCCGAGGAGACGGCCCTCGCCCTCTACTGTTTCGCGGACCTGCTCGACGCGATGCGGGCCGTGCCGGTCGCGCTCGACCACGACCCCAGCGCCGTCGAGCTGATGGACGACGAAGTGTTCCGCCTCGCCCGCGAGTCGGCCGAATTCGCCCAGTACGCCGAACCGATACCCCCCGAAGCCGACGCCGCGCTCATGCTGGAGTTCGACTCCGAACGCCACGGGGACCTGGAAGCCGCCGTCGCCCGGACGAACGAGCAGTTCCACGACGACGGAGCGGCCTTCGGGGTGATCGAGGCCTCCGACGCGGACGCACAGGCCGACCTCTGGAAACTCCGGAAGGCGGCGATCCCCCTCCTGATGTCGATGGAAGGCGACCCCAAACCGTACCCGTTCATCGAGGACGCGACCGTGCCGCCCGAGGAACTGGCCGAGTACGTCGGTCGCTTCGAGGACGTCCTCGACGACCACGACACGTCGGCGGCCTACTTCGCTCACGCCGGCGTCGGCACGCTCCACATCCGGCCCATCCTGAACCTCAAGGAGCGCGAGGGCGTCGAGAAGATGCACGCCATCTCCGAGGACGTGACCGACCTCGTCCGGGAGTACCACGGGTCGTTCTCGGGCGAGCACGGCGACGGCCTCGCCCGCACGGAGTTCAACCCCGAGATGTACGGCCCCGACCTCTGGGCGGCGTTCAAGGAACTCAAGACCGCGTTCGACCCCGGGTGGCGGATGAACCCGGGGAAGGTGGTCTACCGCGACGGGCCCGGGGACCCCGGGGCGGACGACGACCGCGGCGTCGGCGCCGACATGCGCGAGCACCTCCGGTACGGGGCCGACTACCAGTCGGTCGAACCCACGACGGCGCTCGACTTCGACGACGAGGGCGGGTACAGCCACCTCGTCGAACTCTGTAACGGCTGTGGGACCTGCCGTCAGACGGGGTCGGACACGATGTGTCCCACCTACCGCGCCTCGAAGGAGGAGATGGAGACGACCCGCGGGCGGGCGAACATGCTCCGGGCCGCGATCAGCGGCGAAATAGACCGCGAGGAGATCTACAGCGACCGCTTCCAGGAGGAGGTACTGGACCTGTGTGTCGGCTGCAAGGGCTGTGCGAACGACTGCCCGACGGGCGTCGACCTGGCGAAACTCAAGGCCGAGACGAAACACCAGTATCACCAGCGCGAGGGCGCGAGCCTGCGCGAACGCCTCTTCGCGAACGTCGACCGCGCGGCCGCGCTCGGGAGCAAACTGGCGCCGCTCTCGAACCTCGCGACGGACCTGCCCGGCGCCGGCTTGCTCGGGGAAAAAGTCCTGGGCATCGCGCCCGAACGCGACCTCCCGGAGTTCGCCGGCGAGTCCTTCGAGTCGTGGTTCGTCGCCCGCGAGGCCGGCGTCGACCCCGAGACGGCCGACCGGCGGGTCGTCCTCGTCCCCGACACCTACACGAACTACGTCCACCCCGAAATCGGGAAGGCGACCGTCGCGGTGCTGGAGGCGGCGGGCGTCGCCGTCGCCGTCCCCGACGGCCTCGGGCCGACCGGTCGGGCGGCCTTCTCGCTTGGCTTTCTCGACCTGGCGCGCGAGCGCGCCGAGCGAAACGTCGAGGTTCTCGCCCCCCGCGTCGCCGACGGGTGGTCGGTCCTCTCGGTCGAACCCTCCGACGCCGTCGTCTTCCAGGACGAGTACCGTGACCTCTTGGACGGCGACGCGGTCGAGCGGGTCAGCGCGAACGCCTTCGGGGTCTGCGAGTATCTCGACGCCCACGGACTGGTCGAGGACATCACCGTCGAGTCGGCGGGCGAGTCGCTGGCCTATCACGGCCACTGCAACCAGAAGGCCATGAACAGCGACCACCACGCGGTCGGGGTCCTGCGGCGGGCCGGCTACGCCGTGGACCCCCTCGAGACGGGCTGTTGTGGCATGGCCGGCTCCTTCGGCTACGAGGCCGAACACTACGACCTCTCGCAGGCCATCGGCGAGGCCCTCTTCGAAACGGTCGCCGCCTCGGACGCCGAGACGGTCGTCGCGCCCGGCACCTCCTGCCGAACGCAACTGGGCGATCGCCCCGGGGAGTCGCGCCCGCCCCATCCCATCGAGAAGGTCGCCGGGGCGCTCGACGGCTGACCGGCGGTCACGGCGCGGGTCGACGGCCCCGTCCAGCGGGGGACGCCCCGCGGTACTTCACCGGTTCCCGTGGTCTTTTTGCCCGCTGGGGCACATCTCGGGATATGACAGACGCGCCAGACGTCGGCGAACTGACGCCGCCGGACCGCACGCTGATGGGCCCCGGTCCGAGCGACGTCCACCCCCGCGTCCTCCGGGCGATGAGCACCCCTCTCGTGGGCCACCTCGACCCCTCGTTCGTCGCGGTCATGGACGAGGTGCAGGAGCTGCTGCGCTACACCTTCCGCACTGACAACCAGTGGACCATCCCCGTCTCGGGGACCGGGTCCGCGTCGATGGAGGCGGCCATCGGCAACCTCGTCGAACCGGGCGATACGATGCTCGTCCCGACCAACGGCTACTTCGGCGGGCGCATGGCGAGCATGGCCCGCCGGGCCGGCGGCGAGGTGGTCCACGTCGACGCGCCGTGGGGCGAACCGCTCGACCCCGCCGACGTCCAAGACGCTTTCGACGAGCACCAGCCCGACGTCCTCGGGTTCGTCCACGCCGAGACGAGCACCGGCGTCCGCCAGCCGAACGTCCCCGAACTGACGAGCATCGCCCACGAACACGACGCCTACGTCATCGCCGACTGTGTCACCTCGCTCGGCGGCGTCGAGATGCGCGTCGACGAGTGGGACGTCGACGTCGCCTATTCGGGCCCCCAGAAGTGTCTCTCCTGCCCGCCCGGGGCGAGCCCGCTCACCCTCAACGACCGCGCGATGGACAGGGTGCTCTCCCGGGAGACCGAGCCCCGGTCGTGGTATCTCGACCTCTCGCTTCTGGAGGGGTACTGGGGCGAGGAACGGGCCTACCACCACACCGCGCCGATCACGAACGTTTACGCGCTGCGCGAGGCGTTGCGCCTCGTCGCCGAGGAGGGCATCGAGCGCCGCTGGGAGCGCCACCTCGACGTGGCCGGCGCGCTGAAAGCCGGCCTGGAGACGATGGGCCTGGAGATGAACGCGCCCGACGAGTACTGGCTGCCGAGCCTCAACGCCGTGCGAGTGCCGGGGGGCGTCGACGACAGCGCCGTCATCGGGTACCTGCTCGACGCGTACGACCTGGAGATCGCCAGCGGCCTCGGCGACCTCTCGGGCGAGATCTGGCGGATCGGCTGTATGGGCCACTCCGCGCGGCCGAAGAACGTGACCTACGTCACGGCCGCGCTCGGGGACGCGCTGACGGCCCAGGGCGCCGACGTCGACGTCGACGCCGGCCTCGCGGCGACGAGCGAGCACCTCGGGGAGTAGAGCGGTCACGAGCCGGTTACTCGGCGCTCGTCGGTTCGTGCCCGGATTCCTCGCTGACTCCCACCGTCTCGATCCGCGCGCCGTCGACGGCCAGGACCTCGAGACGGAAGCCGTCGACGGTGACGGCGTCTCCCACCTCCGGCGGGCGGCCGAGACGGTCGAAGACGAGTCCCCCGATCGTGCCGTATGCCGTCTCCCCGAAGTCGGCGTCCAGTTCCTCGGCCGCGGTGACGAGCGCGAGCGCGCCGTCGGCGACGTACCCGCCGTCCTCGCGCCGGATCGACGGCTCGAACTCCCGTCTGTCGAACTCGTCGCGGATGTCGCCGACGACCACCTCGACGACGTCCTCGACGGTCGCGATCCCCTCCAGGGTGCCCCACTCGTCGATGACGGCGGCCATCTGGCGTTGCTGGGTCTGGAACTCGCCGAGGAGTTCGTCGACCGTCGTCGTCTCCGGAACCATCGGCACCTCGCGGGCCAGGTCGCCCGCGGTGGTGTTCGCCCGGCCGCCCGTCTCGCCGGCCCGAAGGATGTCCTTGACGTCGACGTAGCCGACCACCTCGTCGCCCGTGTCCGGTTCGACCACCGGATACCGGGTGTGGCCGTGTTCGACCGCGAGCGTCCGGAGTTCCGACAGCGACGTGTCGGCCGGGACGGTCACGACGTTCGGCAGGGGGATCATGACGTCCCGCGCGGTGACGTCGTCGAACTCGAAGACCCGCTCGATCATCCGGACCTCCTCGGCGTCGACGTGGCCCTTCTCGCCGGCCCGACCGAGGACCATCCGGATCTCCTCCTCCGAGAGGGTCTCCTCGGTTTCGGAGGCCGGCGGGATGCCGATGAGGCTCGTGAACGCGTTGGCGGTACCGTTGAAGACGACGAGTCCGGGGTAGAAGAGATAGTAGAAAACCTTCATCGGCGGCGCGAGCAGGCAAGCGAAGCGCTCGGCCTCGGCGATGGCGACGGTCTTGGGCGCGAGTTCGCCGAAAACGACGTGGAAGAACGTGACCGCGCTGAACCCGATGGCGACGGCGACGAGATGCGTCGTCCCGGGCGGGAGGACAGTCCCCAGGAGGGGTTCGATGAGCGCGGCGACGGCCGGTTCGCCGATCCACCCCAGTCCCAGAGAGGCGACCGTGATCCCGAGTTGGGTCGCGGCGAGGTAGTCGTCGAGTTTCCCCAGCGCCTTCTGGAGGGTCGCCGCGCCGGCCCGCCCCTCCTCGGCCATCCGGTCGACGGCCGTCGAGCGGACGCGCACGAAGGCGAACTCCGAGGCGACGAAGAATCCGTTCAGGAAGACCAGGAACAGCGCCGCGAGGACGCGCCCGACGGACGCGAGGAGGTTTACCACGCTACGCCCACCTCCGGACCCGCGGGGTCCGGACAGTCCGAGGTCGGGCCGTCGAGCGCCCCTTCGAACCCGGGAGCGGACGGTCGTTCATGCCCCGTCTTTGAAGCCCTCGCCTCAAATCGCTGGTGACCGGGCGACGTCGTATCGGAGGCGTCCCGCTCGGGGACTTCGTCCGGTCCGGGGCGTCCGGACCAGTCCCGGCGTGGGGTGTCGGTCCGACCCGGACCGACCGCGCTGTTTATCCGAACAGCGGTCACAGTAGGGATACCTATCGCTATGATGGGGACCACGCACGGGTTCGTCGCGCTCGCTCTCGCCGCGACCTTGCTCCCGGACGCGCCGGGCGAGGCCGCGCCCACGCTCGTTCTGGCGGCCGCCTTCCTCGGGGGGGTCGCCCCGGACCTGGACCTGCTGGCCGACCACCGCCGGACGCTTCATTTCCCCGTGGTCGGGTCGGCGCTGGCGGCGGCCGTGCTCGTGGTCGCCCTGCTCAGCGGGAGGGGCGAGGCCGTGGTCGCCGGCACCTTCCTCGGGGCGGCCGCGGTCCACGCCGTCTCGGACGTGCTCGGCGGGAGCGCGGAGCCCGAGCCGTGGAACCCCACCACCGGGCGCGGCGTCTACGACCACGTCGCCGGCGTCTGGCGACGCCCCAGGCGGTTCGTCCGCTACTCCGGTGCGCCCGAAGACTTCCTGCTCTGCGTTCCGTTCGCGGGTGTCGCGGTCCTCGCGCCGGTGACCGGGCCGACGGCCGATGCGGCGGTCCTCGCGGTGCTGGCCCTCTCGGGCGTCTACACTGCGGTCAGACGGCGCCTGGGCGCCCTCGCCGAGGCCCTGATCCGGGCCGTCCCCGCCCGGAACCGTCCGGCCGTTGCCGACGAAACCGACCCGGCGGGAAACTCGGAGAACTGACATCACGGATCCCTCCGACGGAGCAACCCAGCCTCATCCAACACCTCGGCGTCGTACCGGCAGGTCCGCGAGCAATACTTACCCTCTCGCCCGGAGACGGGCGCCTCGCCATAGAGGAGTACCCGTCCGCGGTGGTCGCATGACGTCGCGCGTGTCACCTGGGTGAACCTTCCGGCAGGAAATATAAACGACTCAGGGGACCGTGCGCGGTGAAAGTGAACCTCGAAGTGAAAGTGGTACGTAGTTGGGACGGACTATTAAGTGACGTTTCACTCACATTGTGGGTATGCGACGCCGACGTTTCATCGCGCTCGCGGGAGTGAGCGCATTGGCGGGGGG
>PXRS01000067.1:0-1130 GCA_003023785.1 Halobacteriales archaeon QS_5_68_33 | reverse complement strand
CGACGGACTACTATGGCGCCGCCGAAGTCACGAACGACGGCGCCGGGTGGGCGGGCCAGGTGACGGTCGAGGCGAGCTGGTACAACAGCGACGACGAGTATCTCGGCAAGGACTCTACGCGCCTCGCCACGCTCGGCCCTGACGAGACGTGGGCCGCACGCGTGTGGGCGCTTGACCCCGACGGCGAACCTGCCCGCGCCGAGGTCGAACTCCTTGATTCGGTGGGCGCGCCGCCCACTGCCCCGGACGGCGTCACCGTCGAGGACAGCGAGGTGTCGATCGACGACACGAGCATCACCGCGACCGGTCGGATCCACAACGGCACGGACGCCGAGATCGGGTACCTGGAGTCGATCGTGCAACTCCAGGCTGGCGACGGGACGCTGCTGGCCGACGGGTGGACGAACGTCAGTGACCTACCCGCGGACGAGACGTGGCAGTTCGAGGCGTCGCTCAGCTCGCGAGATCGCGACGGACAGGTCGCCGACCATCGGGTGTTCGCGGATACGGGGCTTTAACCAACACGGCCGGTCGTGTCGGGCGATCGTTGGTTAAGAAACAGCGAGACGCGCTACCCCCCGCCGTCGGCGACGCGGACGACCGCGTTGTTCGAGTGGGTAGTTGGCCCATACCTTTCCCGCCTGTCGGCAAACCTGTTTGTATGCGACGCCGACACGTTTGCACAATCCTCTTACTCGGGGTATTGGTGGGGTTGAGTGGCTGTGCGCAGATTTCGATCCACACGACCGTCACCGCCGACGGCGAGATCGCCGAGTATCGCGCCATCGTCAACACGTCGACCGACGCCTATGGCTTTGCGACCTCGCAGGCCGAATCCGAGGGCTACGACAGCGTCGAGGAGTTGATCTTCGACGGCCGCGACGCCGACGAGCATGAGGACATCCATTATCGCGAACGCTTCGACGGCGACGACGTGACCATTAACGCCACTTGGACCAATCTCGACCCCGCAAACTCGTCGACGTTCACCGTCGAGCAGTCGGACGGCCAGCTCGGGTTCACCGACACACGCTTCGTCAACGAATCGGCGGTCGACGACGACAACCAGTTCATCGAGGCGATGGTTATCGAATACACGCTGGAGATGCCGGGGCCGATCACCGACTCGA
>PXRS01000066.1:37286-38805 GCA_003023785.1 Halobacteriales archaeon QS_5_68_33 | reverse complement strand
CGCCCGTCGAACTCCTCGGGGACGGAGTCGCGCGGCCCGAAGTTCACCATGTCCAGCGCGCCCGTCGAGACGACCTGCGGGATGCCCGCCGCGCCGGCCGCGTCCAGCCTGTCGGGGCCCGCGCTCAGGACGCCGCCGACGAGTTCGTCGGCCCGTTCGGTCGTCGTGACGTCCAGCACGCCGTCGATCACGCCCTCTTCGATCAGCGACTCCATCGCCCGCCCGCCGGTGCCGGTCGCGTGAAAGACGATGGTCTCGTAGCCCCGTTCTTCGAGGTGTTCGCGGGCGGCCTGAACGCAGGGGGTCGTGACGCCGAACATCGTGATGCCGACGGTGGGTTTTTCCTCGACTTCGACGTCGGGGTCGCTCGTGACCATCCCGGCCATCGCGAGCGCCGCGTTGGCGATGACCTGCCGGGAGAGCCGGTTCAGCCCCTCGATGTCCGCGACGGAGTACAGCATCATGACGTCGCGGGCGCCGACGTACGGTTCCGTGTCGCCCGAAGCCATCGTCGAGACCATCACCTTCGGGACGCCCACGGGCAGGGCCCGCATCGCGGCGGTCGCGATGGAGGTGTTGCCCGACCCGCCCAGCCCGAGGACCCCGTCGAGTCGACCCTCGTCGTGGCGGCGGGTCGTGACCGCGCTGGCGCCCTCGCCCATCGCTTCGATGGCCTCGCCGCGGTCGCCCGCCTCCCGCAAGGCGTCGAGGGTCGTCCCGGCGGCCTCGGCGACCTCGCTCGCGGTCGTGTCCGGTTCGAACCCGGGGTCGCCCATGACGCCGACGTCGACGACGTGGACGTCGACGCCCTGGGCTTCGAGAACGTCCCGGGCGAAGCCGACCTCCTCGCCCTTCGTGTCGAGCGTGCCGACGACAACGACCGCCATGTCAGAGATCGATCCCCTTGAACTCGCGGGCCTGGTTCTCGATGGCCTCCTCGGTGGGGAGGCGCTCGATGCTGGAGGCGCCGAAGAAGCCGACGACGTCCTCGGTGTTGTCGAGAACGTGCCTGGCGTCCTCGGGCCAGGCGATCGGGCCGCCGTGACAGATGACCATAACGTCCTCGTTCACGCTCTTCGCGGCGTCGCAGTGAGTCTGGACGCGCTCGGCCGCGGTTTCGAGGTCCAGCGCCGTCTCGGCGCCGATGTCACCCGACGTGGTCAGGCCCATGTGCGAGACGACGACGTCCGCGCCGGCAGCGGTCATCGCGCGGGCCTGCTCCTCGCTGAACACGTACGGGCAGGTGAGCATGCCCTGCTCGCTGGCCTCCCGTATCATCTCGACCTCCTCGTCGTAGCCCATCCCCGTCTCCTCGAGGTTCCGCCGGAACCCGCTGTCCTCGTCGATGAGACCCACAGTGGGGAAGTTCTGGACGCCCGAGAAGCCTCGCCGTTTGAGGTCCTCGATGAACACGTCCATCTCGCGAAACGGGTCGGTCCCGTTGACGCCCGCGAGGACGGGCGTGTCCTCGACGACGGGGATGACCTCGTGGCCCATCTCGACGACGATCTCGTTGGCG
>PXRS01000066.1:25400-37195 GCA_003023785.1 Halobacteriales archaeon QS_5_68_33 | reverse complement strand
CGACCCGCGGCCGTTCATTCGGTACCGCCCGGAGTTGTA
This sequence comes from Halobacteriales archaeon QS_5_68_33, assembly GCA_003023785.1. Lineage (GTDB taxonomy): Archaea > Halobacteriota > Halobacteria > Halobacteriales > Haloarculaceae > QS-5-68-33. The sequence goes on along the minus strand of PXRS01000066.1, from coordinate 37,156 downwards.
GATGATGAGCAGGTCGACGCCGCCGCGCTCGGCGAACTTCGCCGAGATGCCCGTCCCCGCTCCGGCGCCGACCACCGGGCTGCCGCTCGCGACCACCGATTCGAGCCTGTCGAGTGTCTCCGATCGGCTGAATTTCATGCTCTGTGTCGGTACACGGGGGACCACCTAATCAAGATTCGCCGCGACCCCCCGGCGCTTATGGATGGACGGCGCGAACGACCCGCACATGACGGACGAGCACTTCGTCGATAGCGCGGACGTCTCGACACAGCAGTTCGACTGGGGGACGCTGAAGTGGATGGCGACGCCCGACCACAACGGCTCCGAGCGATTCAGCGCCGGAGTCGTCCAGCTCGAACCCGGGAAAGGCCACGAACTCCACACGCATCCCGAGAGCGACGAGATCCTCTACGTCGTGGGCGGCGAGGGCGAACAGACGGTCGCCGGCGAGACGCGCGAGGTGTCGGCCGGCGAGATGATGTTCGTCCCCGAGGGGGTCGAGCACGGCACCGTGAACACGAACTGGGAACCGCTGAAACTGCTGGCTGTCTACGCGCCGCCCGGTCCCGAGCAGCAACTCGCCGACCTGCCCGAATGCGAGATCGTTCCGCCGGGCGAACTGCCGACGCGGGACGACTGATACGGTCGGTCGTCGGTCAGTTCCCCCGTTCAGTACGGGTCCGGGGGGAGTTCCCCACCCTCGAATTCGAGGGGTTCGAGCGGGCCGACGGTCACGTCCCCGCGCTCGCGCAGGTCGGCGGCGACGGCCGCGGAGACGACGAGCGAGTCGGGGTCCATCGTGCTCGGGATCCGCGCGACGCGCAACTCGGCGGGGTCGGCGATACCCGTCGTCGCGCAGGCGAGCACCAGCGCCGTCGCGTCGTCCGGGACGACGAACGGGAGTTTCGCCCGCCGGGGTTCGCCGCTGGTGACGGTGTTGACGTACGTGTCGCCGAAGTCGACGGCGGCGGCGAGGTCCCGATGGACGAGGTCGGCCAGTCCCATCCCGAGCGCGTTCCCGTGGGAGGGGTCGGTCAGCGACCGGGCGTAGACCCGCGTGATCCGCGGGCTGTCGGGTTCGGCCTCGCCGTGGAAGTCGTAGCGCCCGAGGACGTTCGTGTCCATGCCCGTCCCCGACCTGTCCTTGCCCGTCTCGTCGACGACGAGCAGGTCGAGGTCCGCGACGGGGAGTTCGGGGAGGTGCTCGCGGGCCAGGTCGAGCAGTTCGGGTTCGCGGTCGAGGACGGCGTCGGCGTCGACCCCCTCGACGTGGACGGCGCGGTCGGCGGCGTTCTCGACGAGCGCGATGCCTCCGACGATGGGGGTTTCGCGGCGCAGCACCGCGAAGCGGTCCCGGATGACGGTCGCGAAGTCGGTGGCGATGGCGGCGTCGTGCAGCGAGGCGGCGCCGCGGTGTTTGCCCAGCCCGATCACCGCCATCTTCGCGAGGCCGCTCTCGACCGCCCCGCGGAAGTCGGTGTGGGGTTTCACGCGGTTGGCCAGCAGGACGGCGTCCGCCCCGAGTGCGTCCTCGGCGGCGTACACCGGCCGGTCGAGCGCGTCCGTCCCGACCCGTTCGACGGCCATCGACGAGCGGATCTCACAGCCAACGGCCTTCTCGGTGGTCCCGAGCGCTTCGAGCGTCTCGCGCTGACCCTCGGCGGTCGCGCCGCCGTGACTGCCCATCGCCGGGATCACGAACGGTTCGTAGCCCCGGGACTGGAGTTCGGCAACGGCGCCCGCGAGAACCGCCGGCATGTCGCGGATCCCACGGCTCCCGGCGGTGACGGCCACCGACGCGCCCTCGGGGAGAGTTTCACCATCGAACGCCGCGATGTCCCCCACTGCGTCGCGGCCGGCCGCCCCGGGGTCGGCGACCGACTCGACCTCGCGCTCGCGGTGGGCGACGGCGAACGCGGGGAGGTCCGCGACCGAGCGGTCGGTCGCCGCCCGCAACCGCTCGCCGTCGGGGAACTCGAGGTTCATGGGTCCGTCTCCGGGTCCGGCGTCTCCCGGCCGGTGTCACTACCGGAGTCGGCCGTTCGCTCGGCGCGGTTGCGGGCGATCCGGGCGGCGAGTTCGACGGCGTCGATGAGGCTGACTGGGGAAGCGACGCCCTCGCCGGCGATGTCGAAGGCGGTGCCGTGGTCGACGCTCGTGCGGACGATGGGGAGGCCGACGGTGACGTTGACGCCCGAGACGGCGTCGTCGCTGGCGAACCCGAGCATCTTGATCGGGATGTGGCCCTGGTCGTGGTACATCGCGACGACGCAGTCGGCGGCGCCGCCGGCCGCCTGTGCGAAGACCGTGTCGGGCGATTCGGGCCCGTAGACGTCGATGCCCGCCTCCCGAGCGTCCTCGACGGCCGGCCGGATCTCGCTCCCTTCGACGGTCCCGAGCAGGCCGCCGTCGCTGGCGTGGGGGTTCAGTCCCGCCACCGCGACCGTCGGGTCCGGGATTCCGAGGTCGCGCAATCCCTCGACGGTGACGCCGATAGCGTCCCGCACGGCGGCGGCCGTGACCCGCTCGCAGGCCTCGACCAGCGGGACGTGCGTGCTGACGTGGGTGACCCGCAGGTCGTCCTCGACGAGCATCATCGCGTAGGTCTCGGCGTCGGTGTAGTCGGCCAACAGCCCGGTGTGGCCGGCGTGCTCGCTGCCCGCGAGGCGGGTCGCCTGCTTGTTGATCGGCGCCGTCGCGATGGCGTCGACGTCGCCGGCGACGGCGAGTTCCGCCGCCCGCTCGACGGAGGCGAGACTCGCCGCGCCGTATTCCTCGCGCACCTCCCCGTGGGCCAGCGTGTCGCTGTCGACGTCGTCCAGGTCGATGACGGGAACGGCGGCGTCGGCGCCGCGCTCGGCCGGGACGTCGGCGACCCGGTCGACGGCCAGGATCTCGCGGTCGCTCCCGACGATATCGGCGGCCCGCCGGAGGATGTCGGCGTCGCCGACGACGACGGGCCGGGCGTCGGCCAGCAGGTCCGGGTAGGCCGCGACGACGACCTCGGGGCCGATCCCCGCGGGGTCGCCCGTCGTCACGGCGACTGTCGGTCGGTCCATGCCGGTTACAGCGCGTCCAGACAGTTGAGGATGGTCCTTTCGTCGCCGAACCCGCCCGCCTTGGTGACGACCCGCGTTCCCCGTGCGGGCCCCGACGCGACGACGCTCTCGGGGACGCCGTCCGCGATTGCCCGCCCGGTGAGCGCGAGTTCCGGCGCTTCGAGGCGCGCGAGGACCGCCCGGGCGACGGCCCCGCCGGTCAGGACGAGACTCCCCGGTCGCGAGCCCGCGGTCGCGCCGCCCGCCGCCGCCGCGAGCGCTGTCCCGACCCGCTCGCCCGCGGTCGCGCCGGTCTCCCCGGCCACGCGTTCGGCCGCCTCGACGTCCCCCTCGTCCGTCGCCGCCGTGACGACCGCCCTGTCCCGGCGGTCCAGCAGCCGATCCAGCCGGACCGCGCCGCGTCGGCCCGTCTCCCCGGGGTCCCGGACCGCCGCGGCGGGGTCGAGTTCGACGACCAGGTCGTCGGACACCGCCGCGAGCTGGGTCAGCGTCCGCTCGTTCGTGCTCCCGACGACCGCCAGCGTCCCCGGCCGCGAGGCCGGCTGGACCGTCGTCGGCACGGCCTCGCCCGGGACCGTGACGTGTTTCGCCAGCCCGCCGCTGCCGACGAACAGGATTTCCGAGTCGCCGTTCGCTTCCGCGCCGCTTGACGCCGAGCCGCCGGCCAGCGCCTCGGCGCCCTCGGCGATAGCGCGGAGGTGGTCGTCCGTCGTCGCGTCGCAGGCGACGAGGACCGGTCGGTCGGCCGCGCCCGCGAGGCCGGCCAGTGCCCCGCGGACGGCCTCGGCACCGTCGGCGACCGTCGCAAGCGGGAGGTGCTCGACCCGGTAGCGCGAGCCCGCGAGGGCCGCCCGGAGGTCGGACTCGTCGACCCCGTAGCCCGCCTCGGCCAGCGGCGTCCCCTCGACGGAGTGCCGGCCGTCCTCGGTCGTCCGGCCGGTCGCGGGAAAGGCCGGCGCGACGACGGCCAGGTCGGCGCCCGCCGCCGCGACGGCCGCGTCCACCTCGCTCGTGACGTTCCCGCGGAGGGTGGAGTCGACCTTCTTGTAGACGCGGCGAGCGGGATACGTTTCGACTGTGCGCGTGACGGCCTCGGCGGCGACCGCGGGGGCGGCGTCCCTGTTACCGGTGTCGACCGCGAGCACGTCCCGCGTCGTGGCGGGGCCGGGCGCGTCCTGGCGTTCGCTCTGCAGGCGGACCCGGACCCCGCGGCCCCGGGCGGCGAAGCCGTGGCCCGTGTCCATCGCGCCCGTCAGGTCGTCGGCGACGACGAGTGCGTTCTCCACGGGTACGGGTAGTCGGGGTAGCGACTAATACTGCCGGCTGTAAGTCTGTCGAGAATTTCGCCGCCCCGGGGCGGCGAATATCTTCACGAAGTTACAGCCGGCAGTATAAATCTCTCGCGGTTTCGTCTCGTCCTCGCTCGTCGACCGGAGTTGTCGTGCCGGACGCTCAAGTGCAAAGCGGGTGCGACCGCACCGGGGTCAGAGCAAGCCGGCGTCGACGAGCATCAGGGCGCCGCCGCTCGCGACTGCGAGCGCGCCGAAGCCGACACAGACCCCCCAGAAAGCGACCCGGCGGACCAGCGCGACCAGCGCGCCGACGGTCAGGTAGCCGACGACGGCGCTGGCGACCACCGCGAGGACGGCCGCCAGCGGCGAGACGGCCGGCACGCCGTCGCCGAGCACGACGAGCAGCCCCGCGCCCAGCGAGGCGGGGATCGACAGGAGAAAGGAGAGCCGGAGCGCCCCCTCGCCGTCGTGGCCGCGCAACAGCAGGACGCTGACGGTCGTGCCCGACCGGGAGACGCCCGGAAGGAGCGCCAGCCCCTGCATCGCGCCGACGAGGACAGCATCGAGGGGGTCGGGCCACTCGCGCTCGCCCAGGCCGTAGGTCTCGGCGACCCGCTGGACGAGGCCGGTGACCACGAGCAACGCGCCGACGGCGGCGACGAACCCCCCGCCCGCGAGTTCCGAGACGACCTCCCTGAACAGGAGGTAGACGCCGATGCCCACGACCCCGGAGGTCAGCGTCGCCACGCCCAGAAAGGACAGATCCGCGTTCGTGGCGTCGAACGCCGCGCGCGGCCGCCAGTCGGGGGCGTCCCGGGCGATGTCGAGCAGTTCCCCGCGGTAGTAGGCCAACGCGGCGACGGCGGTGCCGGCATGGAGGACGAGCGCGAACCGCGTCGAGACGCCGCCGGACTCGCCGGTCACGAGCGACAGCGCCAGCGCGACGCCCCCCTCGCTGGAGACCGGTAGCCACTCCAGGACGCCCTGGACGACGCCCAGAAGCACCGCCAGCACCAGCGCCTCGATGTCCATACTGTGCGTGGTGCCTTTCGCTCACATATGTGGTTCGGTTCGCGGAGTCGCGGCCGGTTCGAAAGCGAATTACGCCGCGGCGCCCCACTCCGGGGCAATGACCGACGACGCCGACGTGCTAGCGACGGCCCGGGCCGCCGTCGGGACGGGCCCGCTCTGTGACCCGTGTCTCGGGCGGCTCGTGGCCGACCGGAGTTTCGGGCTGACCAACCGCGAGCGCGGCCGGGGGCTGCGCGTCGCGCTCGCGCTCGCCGACGACGTTCCCGTCGCGGACCTGACCCCGGAGGAACCGTGCTGGGTCTGCGAGGGTCACTCGACGGAGGCGCGGGTCCGGGAGTGGGCCGAGCGGGCCGCCTACCATCTCGAAGAGTACGCCTTCGACAGCTTCCAGGTGGGCACCCGCGTCCCCGCCTTCTTCGCGGAGAACGACCGCCTCCTCCGGGCGGACGTCGGCCTCGATCCCGACGCGGGGGAACCGCTCAAGTCCGAACTCAACAGGGAGGTGGGCAAGCGTTTCGGCGCGGAGACGGGCGCCGAGGTGGACTTCGAGCGCCCGGACGTCCAGGTCACGCTGAACCTCGGCGAGGACGCGGTCGAGACGCGGGTCGACTCCGCGTTCGTCTACGGCCGGTACCGCAAGCTCGAACGCGACATCCCCCAGACGGAGTGGCCCTGCAACGACTGCTCGGGGACGGGGCTGGTCCGGGGCGAGGTCTGTGCGGGCTGTGGCGGGTCGGGCTATCGCTACGACGAGAGCGTCGAGCAACTCACCGCGCCCGTCGTGTGCGAGGCGATGGACGGCGAGAGTGCGACGTTCCACGGCGCCGGCCGCGAGGACGTCGACGCCCGCATGCTGGCGGGGGGTCGCCCGTTCGTCATCGAGGTCGACGAGCCCCACGTCCGGAACGTCGACACCGACGCGCTCGAAACCGACGTCGCCGCGTTCGCCGATGGCAAGGTCGAGGTCTCCGGTCTGCACCTCGCGACCCACGACATGGTCGAGCGCGTCAAGGAACTCGACGCCTCGAAGACCTACCGGATGGCCGTCGCGTTCGACAGACCCGTCGATCACGAGGACTTCCGGGCCGCGCTCGACGAGTTGCGCGGCGCCACGGTCGAACAGCGCACGCCACAGCGCGTCGACCACCGGCGGGCCGACACGGTGCGCACTCGCGAGGTCTACGATATCGAGGGCGAACTTGAGGCGGCCGACGGCGACCCGGAGGGAGCCGACACCGACGGCGAGGCCGCGGGGGCGACGGTCGAACTCCACGGCGAGGGTGGCCTCTACGTGAAGGAACTCGTCTCCAGCGACGAGGGCCGGACGGAACCGAGCCTGGCGGGCCTGCTCGGTGTCGACGCCGAGGTGACGGCGCTGGACGTCCTCGACGTCGAGGGCGAGGAGGAACCGTTCCTCACCGAGGATTTCGTGCGGGAGGTCAGGAGCGGTGACGAATCCGACGAGTAAACCTACAGATGGTGAATACTGCGGTCGTCCGGCGGACGCTCTCCCAGGTGCGCGTCGACGGTTTTGACGACGTCGCCGATCTCTCGTCCGGCCTGCCGGACGTAGACGATCCCCCGGTGGTCGAGTCCCTTCCCTTCGACGAGCGAAAGGAAGTCGTCGTCGAACGTCAGCAAGAGCCAGTCGTTGTCACGAGCGTACGACAACTGCTTGCGGTCGGGTTCGCCGAGCATGTCTTCCTCCCGAGCGGTCGTCACAGTCCAGCCGCGTCGTCGAAGCCCATCCGCGACCGGGATCCGGATACTCTCGTCGCAGTAGACGGGCCTCATGCCGACGCCGCTTCGGCCCCGCGGAACTCGTCGATGTTGTCGAAGTAGTAGGCCAGCGCGCGGTGGACGTCCCCGAGTGTCAGGTCGGGGTACAACTGGACGATCTCGTCGGGGTCGTACCCGCTGTGTTCGTAGGCTTCCGCGATGTCTTTCACGCGGATGCCCGTCCCCTCGATAGTCGGGGCACCGTCGCTGTGTTCGTCGTCCCGCACGATGGTCATGCGAGAGGAGTACGGTGTCGCCCGTCTTGAAACGCGCGGTGAGGGCCGGTTGACGTCGAAAACCCCGTGGAACCGCCCGAAAGCGCGACGACGCCCGTCAGACGGACGGCACCGCCGGCGCGACCGTTTATATAGTACGGCGCACAACCGGGAGGCATGCGCGAGTTCGGCGTCGACGAGGCGGGCAAGGGGCCGGTCCTCGGGTCGATGTTCGCGGCGGCGGTGGTCGCCGACCCCGCCGAGTTGCCCGGTGACGTCGGGGACTCGAAGGGGATCGCCCCCGACCGCCGGGAGGAACTGGCCGCCGAGATCCGCGGGGTCGCGGCGGCCGTCGGCGTCGCCGAGATCCCCGGCGAACGCATCGACGACGAGGCGACGGACATGAACTCGCTGACCGTCGCCGCCCAGGCGGAGGCGCTGGCGGCGGCCGCGGCCGACATCGACAGCGGGGACGCTGACGGCGCGCTCTCGGGGTACGTCGACGCGGGCGACACGAACGCGGTGCGCTTCGAGCGGCGAGTGGCGGAGGGCGTCGCCGACCGCCTCGACGGCGCGAACCCGGACGTGCGGGCCGAACACCGCGCCGACGAGACCTACCCGGTGGTCGGGGCGGCGAGCATCGTCGCGAAGGTCGAACGCGACGCCCACGTCGACCGCCTCGCGGCCGAGCACGGCGACGTCGGGAGCGGCTACCCGAGCGACCCGGCGACCCGCGAGTTCCTCGAAGGGTACGTCGCCGAGCACGGCAGCCTCCCCTCGTGTGCGCGGGCCTCCTGGAAGACGAGCCAGGACGCCCTCGCGGCGGCCACGCAATCGTCGCTGGGGGAGTTCGAACCGGAGGCGACGACGCCGGACGACTTCTAGTCTCCTCCCTGCCGGAGGATGAGGTTCCGGAGGATGTCGCCGTAGGCGGGACGGGTGATGAGCACGCCCACGAGAACGCCGACGATGGTGACGATGGCGAACCCGCTCAGGTCCCCGAGACCGAGGACGGTGAGGGGGCTCATCGCGAGGATGGTCGTGGCGGCGGCGGCGCCGATCACCCAGAACGCCTTGCGGAAGCGGTTCTGGAACACCCGGCCGGTGGCGACCTCACCCTGCTGGAGGATCTCGTCGGCGATGATGATGAGGTCGTCCACGCCCGTGCCGATGACGGCGATGAACCCGGCGATGTGCGAGAGGTTCAGCGCGTACTGGACCGAGGCGACGAACCCCAGCAGGATGAGCACCTCCGACATCGCGGTGAGGATCATCGGCAGCGCCACGCGGGGGTTCCGGTAGCGCAGATAGACCATCCCGCTGACCGCGAACACCGCGAGGACACCGACGATGAGCGAGTTGAGCTTGAACTGCTGGGCCAGCGCGGGTTCGAGGGTCGTGCTGCGGTCCTCCTCGAAGTTCAGCGGCGCCGGCAGCCGACCGGCGCGGAGGCTGATCTCCAGTTCGCGCGCCTCGGAGATGTTGCGCGTCTCCATCTGGAAGACGGGATCCTCGGCGAACTCGCCGGAGTCGTACAGTTCGGCCAGGCCCTGCTGGACGCCGCCGGCGAACACGACCTCGCCGTTCAGCTCGACGATCAGGCAGCGCCCGCTGCTCTGCTGGGGGTTCTCGCGGTCGTAGTTGCAGGTCCGGCGCTGGCCGAAGCCGTACTGGACCATGTCCTCCTGGTAGCGCTCCGCGACCGAGTCCCGCAGGGTTACGGGGACGACTGCGCCGGTCTCCTGCTGTTCTGCGGGACTGATCCGCGCGAAGTCGCCCTGTTCGAGCACCTGCTGGCGGACGTAGGTGCCGTTGTCGGCCGGGTAGAACGCGTAGACGCGGACGACCCCCCGCTCGTCAAGCAGCGAGCGCAGTTCCTCGCGGTCCCTGTCGGGGGCGGTGATCGAGATGAACTGCTGGCCGCCGGTCGACCGGATCGTCGAGACGCTCCCGCTGTCCAGGGCCGACTGCCGGAGTTTGTCGCCGATGACCCTGACCATCTCGTCGCGGGTTTGCTGGGTCACGCCGTCACGGACCGTCGAGGGCTCGTAGCCCGCCGCTTCGAGGACGCTCCGGAGTTCGTCGTGGGTGACGTTCCGAACGAACACCTCGACTGTGCCGCCCTCGCCGGGTGCGGCGGCGACCCGGACGTCGATGGGGTCCACGCCGAGCGCGTCGGAGACGTTGCTGGCGAGCGCGGCCTCGTCGTCGGCGGAGACGTTCACTCCTTCGGCGGTGATCCCGACGGCCGGCGCCTGGATGCGCGTCCCGCCGTCGAGCTGGATGCCGTACTGGAGGTTGGTCGGGTCGGAGTCGTCGCCGGCGTCGGCCACGCCGGGCACCGCGCCGGGAACGAGCAGGACGACGGCGCTGGCGACGACGAAGACGGTGAGCAGGACGATCCGCCAGTTCTCGCGGAGATTCATCGGGCGACCCCCTCGAACCGGTACCAGCGCAGCAGGCTCAGGTTGAGCATGTAGGTGTTCATCAGGTCGGCGGTCAGCCCGACCACGAGCACGAACCCGATCTGGGCCATGAGTTCGATGTTGTAGAAGTCGGCCATCACGGCCATGACGGTCATCGCGGCGATGGAGGTGAGCGTCATCGTGACGCCGGTCTGCATGGCGGCGTAGGTGCTCTCGTAGAACCCGCCGCGGCGCCGGAGGATGTGGTTGTTCAGCAGGATGTCCGAGTCGACGCTGTACCCGATCAGCATCAGGAGGGCCGCGACGGTCCCCAGCGAGAGTTCGACCTGCAGGAGGCTCAACACCGCGAGCGGGATCACGATGTCGGAGAACGCCGAGACGATGATGGCGACGCTCGGAACGAACGTCCGGAAGAGCGCGAAGGCGAGCAGGCTCATGCCGACGAACGCGACGAGGAGGCCGCCGACCGCGAGTCGCTGGCTCTCGTCGCCGAACGACGCCGGGGTTTCCCCGCTGCCGATCACGTTCATTCCGGCCGCCTCCGCCTGGTCGGTGAGCGACGAGATGTCGCCGGCGTCCTCGTCGAACGTGACGACGTACGTGTTGTCCTGGCTGCCGACCCCCTGGACGGAGACGGGTTCCGGCGAGAACGACCCCCGGATCTCGGACTGGGACATGCCGGTCTCGACGGTCATCTGGGACCCCCCCGTGAAGTCGATGCCGAGCGCGACTGGCGACCCGGTCAGCATATACGACCCAACGAGCACGGCTATCGCGACCGCCAGCACGGCCAGGGGGACGGCCGCGAGCTGGCGGTTCGAGTACCGGTCGTAGTCGATCTCCGGTACCTCGAACTCGACCATGCCGGTGGGTGTGCGGGGCCGCCCGATAAGCCTTCTCTTTGTGCTCGCCTCCGCTCGCCGGTCGTCTCCCCGGCGTCGCCGTCGGCCCCGTCGTGTCGCCCCTCGAACGTCCGGCGTGGCCGGGTGTCGGGCCGGTTCCCTGCGGGTTCTCTGGCGCTACCCAAAGGCACTTTTTACTGCGTTTGTAACGTTCACCAATCGCATGTCCCGCAGTCCGTCGCTTCCGGATCGCCCCCGGCTGGACCTGGACCCGGACATGTCGCCGTCCGAACGGCTCGCGGCGCTCCGGGACCACTACGAGCGGCTCTTCGACGTAAACCGAGAACTGGAGGAACAGCTCGAAGCCGCCAGGGAGCGGCGTCGTTCGCTGACCGGGGAGGTCGACCGGCTCGAACGCGAGAACGAGACGCTGAAGACCTCCTCGCTGTACGTCGCCACGGCCGAAGAGATCACCGACGACGGCATCGTGGTCAAACAGCACGGCAACAACCAGGAGGTCCTGACCGAACTTCCGCCCGGCCTCCGCGAGGGGGTCGAGCCCGGCGACCGCGTCGCCATCAACGATTCGTTCTCCATCCAGGACCAGCTCGACGCCGAGACCGACGCCCGCGCCCAGGCGATGGAGGTCGACGAGTCGCCCGAGGTCACCTACGACGACATCGGCGGCCTCGACGACCAGATCCGCGAGGCCCGCGAGGCCGTCGAGGAACCGCTCGTCGACGCCGAGCAGTTCCGGGAAGTCGGCATCGAACCCCCCTCGGGCGTCCTGCTGCACGGTCCGCCGGGCACCGGCAAGACGATGCTCGCCCGGGCGGTCGCCAACCGGACCGACGCGACGTTCATCAAGATGACCGGCTCGGAACTCGTCCGGAAGTTCATCGGCGAGGGCGCCCGCCTCGTCCGGGACCTCTTCGAACTCGCCGCCGAGCGCGAACCCGCCATCGTCTTCATCGACGAGATCGACGCCATCGCGGCCAAGCGCACCGAGTCCAAGACCTCCGGGGACGCGGAGGTCCAGCGGACGATGATGCAGTTGCTCTCGGAGATGGACGGCTTCGAGGACCGCGGCGAGGTCCGCATCATCGCCGCG
>PXRS01000066.1:5581-25296 GCA_003023785.1 Halobacteriales archaeon QS_5_68_33 | reverse complement strand
GGCCGACTTCGAGGACGCCCTCGAGAAGGTCGAGCAGGGCGACCAGACGGACGGCATCCCGGTCGCCTTCTACTGATACGGTCGGTTGTGGATCAGTTCCGGATTCCGTCGAATCGGTCGGCGAAGTACCGGTCAATCGGGACAACCGACCGTATGAGACGCTCGTCGATATCGGCCGGTGGAAGGGGATCTGTGCGTGCACCGCAGGAGCTAAGAATCAGTTGACCGAAAGACGGGTATGGACGAGAGTACGAGTCGGCGACGGTTTCTCGCGGCGGTGGCCGCGGGCGCCGTAACGGGCACCAGCGGGTGCGGATCGGACGGGACTTCGACGCCGACGGCGGCGGACGTCGACGAGACGCTGACCGCCAAGCCGACGGACGAACCGACGCCGACTGCCACCCCCGAAGACGACGCGACGTCGACAGCGACGCAGCTGGACGAGGGGACGTCGACTGCTACTCCCGGAGACGGCGCGACGCCGACTGCCACGCCCGACCCCGAGGACCTGGCCGACTGGCCGTCGTTCATGTACAACGGGCGCAACTGGGGCCACCACCCGGAGGCGACCGGCCCGCACGGCGACGTCTCGGTCGTCTGGGAGCGCGATCTCGCGTCGAACCAGGTAAACGGGACGCCGACACTGGCGAACGGACAACTCTACGTCGGGGACGGACGGGTCAACACCGACAGCGGGACGTTCTACGCGCTGAATCCGCTCACGGGCGAGACCAACTGGACCGTCGACCTGCCGGGGCCGGTCATGAGCGGCGCGACGGTCGCGGAGGGCAGAGTCTACGCCGGCGCGAAGGGGACGCTGGTCGCCCACAACGAGGACGGCAGCGAGGTGTACCGCTTCCGGAGCCGCTCCGACGGTCGGATCAGCTCCCCGACGTTCGGCGACGGCAGCGTCTTCTTCGGGATCGAGGACCTCGTCTACCGCTACGAGTCGCTCAGGAACGTCCAGGAGTGGACGTTCGACACGTTCGGCCGCATCAGCGGTGCGCCGGTGCTTGCCGACGGGACGGTGTACGCCGGGAGCCACGACGGGAGCGTCTACGCCCGCGACGCCTCGAACGGTAACGAGGAGTGGGAGACGGACCTCGGCGACCGGGTCAACGGCCTTTCGCTGCGAAACGGGCGCCTCTACGCCGCGACCGAGGGGAACCGCCTCGTCCAGCTCAACACGCAGGGCAAGGAGGTCTGGTCGGTCTCGACCGGCGCCGCCGCGACCGCGACCCCCGCTGTCACCGAGGAGTTCGTCCACGTCGGCACGCGGGGCGGCGACCTCCTGACTCTCACCGTCGGCGACGGGTTCGAGGAGTGGCGCTACACCGCGCCCACCGACGAGGTCACCTCGCCGCCGGTCGTCGCCGACGGCACCGTCTACTTCGGGTCGAACGACAGCAACGTCTACGCCGTCGACGCCCAGTCGGGCGAACCCGAGTGGTCGTTCGGCACCGGCAACAACATCGTCAACCCCGCGCCAGTCGTCTCCGGCGGCATGGTCTTCATCGGCAGCCGCGACGGCACGTTCTACGCGCTCTCGGACTGACCGGCAACGGGTCGCCGCGCCCGAGAGTTTATACGCGAATCCGCGACCAGCCCGACCCATGCAGCCAGGCGCACTCGCCGGAGACGAACGGGCCATCGAAGGACTGCCGATCAGACTCGTCATCGCGCTGGTCGTCGGCGTCGCCAGTCTCGGCGTCATGATGAACACGCTCGGGGGGATCCAGACGCTGGGGGTCACGGAACTGGACGTCCGGCCGCAACCCGAGGTAGTGGGCGAGAGCGCGACCGACGTCTCGGTCGCGGTCGTCGGCCCCGAGGGCGACCAGGTCGCCGACGCCACCGTCGTCGCAAAGAGCGGGACCGCCCGCCTCGACTCCGTCGTGACCGCCCGCACCGACGCGAACGGCACCGCGACCCTGGGGTTGAACGCGAGTCTCGGCCCCAACCAGGACGAAGGGACCGTCTCGCTGAGCGTGAAACCGCCCGCCGGCAGCCAGTACGCCGACCGGCGCGAGAACACGAACGTCCTCGTCGTCGCCGGGAACGCGACCGGGTGAGGGCCCGCTGGCGACGACACCGCCGAAAACGCGGCAGCTATCGAGCGACAGCACCGGGGGAACCCGTCCGGGACCGGGTCGGTCGTACGGTCGGTTGTCAGTCATTTCCGGGATTCACCCACCCGGCGAATCACCGGTAAATCGGTACAACCGACCGTATCAGTCGCCGTCCCAATCGATCCAGTCCTGTTCCCAGCCGGTCCGCCCCCGGGCGTCCCGGCGGGCGAACTCGCGGTCCTCGCGGCGGGTGCGGTTGCGCTCGACGGTGTCGGCCTGTTCGCCCTCGACGAGCATCGGCTGGAAGGCGACGCCGCCGAGTCGCTCGACCACCTCGCCCCCCTCGACCGCGACGAGCGTCTGCTCGCCGGCGCCGCGGGGCATGACGAGACGCCCGCGGTCGGCGAGCTGGTCGACCAGCGCCGCGGGCGGGGACACGGCCGCCGCCTCCAGCAGGATCCGGTCGTAGGGCGCGTACTCCGGGAGGCCGTCGGCGCCGTCCCGCCGGTCGACGAGCACCCCTTCGTAACCGGCCTCGGCGAGGTTCTCGCGGGCCTCGAACACGAGCCGGCGGGTGATGTCGATGGCGTGGACGTTTCGCTCGCCAACCAGTTCCGCGAGGACGGCGGCGGTGTAGCCGACGCCGGCCCCGACGACGAGGACGGAGTCGCCCTCCTCCGCGCCGAGCGCCTCGAACAGTCGCGCCGCGGTGCTCGGCGCGAGGGCGCGCGTCCCGAGGCGCTCGAACGGGCGGTCGGCGTACGCGCGCCGCTCCTCCGGGACGAACGCTTCCCTGGGAACGGTCCGCATCGCCCCCGCGACCGCTGCGCTCCGCACACAGCCCTTGCTCTCGTGAGCCAGGCTGTCGACCATGTCGTCGCGCAGTACCGCGGGGTCCATGTCGCTCCTTCCGCGTTCGACGGTAATGAATGACCCGGCTCCCGTGACCGGAGGGAAACGCTTGTGACGCCCCGGTCCGTCGCGCTGCCATGAACAAGCGTGGGCACGTTCTCAACGCCGTGTTGCTGGCCATCGGGCTCGGGTTCGTCCTCGAACCGGCGGGGGACCTGGAGACGCTCCGGACCATCGCGGCCGTGTTCGTCCCCCTCGTGCTCGGGGCGCTGTTCCCGGACGTGGATACCCACTTCGGCAAGCACCGCAAGACGCTACACAACCTCCTGGTGCTCGGGGTCGTCCTCGCCTACCCGCTCTACTTCGCAAACCTCCGCTGGGTGTGGCTGGGCGTGGTCACCCACTACGTCCTCGACATCCTGGGGACGACCCGGGGCATCGCGCTCCTCTACCCGCTGTGGGACGAGGAGTTCGGCTTCCCGCTGGGCGTCTCCGTCGACAGCACGTACGCCAACGTCATGATGCTCGCCGTCACCGGGTTCGAACTCGTCATCGCCGCCGGCATCGTCCACGTCCTCCCGCCGTACCTCCCGCCCGAAGTCGCCAGCGTCCTCGGCCTCTGATACGGAACGTTTTTTATATCCCGTCGGGTACGACACGGCAATGGCACCCTGGGAGTGTGGCATCGACGGGGACGACACGCAGTTCGACCGCGTCGAGGACCTGATCGTCCACCAGTCGACCGTCCACGAGCGCATCGAGTGCAAGGTCTGCGGGACGGTCCTGCCGGACGGCTACTTCGCCATCCGGCACGCCTTCGACGAGCACAGCCGCGCCGAGTACGTCCGCGCCTACGACGCCACCGCCCAGGAGGTGCGCCGCCGCGAGAACATCAAGGAGGCCATCGAGGACGAGGCCGACATCCGCGAGGTCATCGACCGCCTCGAGGGCGGCAACAGCGCGATCTAACCCTTCGAGGAGAGCAGGTAACCGCCGGTGCCCAGCGAGACGACGGCGAGTCCCGGGTGGTCCGGTCCGTGTCGTGGATCAACACCGGCTGGGCCGGGAAGACCGCGGGCACGACGAACAGCACGACCGCCAGGACGACCAGCGCCGTCCCGAGTGTGTTGCGTCGGTTCATTCCAGATCAGCCCGTTCGAACAGCAGGTAACTCAGCACCAGCGGGACGACCAGCCAGAACGCCAGCACGACGACCGAGAACTCGTCCCGGAGGTACATCGGGAGGGCGGCGTTGTGCTCCTCGACCGCGAGGTCGGCCTCCTCCGGGAGACTCGACCGGAACACCGTCCGGCGCATGTCGTCGGGGAGGACGAGGTTCGTCGCCTTCCGGTAGGCGAGGTAGGGGCTGGTGTACTGGACGGCGTTGTACAGGTCCGGGTTGGGGTCGGCCCCGAGGATGGTAGTGTGGACCCACCGGACCATCGTCCGGATCCGGACGACCGGGAAGACGTAGAGGATCACCAGCACGAAGTAGGAACCGAACGCGCCGGCGATGGCCCGACTCCGCGAGGCGGCGGCCGCCGACAGCGAGAGGGCGACGCTGACGAACGTCGCGCCGTAGACCACCGTCACCAGCAGCGTCCCGAACACGACGGCCGCCGGGAAGGCGCCGTGGCGGGTCAGCGCGACGCTTGTCGCGGCGACGGACGTCCCGGCGGGTGTTGGGCAGCGAGAGGAGGAACTTGATCCCGCCGCCCTCGCGTTCGCCCGCGATGGCGAGGTACGTCGCCACCAGCGCGACGATCGGCAACAGGACCGACATGATGAGCGTCAACGCGCGGAACAGCGACTGCACCGTCTCGGTGCTGGTGCCGCCCGTCTCCCCCGAGACGTACGCCAGAAGCGCCGCGATCAATCCGAGGACCACCGCGGTGGCCCAGAGCATCCGGGACCGGCGCGCGCCCGTGAAGTCCTTCCGGAAGACCGAGGCCGTGCTCATGCCGAGGCCCCCCCGGATTCGAGCTCGGCCTCCGGGTCGCCGGTCGGCCCGTCGGCCGTCTCGGCGTCGCGACCGCCCCCGGTATACTGGTTGAACAGTTCCTCGAGAGAGGTGTTCTCGGCGAGGATGTCCACGACGTCGACCCGGTCGTCGACGTGGCGGACGACGTCGACCTTCGCGGCGGGGGCGCTACACTGGGCGGTCAGGCGCGTCCCGTCGACCGACACCTCGGCGACGCCGTCGATGTCGGTCACGCCGTCGACCGCCGGCGGGGTCGCACACGCCAGTTCGACCGTGCCGCGCCCGCCCGCGTTCTCGCGCAGGCCCTCGATGGTGTCGAGCGCGGCGAGGCGACCCTCGTTCATGACGCCGACGCGGTCACAGACCGCCTCGACCTCCGAGAGGATGTGCGAGGAGAAAAAGACGGTCGTCCCAGCGTCGGCGCGGTCGCGGACGACCGAACGCAGCTGCTGGATACCGTTGGGGTCCAGACCAGTGGAGGGTTCGTCCAGGATCAGGAGGTCGGGGTCGTCGACCAGCGCCATCCCGAACGCCAGACGCTGTTGCATCCCCTTGGAGTAGCCCGCCGCCTTGCGGTCGGCGTCGTTTGCGATGCCGACGGTGTCGAGGATCGCGTCGGGGTCGTCGTCGGCGCCCCGGGACTCGATGACCCATTCGACGTACTCGCGGCCGGTGAGGTAGTCGTCGAAGCCGTACCCCTCGGGGAGGACGCCGATGCGCTCGCGGATCCGGTCGGGGTGGCGCCGGGCGTCCATGCCGAACACCTGCGCCGACCCCTCTGTCGGCCGGATGAAATCCAGCAGCATGTCGATCGTCGTCGACTTGCCGGCGCCGTTCGGGCCGAGAAAGCCGAATATCTCCCCCTCCTCGATCGTGAGGTCGAGGTCGTCGACGGCGACGACGTCGCCGAAGCGTTTCGTCAGTCCGCGCGTCTCGATGGAGGGCATTCTCGCCCGTGACCACAGCCACCCCTATTAAGTGTCTTCCCATCGATGAAAGGGGAGTTTCACTCTCCCGTATGGGTCCTCCGGGAGAACGAGCGTGACTGCCGGGAGATTGATACGGCGCTCGCCCGTAGGCCCGACGATGATGCTGCCAACACCGGACATCGACCTCGTGCTCGCCGACCTGGCCGAGCGGGGGTACGAGACGACCCGCCTCGACGGGGCGACGGCCCCGCCGGCGGTGGCGGCCGGCGGCGACCCGCCCGGCGCCGTCACCGACCGACCGCTGTCGGTCGAACCGCTGACCGCGGCGACGCCCCTGTCGCTGGTCGCCGCGCTCGCCGACGCCGCCCGCCACGAGCGGGGGACGCTGTTCGTCGCCGACCCCGAGGCCGCCGCGACCGCCGTGGAGGTCCTCTCGGACCCGTTCCTGCTCGCCGACGAGCGCGCGGACGGGAGTCGGACGTTTCACTCGATCCCGGACCGGATCCACCTCACGGACGGGACGCTCGCGGCCGTCACGGCCCGCGACCCGACCTGGCGCGAGGGCGCCCCCGGCGGCGTCACCGACGACGAGCGCGCGCTCCTCCTCGAAGCCGACGGCGAGACGCTGGCTGCCCTGGAGTCCGTCGAGGCGCTGACCTGTCCCGGTCCCGACCCCGAGGCGTTCCCGTTCCGGTACGAACGCGGCGAGGACAAGCGGTTCCACGTCTACGGTCGCGACCGCGAGGTCGGGACCTTCACCGGGGTCGCCGCGATGGAAACCCACGGCTTTCGCCCGCTGGACATGCCGCTGGTCCCCGAACACCACCTCCGCGAGAACGCGAACCTCGCCCGGCGCTGGACGGTCGCCGTCGTCGACGACGGGATCGAGTACGTGACGCCATCGAGCCGGTAGCGTCGATGGAGACCGACCGGAAACCGACCGATTCGACGGAATCCGGAACTGATTTACGACCGTATCAGTATCGCGCGAGCCGGTAGATGCTCGCCTCGTACATCTCACGAACGCGGTCACCCCAGTCGTGGGTATAGGTGTCGATGACGTCGGTCGCGACGTCGCCCCGGAGGAACTTGACGACGCCGCGGTCGCCGGTGCGGTCGCGGAGATGCGTCGTAAAGAAGTGCCTGAAATAGTGGGGGGTGACGTTCTCCTCGGCGCCGCCGCCCTCGCGGTACCAGCCCTGTTCGCGGGCGTGTGTCTCGACGACGTGGTGGACCATGTGCGGGGTGAGACGCTTGCCCCACTCGTCGCCGGTGCTGCAAAAGAGCGGGCGGGCGTCCGACCGCGGGTCCGGCCGGACGGCGAGCCACGCCGCGAGCGTTGCCCGCAGTTCGTCGTCGACGGGGATCACGGTCGCGCGCTTGCGCTTGTTCGAGGCCGTACGGCGCTGGCCGTTGTATGTTTCGCCCTGTGCGGGTTCGGCCGGGACGTGAATCGAGTCGGGCTTGCCGTCGAGCTGTGGCCGGTGGTCGACGCCGGTCTCGGCGCCCGGCAGGTACAGGTCGCGCAGGTCGAGATTACAGAGTTCGCCGGTTCGCATCCCCGTTTTGAGCAGCGTGAGGACGACAGCCCTGTCGAGCGGGTGGGTCACGCTCGCCACGAACGACCGCATCGCGGGGACCGAGAGGTCCCTGCGCTGCGGGTCGGTCGCGATCGACTCGTCTATCTCCTCCATGACCAGTCCCATCGGGTTGTCCTCGAAGGTGCCCACCTCGGTCATGTAGGCGTAAAACCGGTGGAGATAGGAGGCGTAGGTCGCGACGGTCGCTTCCCCGACTTCCCCGCGGAGCCGGTGGATCCAGGCCATGCAGTCCCGGTGGTTGGCCTCGGCGAGCCCGAGGCCGCGGCCTTCGAGATAGGACTCGAACTCCCTGAGAACCCGCTCGTACGCGTCTTTCGTGCGCTGACTCTTGCCCTGGAACGTGATGTCTTCCAGGAAGTAACCGACCGGGTCCCCGGCGGCGGCGTCGCGACGTGACTCGCTACTCATCGAGCGTGTACCCCCCGTTGCGCCCGCTGTAAGTGACTCGTTTTTCGGCTTGGAGGTCCTGGAGCGTCGATTCGAGTCGCTTCTCGATGTCGTCCGTGACAGCCGCGAGCAACTCTTCCCAGGAGCGGTGTTCGTCGGCCGCGAGCGCCTCCAGGACCTGGGCCTCCAGGTCGCCCCTCCGGACGCGTTCCGAGGGTTCGGAACCGGAATCGACCGCATTTTCGCCCGATTCGCCGTCCCCGGATTCTGCCGCCTCCACCTGTCCGTCGAAGACACGTCGACCGGCCTGAACCATCGTCTTGACGAACTCGCTGCGGCTCATCCCGAGGTCCTCGGCGTGGTCGTCCCACTCCTCGCGCTGATAGGCCGGCAGATAGGTCCGGACCGTGACGCGCTCGGTGTCGACGTCCGATTCGCTCATTGGCGTTCACTCGCGCGCTGCGAACTTCAATGTATCCCGCCGTCCGGTCAGAATCACACCGCGGCGAGAGCGGCGACCTCGGGCAGGCCCAGCGAGCGGTGGCGCCAGCCGCCGGTCCCGTCGGCCGTCCGCTCCGGGTCGGCCTCGACGAGGAAGGTCCCGTCCTCGGTGACCGTGTAGACGCACTCGCCGTAGGCCACATCGGCGACGGCGCCCTCGACCGGGAGGTCGACGGGCCCCCACTCGTCGCCGTCGCGGGCATAGAGCGTCTCGGCGGTGGCCGCGTGGGCGCGCTCCTCCGGCCCGCCGTCGACGATGCCAGCGCCGACCACCGCGAACGTTCCCTCGCGCTCGCTCAGCCAGCCGTTGCCCAGGCGGTAGAGGCCGTCGTCGGTCGCCGCCAGCGGGACGCCCGTCCCGGCCACGTCCCGGACCGCGTCGAGGCCGACGTTCCGGAGGTCGCCGCCGACGGGCCGATAGACGCCGTCGCTCGCGGCCACGAGGTCGTTCGAGAGCGCCCGGACCTCCTCGACGGCCCCGACCGCCTCCCACGCGTCGTCCCTGTGGCGCGCAACGGTCCCGTCGGCGTCGGCGGCGAGGACCGCCCCGTCAGACATCGTGACCGCCACCGCGTCCGGGAACCCGAGCGACTCGAACTCGGCCCGGTCGGGGGCGGCCCGCTCGCCCGCCGCGCCCGCGTCGCTCCACGCGGCGTCGGCCGCGAGGACGCCCTCGGGCGTCGCGGCGCAGACGCGGTCGGCCGCGGCCGCGACGTCGCGGGCCACGCAGCGGTGTACGAGCGCGAAGCGACCGACGCGGTCGCTGGCGACCTGGACCGTCGCCACGCCTCTGCCGGTCGCGAGGTAGGCCACCGTCTCCCGGCGGCGGTCGTCGTAGATCCGGGCTTCGTCCATGTCGGTCATACCCCGACGTGTGGTGGCGGGCGCCGAAAACCTGCCGTCTCATATATTGGTCGACAGAGGCCCTGATAGATATTCGCCGAGACGCGGCGGGGGGCGAATTCTATCAACCGTTCTGTCGACCAGTATACGGCCGGTCGTGAATCGTTTCCGGATTCCGTCGAACCGGTCGGCGAAATACCGTCAATCGGTACAACCGACCGTATCGGGGGATGGACCGACACAGTCGCGATATCCCGTACCCGGTGTTGCACACAAAATCCGCGGGCACGAGAAAATAAATAAGACACACGTTCACACACCTCAGTCGCCGGTATCGGACGTTTCGCGGTCGTTTCGGTAGGCCGACCAAAACTTTTATGTGCTCGGACGCTTATATAAGTATACATCGATCACGCGTCCGGGTTTTCGCGGTATCGTCTCTCCCGGATAGCGCGCGCCCAGCCATGAGTGACTCGAGAATCAACGCCCGAACGGACGTACAGGACGAGACAAGCGAGACGAACGAGACGAGCGAGGCGGAGGTCTGCCCGGAGTGTGCGGGGGATCTGGTCGTCGACGAGGAGCGCGGCGAAACGGTCTGTGCGGAGTGTGGCCTGGTCGTCGAGACCGACGAGATAGACCGCGGGCCCGAGTGGCGGGCCTTCGACTCCGCGGAGAAGGACGAGAAGTCCCGGGTCGGCGCCCCGACGACGAACATGATGCACGACAAGGGGCTGTCGACCAACATCGACTGGCGCGACCAGGACGCCTACGGCAACTCGCTGTCCTCGAACCAGCGCCAGAAGATGCAGCGCCTGCGCAAGTGGAACGAACGATTCAGGACGCGCGACTCCAAGGAGCGCAACTTGAAGCAGGCGCTCGGCGAGATCGACCGCATGGCCTCCGCGCTGGGTCTGCCCGAGAACGTCCGCGAGACGGCCTCGGTCATCTACCGGCGGGCGCTCGACGAGAACCTCCTGCCCGGTCGCTCCATCGAGGGCGTCTCGACCGCGGCGATGTACGCCGCCGCCCGCCAGGCCGGCGTTCCGCGCAGCCTCGACGAGATCACCGAGGTGTCCCGCGTCGAGAAAAACGAGATCGCCCGCACCTACCGCTACGTCATCCGCGAACTCGGTCTGGAAGTCCAGCCCGCGGACCCCGAGAGCTACGTGCCCCGGTTCGCCTCCTCGCTACAGATGAGCGACGAGGCCGAACACCGCGCCCGGATGCTGCTCCAGAACGCCAAGGAACAGGGCGTCCACTCGGGCAAGTCACCCGTGGGACTGGCCGCGGCGGCCGTCTACGCCGCCGCGCTTCTCACAAACGAGAAGACGACCCAGGCCGCCGTCTCGGAGGTGGCCGACATCTCCGAGGTGACCATCCGCAACCGCTACCACGAGCTTCTGGAGGCCGAGCAGGGTCTCCCGGTTGCCTGACGAGGCCGGTCTCGCGGCGCCCGTTTTGCCCCCTTTCCTCGCCGGCGAGCAGCGGCAACCCGCGACCGATATTCACGGGTGATAACTGCGGGGTCACGCTTAATCCGGCTCCCCGAAGCGATACGCGTATGGCTTCGGAATCGGGGTCCCGCGGCGGCCCGCTTCCCGCCGGCGGGCACGACGATGGGACGGTCGCGGAACTGAAACAGTCGGTCGACGAGCTGTTGCGGGCCGCCGAGAGCGTCTCCGGGAGTTCCCGGCAGATCAGCGACCTCGCGGACGAGCAGTCGGACAACATAGACGAGGTCGCCGGGGAGGTGTCGAACCTGAGCGCCACGGTCGAGGAGGTCGCGTCCAGCGCCAGCCAGGTTCGGCAGGTCAGCGACGAGACCCGGGAGCTGGCCGGCGAGGGTCGCGACGTCGCCGATGACGCGATCGAGGCGATGGAGGCCGTCGACGAGGCGACCTCCGAGGTCTCGTCCGACGTCGAGCAGTTGCGTGGCCGCATCGACGAGATAGACGAGATCGTCGACGTCATCAACGACATCGCCAACCAGACCAACATGCTGGCGCTCAACGCCTCGATCGAGGCCGCACGGGCCGGCGAGGCCGGCGAGGGCTTCGCTGTCGTCGCGGACGAGGTCAAGAGCCTCGCCGAGGAGTCCCAGCAGAACGCCGCGGAGATCGAACAGCTGGTCTCGAACATCAAGGCCGACACCGAGGAGACCGTCGAGAGCATCACCAACGCCAACGAGCAGGTCGAGGAAGGGATCGACCAGGTCAGCGAGACGGTCGACACTCTCCGGCGCATCGACGAGACCGTCGAGGAAGCCGCACAGGGCGCCCGGGAGGTCGCCAGCGCCACCGACGAACAGGCCGCCTCCACCGAGGAGGTCGCTTCGATGGTCGACGTGACCGCCGAGAGCGCCGAGGAGGTTGCCGAAGAGGTCGACCGGATCGCGGCCGCCAACGAGGAACAGACCGACCGGATGAACGATATCCGGGACCTCATCGAGCGCCTGGAGTGATCGGCCGTCGGCGACCGGCCGGCGGTTTCCCGCCCGCGGCATCGCCCGCTCGCGCCCCGTTCCACCTCTCATACACGCGGTCCTCGAACGGGTCGTGACCGGGTGTATATTTGTGACCGCCCGACGTAGCCCCGGGCATGGGGATCGACTTCGGGTCGTTCACGCTGACCGCGGCGACGGCGGACCTGGGCGAGGAACCCGCCGCTCGCGAGCACGCCGACGCCGTCGAATTCCGCATGGACATGGCGACCGACCCGCTCGACGCGCTCGACGGGTACGACGGCGACCTGCCGCTCGTCGCGACCAACCGACCGGCCTGGGAGGGCGGCGAGCGACCGGCCGGCCCGGAGCGCCTGGCCGAACTCCGGCGAGCGGTCGACCACGACGCCGTCGGGGCCGTCGACGTGGAACTCGCCGCTCTGCGGGGCGAGTCGGCGACAGAGGCGGCCGGCGTCGACCCCGAGGACCCGGTGTCGGTTGTCGACCGGGCCCGCGAGACCGATACCGCGGTGATCGTCTCGACCCACGACTTCGAGGGGGCGCCCGACCGGGCGCGGATGCGGGACCTGCTCGGGGCGGCGGGCGAGTACGGCGACGTCGCCAAACTCGCGGTCACCGCCGAGGGGCCGGCCGACGCGCTCGCGTTGCTGTCGGTCACGCAGGCAGCGACCGCCGACGGCGAGAGCGTGGCGACGATGGCGATGGACGAGGCGGGACGACACACCCGGGCGGTCGCGCCCTGCTACGGGTCGAGGATCGGCTACGCGCCCGTCGACCCGACGGTGGCGACCGCGCCCGGGCAGTACGACCTCGCGACGCTTGCCGACCTCGTCGCGCGACTGCGGGACGGCTGAGGCGGCCCGGAGTGTCGACTCCCGGGATCGTTCCGCGCGCTGTCCCGCCCGTCAGCCCGAGAGCGGCGGAAACCGGCGGTTCCGGAAGGTTAACAACCCGCGATACCCCACGACGAACCAGTGAGCGCTCGCACCGACAAGCGACCGTGGCTGGCGGTCCTGCTCGCAGTCGTCTACCCCGGCCTGGGGCACATCTACCTCCGGGAGTGGCTGCGCGCGCTCGTCTGGTTTTTCCTCGTCGTCACGAGTTCGACGCTCCTGATCCCCGAGGCCGCGGTGCCGGAGACGCTCTCGGTCGAGGCGTTCGTGGCCGCCGCGGAGGCCATCCCGCCGGAGGCCGGCATCGCCCTGGTCTCGATCACCGCGTTCAGCATGGCCGACGCCTACTGGGTGGCCAAGCGCCGCAACGAGGTGACGCCGGCCGAGGAACGCACCACCTGCCCCAACTGCGGCGAGGACCTGGACCCCGACCTGGAGTTCTGTCACTGGTGTACCGAGCGGACCGACACCCGCGAGACCGAGTGACCGGCGACGCTGCCGACGCGAGTCAGACCAGTCGCCCGTAGAGGCCGACGAGTTCCTCGCCCACCGCTTCCAGCGTGAACGCCTCGCTCCGGTCCGCCGCTGCTGCCCCGACCCGCTCGCGCAGGTCCGGGTCCTCGCGGAGTCGCCGGATGGCGTCGACGAACTCGCCCTCTCGCTCGACCTTGAGACAGCCCTCGCCGTCGTCGAGCCAGCCGTAGGTGGGGATCGCCCGGACGACCGGCGGGACTCCACAGTGCATCATTTCCAGCAGGGCCATCCCCTCGTTCTCGTTGTGCGAGGGCCAGAAGAGGATGTCCCCGGCCGCGGGTGCACCCCGCGGGTCCTCGATGTACCCGGTGAACGTGCAGTTGTCCGGTGATTCCCCGACCAGGCGGCGCGTCTCGCGCGGCTGGAGGAAGCGGTCGAAGCGCCCGCCCGTGGGAGCGAGGTAGCCGAACCACGCGAAGTCCGTGTCGGGCATCGCGCGGGCCGTCTCGACGAACGTCTCCAGTCCTTTGCGCTTGATGACGTGCCCGAACATGAACACGACCGGCGGCTCCAGGTCGTACCGCTCCAGGTACTCCCGGCGCAGGTCCGGGTCGTCGTACCCGGTGAAACGGTCGCCGTCGAAGCCGTTCGAGATGACCGTCGCGGGCGTATCGGTGTAGCCGGCGATGACCTCCCGGTTGTGCTCGGAGGGACAGACGAGGTGGTCGGCACGGCCGTAGGCGTATGCCAGCCAGGGCTTCAGGGGGTAGGAAAGCAGGTTCGAGAGGACGAAACTGTTCCGGAAGTCGGCCGCGGTGTTGTGCGTGTGGGCCACCACCGGCACGCCCGCCCGGCGGGCGCGCTTGGCCCAGTAGACCGACCGCGGGCCCATGTTGTTGAGATGGAGGAGGTTGGCATCGAGCGTCGGGTCGGTGGTGTACTCGATATCGTGGCGGTCCAAAATCGCCCGCTGGTTGTGGACCGACTGGGCGAACCCGCCCGTGACTGTCCCCTCGCCCTCGAAGTAGTGGCTGACCTTCATGGGCAGCTGGGTCCGCACCCCTCGGGTGCTGTCGGGGACCGGAACGAGAACCGGGGGGGACCGGCGGGGTGACGGGCGGTCACTTCTCGATGATGGACTCGTCGACGGCCTCGCCGAAGTGCCGGGCAGTGTCCTCGTAGTAGACCAGCATCCCGTCGCCCTCCTCGAGTTCGGTCACGGCCTTGCGGCCCTCGCTGGTGGCGACCTTGATCGTCTCGGCGTTCTGGAGGAGCGTCCCGACCCGGTCGGTGCCGTCCTCGGTCTCGACCTCGGCGGTGACCCGGAACATCGGGCGTTTCTCGATCTTCGCGCGGCCGACGATGGCCTCGCGGGTGCGGCCCTCGGTGTCGACGACCTGGACCTCGTCGCCGGCTTCCAGTTCCGAGAGGTACTTCGTCCCGCCGTCGGGGGTGCGGACGTAGGCGTGGACGGCGCCGGCGTTGACCCGGAAGGGACGGGAGGCGACGTAGGGCGACTCGGCGGTCTCGGCGTGGACGAAAAACAGGCCCCGGCTCATCGACCCGACGAGCATGCCCTCGTCGTGGTCCAGCAGGCTGCCGGTGTCGATGCAGACGCGGTCGGCCGACCCCGTCCGCTCGACCTCGGTGACGGTCGCGTGGCGCAGGCTGAGTTGCTCGCGGTCCTGTTCGTCCCGCACCGCGACGGTCTCGCGGATCTCGTCGGGGTCGTCGGCGTCGAGCAGGACGGCGTCGGCACCGATCTCCAGGGTCTCGTAGGCGGTCTCGGCCTCGGCGGCCGACTGGACGCCCGCGACCAGCGTCGTCTCCTCGCCGATGCGCGCGATGAGGTTTTCCAGGGGGATGATCTGCCAGTCCTCGCCGACGACGACGGTGTACTCGGCTTCGGCGGCGACGGCTTCGGCGAACTCCTCGTAGCGCTCGTCCATGATCCGGACGTAACCGGCGTCGGCCTTGTCCTCGCGGCGCAACACGGAGAGGTCGGCCGACCCGGCGAAGTCGTCGGGGACCGCCATCGTGCCGTCGCCCTCGCCGTCCCTGCCGACGACGGCGACGTCGGCATCGTCGTCCTCGTCGGCCTCGGCGTCCATGACGTGGACGTCGCCGTTCGAGAAAGCCGCGACGTTCACGACGCCCAGGTCGCGCACCCGGGAGACGTCGTGCTCGTCGACGAGCACCCAGTCAACGCCTGCCTCGAGACCCGCCGTGATACGGCGCTTGCGCGCCTCCCAGTCGCCAACCTCGTCGTCGGCCTTCAGCCAGACTTGTCGTGTCATTACCCACACGCTCGCGTGGGTTCGATTTGAACGTGGCGGAAGCGAGGTCGACCGAAGGGAGACCTCGAATACGCGAGCGGGGAGCGATAGCGACCCGCGAGCGCCCCCAAAGGCACTTGCCGGAGGCGTCCCACCGACCTCCGAGTTCACGAGAACCGTTCGCGATTTCGAGATCCTGGAATCGTTTCACGCGGCGTGACCCTCGGAGTGGACTCTTGATACGGTCGGTCCAACGGATCGGTATCGTGCCCGCCGAGGTGTCGCTCGCGCGAGGTTGCCATCGGACACAGGTGATGTCACCGCACCGGTAGCTGTCTCGGGGTCTTCGAGACGCACGTCCCCGACCGTCGACGAGCACGTTCACGTCCGTGCGTCCGGCAGTATCAGCAGATGGAGTAGTAGAGGTACAGTTCGCCGTCCTCGGTCACCGAGACGATGGCATCGCCGTAGCAGGCGCTGGTCTCGACCTCGACGGACTCCGTCGCATCGCCCATCGTCGCCGTGATCTCGAAGGTTTCGACTCCATCGGGCGAGGCCTCACGGAGGTTGTAGACCGTGCGTTCGATTCCCGGATCTATCGTGTGTGTCTCGTCGTGGACGGTCCCCCCGCTCTCGCGGGTGATCTCCACCCCGATTTCGTGACGCTCGTCGTGCCGGTTGTCGAGCGAGACCGGGAGGTCGGGATCCGGCTGGGAACTGGCGTGAGTAATCGGGGTCGTTCCCGGGCCGTCGGTCGGGGACGGGGACGCTTCCGTGTCGCGCCGCGCTCTGAACGTCTCGTCGTCCCCCGCGCGCTCCTGACTGTGGGTGACGACCACGGTGTCGACCCCCTCGGTCGTGTCCAGGTCGACCGTCGCCGCGTAGGTGACGGCGCCGACGCAGTCGGCCGCCGACTCGACGGTCGCCTCGTAGCAGGGGTTGGACGTCCGGGCGACCCCGTCGATCCCGACGGCGGTCTCGTCGAACGTGACGTCGATCCCGGACGACTCCCCGCTCGAACACGTCGTTCCGACCGTCTCGACGCTGTGGTCACGGACGGTCGGCTGTACGCCCCGGTCGCCCGGCGTCGGCGTGTCAGTGTCTGTCCCGTTCTCGGGGGTGGTGGCTCCGCCGTCGGTTCCCTCGGCGAGACAGCCAGTCTGAGCGGCGAGCGCGGTGGCGCCGACCGACGCGAGCAGTTCGCGACGTCTCATGTCTCGTCGGTGGGTCCCGACACGTAAAGCCCTCGTCAAGCATCAAATAGCTGTTTTCGCCGCTCCCGGGGTCCTCGACCCCTCGACAGTCACCGGAGCGGTCGCATCACTCGTATCCGACCGTATCAGGCGGCCTCGCTTGCGCCACGTTCGCCCTCCGACTCGTCGTCCAGTTCCCCCTCATCGCCGTCGAGGTGACCGCCGATCATCCGCGAGACTATCCCGTCGCGGGTGGCCGCCTGCGCGTCGAGCACGCCGGCGTTGCGGCCGTGGAACAGCACCTGGACGCGGTCGGCGACCTCCCGCGTGTACTCCAGGTTGTGGGAAATGAGGATGATCGAGATCCCCTGGTCGCGCAACCGGTCGATGAGCGCCAGGACGCGGTCGGCCCCCTCGACGGAGAGGGCGCTCGTCGGTTCGTCCATGATGATGATCTCGGGGTCCGAGAGCAGCGTCCGCGAGAGCGCCACTAGCTGGCGCTCCCCTCCCGAGAGGTCCCGCACCGTCGCCCCCGGATCGATGTCGATCTCCAGGTCCCCGAGGAGTTCCGCGGCGCGCTCGTTCATGGCGTCCTTGTCGAGGACGCCAACCAGCCCCTCGAAGGCGGTGGTCTCCTCGCGCCCGAGGAAGACGTTCTGGGTGACGGTGAGGTTCCCGGCGAGCGCGAGGTCCTGATAGGCCGTCTCGATCCCCAGCGCCTTCGCGTCGCGGGGGTTCGTGATTTCGACCTCGGCGCCGTCGATGCGGATCTCGCCGGCGTCGGGTTCGTGCACGCCGGCGAGGCACTTGATGAGCGTCGACTTCCCGGCGCCGTTGTCGCCCACGAGCGCGAGCAC
Organism: Halobacteriales archaeon QS_5_68_33; assembly: GCA_003023785.1. Taxonomy (GTDB): domain Archaea; phylum Halobacteriota; class Halobacteria; order Halobacteriales; family Haloarculaceae; genus QS-5-68-33. The sequence goes on along the minus strand of PXRS01000066.1, from coordinate 7,976 downwards.
CTCGCCCCGTCGCAACTCGAGGTCGACGTCCTCCAGCGCGACCACCTCGCCGAAGTACTTGGAGATCCCCTCCATCGAGACGGCGGTCCCGTCGCCGTCCGCGCCTGTGGGGTCCGATGACATACCGTCGCTGTTGGGGACACGCCGGCTTAAACGTCCGCCCGCGGTCGGCCGCGACGAACCTTTAACTGGGTTCGACCCACCGTGTGTCCCATGGTCACACGGTCGATCCCCGACGACCTCCGTCGTCTCGACGTCGACCTCGCGACGCTGGGTCGGTACGGCCCGATCATCGGCCTGGTGGGCCTCTACGTGGTATTTACGGCGCTCAACTCCCGCTTTCTGACCCTCGGGAACCAGGTGAACGTCCTCCGACAGGTCTCCATCATCGGGATCCTCGCCGTCGGCGTGACGTTCCCGATCATCTGTGCGGAGATCGACCTCAGCATCGCGGAGATGATGGAGTTCACCGGGCTGTTCGTGGCCGCACTGGCCACCGGGTCGGTGGTCGTCTCCTCGGCCTACCCCGTCCCGGTCGCCATCGCGGCCGGCATCCTCATGGGGGTCGTCCTCGGCGGTATCTCCGGGGTCGTCACCAGCAGGTACGGCGTTCCCTCCTTCATGAGCACGCTCGCGATGCTCTTTCTGGCCCAGGGGTTTGCGCTCATCGTCTCCAACGCCCGGCCGATCACGGGCCTCCCGGAGAACCTCCAGTGGTTCGGCGGCGCGACCGTTTTCCGCCACTACGTCGCCGAACTCGACGGGACCTTGCAGATCCCCGCGATCGTCCTGGTCTTTTTGACCCTGCTCGTCGTCTCGCAGTTCGTCCTCTCGTATACGCGCTTTGGCCTCTACGTCTACGCCATCGGCGGCAACCGCGAGGCCGCCGAGCGGATGGGGATCAACGTCCCGCTGGTCCGCCTGTCGGTGATCGTCATCTCGGCGGTGTTCGCGGCGGCCGCGGGCGTCGTGATGCTCGGTCGCATCGGCATCGGCAGCCCGACGATGGGCCAGGGCTTGTTGCTCCCGCCTATCGCCGCGGTCATCCTCGGCGGCGCCAACCTCTTCGGCGGGAGCGGCAACATGGTCGGAACGCTGGTCGGCGTCCTCATCCTCGGCGTGCTCCAGAACGGCCTCAACCTCATGGGCGTCGACCCCGCCGGGCAGAGCGTCGCCCAGGGCATCGTCCTCATGCTCGCCGTCCTCGCGAACGTCGTCGCACGCTGACAGAAACCGCCGTATTCGGCGACGATGCCCGTCCCCGAGCAGTGAACCATTATAAACGTCGATGACCAAGAGGTGAACATGCGGGACGTAACTACTCGACGAGATCTGCTTCGCTCAGGTGCCATCGCGGGAACAGCGCTCCTCGCCGGTTGCGGCGGTGACGGCGATGGCGACGGTGGCGACGGCGGCAACGGCGGCGCCGACGGCGGTGACGGTGGTGACGGTGGCGATGGCGCCGACGGCGACACGCCGACCGAGACGGCGACGCCGATGTCGGAAGGCCCGATGACGACGGCGCTGTCCGTCCCGTCCCTGGAGTTCACCTTCTTCGCCCGGATGCAGAACGCCTTCGACGCCGCCATCGAGGAGGGCACTATCTCCCAGGAGTCTTCCTTCTCCGGCGCGAACAACAACTCCTCACAGCAGGTGTCGGACCTCGAGACAGCGATCACGAACGAGGTCGATTTCATCATGGTCTCGGCCATCCGGGAGGACGCGGTCGTCTCGACCGTCGAGGACGCGGTCGACCAGGGGATCCCGGTCGTCGCCATCGACCGCAACGTCGCCTCGGACGCCATCGCGACCTACGTGGCCTCGGACAACGTCTCGCTCGGGGAGCGCTCCACGGAGTTGCTCCTGCAGTTCATGGCGGACCAGGAGAGCAAGGACACCTACAACGTGGTCGAACTCCAGGGGACGACGGGCGCGAGCGTCACCAACGACCGCGGCGAGGGATTCGGGAACGTCGTCGACGAGAACGCCATCGAGGTGCTCGGCAGCCAGACCGGCGAGTTCGCCACCCAGGCGGCGCTCAACGTGATGGAAGACTTCATCACCCAGCACGGCGACGACATCGACGGCGCGTTCTGTCACAACGACCTCATGGCGCTGGGCGTCCACCAGGCCGTCCAGGGGAGCGACATCGGGCCGATCCCGATCACCGGGATCGACGGTACCGAGGGCTGGGTGGAACTGTTCGGCGACAACCAGTACTACGGCACTATCGCCCAGCTACCCGAGGAGATGGTCAACACCGCCATCGAGCGGGGCCAGACGGCCGTCGAGGGCGAGTCCCTGGAGGACTACTACCAGGTCGACGGCCTGGAGGTCACCCAGGACAACGCCTCGGACTACCTCGACGAGTACTTCTGATACTGTCGGACACAAG
>PXRS01000066.1:0-5544 GCA_003023785.1 Halobacteriales archaeon QS_5_68_33 | reverse complement strand
CTTGTGTCCGACAGTATGAGTCGGCGTCCGGGGGATCGGCCCCATCGGAGATAGCCGGGTCCGTCGTCCGGTTCTCAGACGGTCCCCATCACTTCGTCGGCGAACAGCCTGAGGCCGTCCAGCGACGGCCAGTCGACGAATATCAGCTGGAAGCGCTCGAAGCCCAGTTCGCGCTTCTCGGCGATCTGTTCGCTCACCTCCGCGGGCGTCCCGATGAAGTAGTCGCCGTGCTCGCGGGCCTCCTCGACGGTCGTCAGATCGAAGTCCTGGTCGGGCGAGGCGCTCGGAACCGGCAGGACCCGCTCCGTGAGTTCCGCCACTCGCTGCTCGGAGTCGGCTATCAGGCAGTGGCCGAGCCACGTGTACTCCACGTCGTCGGGTGACCGGCCCGCCTCGTCGAGGTACTTCTCGAGGTAGTTCACCTTCTCCTCGACCGAGGGACCGCGGTTCCGCGAGGTGATCTCGACGTTCCACGCGTCGGCGTGTTCGGCGACCAGCCGGAGCATCCGGGGGCCGGACCCGCCGATCATGATGTCCGGGTGGGGGTCCTGGACGGGTTGTGGGACGTTCGGCGCGTCGTGGACCTCGTAGTACTCGCCCTCGAAGGTGGCGCGGGTGTCCGTCCACATGGCCGTGATCAGCCGGAGCGCCTCGTCGAGGCGGTCGATGCGCTCGTCGATCGGGGGGAACTCGTAGCCGTAGGCGCGGTGTTCCTCCTCGTGCCAGCCGGCGCCCAGCCCCAGCTCGACGCGGCCGCGGCTCATCACGTCGAGACTCGTCGCCATCTTGGCGAGCAGCGCCGGATTGCGGTAGGTGACGGCCCCGACCAGCGGGCCGACGTTGGCGTCGTCGGTGAGCGCCGCCATCCCGGAGAGCAGCGTCCATACCTCGAGCTCGTGGTCGTCGACGCCGAGCATGAAGTGGTCGGGCGCCCACAGCGCCTCGTATCCCAGCGCGTCGGCCAGCCGGACCGCCGACTCGGTGAGTTCCCAGTCGAACTCCTCGTACAGCGGCGCGTCCCGGTGCACGCCCGCGCCCGGGAACGCCGGCACCATCCACTCGAACCGTGTCATGGCTCCGGATAGGGGGCCACGCATCAAGAAACTCCGCACGACAGCGCGGTCGGCTGGGAACCGCGATCCGTGTTCGTGTCGTCGGGCCCGAGCACATAGAACCGGAGACCGCCTCTCCATGAGTGGCAATTAAGCGGGATGCCGACGAACCCCCGGCCATGGAGTTGGACCTCGAAACCTTCAGCGACCGGGACTGGGAGGAACCGACCGATGCCGATCCGGTCCGGTTCGCGATGGTCGGGCTCGGGTGGTGGACCCGCGAGCAGGCGATTCCCGCCGTCGAAGACGCCGACCACTGCACGACGACGGTACTTGTCAGTTCCACCACGGAGAAGGCCGACGACGTCGCGGCCGGACTGGACGGGGTCGAGGCGACGCTCACCTACGAGGAGTACGCCGACGGCGCGGCGACCGAGCAGTACGACGCGGTGTACGTCTGTACCCCGAACGGACGCCACCGGGACCACGTCGAACCCGCGGCCGACCACGGCAAGGCGGTGCTCTGTGAGAAACCCCTGGAGGCAACGGTCGAAGACGCCCGCGCGCTCGTCGACGCCTGCCAGGCGGCTGGCGTCCCGCTGATGGTCGCCTACCGCCTCCAGACGGAACCGACCGCCCGCCGCGCCCGCGAACTGATCCAGGGGGGCGCCATCGGCGATGTCGTTTCGATCCTCGGGCACATGTCGGACACGATGCTGGCGTTCGCCGACGAGACGACCTGGCGGCTCGACCCCGAACTGTCCGGCGGGACCACGGTCAACGACATCGGCATCTATCCGCTGAACACGACCCGGTTCGTCCTCGGCGAGGACCCGCAGGCGGTATACGCCCGCACCGAGTCCGAACAGCCCGAGTACGAGGGCACCGACGAACACGCCGCGTTCCAGCTGGAGTTCCCCGGTGGACGGCTCGCCTCGTGTACCGTCACCCACAGCGCGAAGCTGGCCTCGACCCTCCGTTTCGTCGGCACCGAGGGCGAACTGAACATCGACGGCCTGTTCTTCCCGAACACCCGGAAGGTGCTCCGCGTGTCCGGGCCGGACATCGAGGGCGAGTATCGGCCGGAGCCCGTCGACCAGATGCGCGAGGAGTTCGACTACTTCGCGAACCGCCTCCAGCGCGGGCTCGACCCCGAACCCGACGGCGAACACGGGCTCGTGGACATGCGCGCCATCAGGGCCCTCTACGAGTCCGCCGAGACGGGGCGGCGAGTCGAACTCGGGTGACCGGAAGCCCCGGATACCTCCAGGATCAAACGGCAGCACACCGAAACCTGGCTGCCCGGAGGCGGTCACCTCGGGCCGGACGGAGTGACAGATGGCGGCGCGTACGTCACCGGGTACGATGAGCGCGCCGGGGGCGTGGCGGCGAACGTGGCCTGTGCACTCGCGGCGCTCTCCTACGCCGAATGGATGACGTCCACGTTCACGAGGTCGTGGAGCGGCGGCTTGTCGAAGTCGTTCTCGTCGTGGGTGACGAAGGTGCCGCCTTCGGCGTGTGCGGCCGCCAGGTGTAGCAGGTCGACAGTCGGGAGAGTCACGCCCTGGGAGCGAAGTTTCTCGTCGAGATACGCGGCTTCAAGAGCGGTATCGTCGGAGAAGTCGATGATCCGGTCGAAGTTCGACCGCAGGAGAGTCCGAGTCCGTTGCATGCCGGTTCGGGAGTCCTGTGCTTTGTAGGATTCCCGGGCGACCAGTGCGGGGGTCGTCCATTCCTCGCTGCTGTACTGCTGAAGGTGCTGGACCACCGTCTGATCCGACTCGACCAGCTTCGCTCACCCCCTCCGTGAGCACCCCACCGTCGAGGGTCGAAGTCACTCTATACCCCGCGGTATCGACCGTGTTCTCAAACCCCCAGCGTGCGCACGCTGTGACCGGGGGATCGGAGACGCGAGCATATCAGCTGTGCCCCCTGTGTGCTCGCGCTCCATGTCCCTCTCCGTCTGCTCCACTCGCACCGCCGGGGGAGCCGAGGTCTGCCATCCCTCGCCCCCGGCGGCCGCGTCAAGCATCACCGTCCTCCGCGAGTTCGCCTCCGCAGTGGCGACAAAACGCGTCGTCCGCGTCGACAGCCTTGCCGCAGCTCGGACAGTAGCCCGACGTCGTCGAACCGCCTGATTGCCCGGTGACGTCGCCACGCTCGATTGCGCGGTCGTCGTCGATGGCGCCCGCGCCCGGCGGATCTTCGCGGCGTTCCAGGGGGCGACCCAGCGCCTCCGGGAGCGCACCGTCGCGGAGGGGTTGGGGGACATTGTCTGGCGCACCTGGCGCCGCCTTCGCCGGGAGTTCCAGGCGGCCGCCGACGCCGTCCTGGACGTCGCGTGCAAGCACGCCGATGCGGTGGTCGTCCTTGAGCACCTCCCGCAGCCTCGTCAGCCGCTCATCGCGGCGCGCCACGGCGACGTTCGCGAGGCGACGTGGTTTCCGGCGGCGGTCCAGGCGGTCGTCGCCGACCGCGTCGTCGACGCTGGCGTGCGGGTCACCTACGTCTCGCCCAAACACACCAGCCAGCAGTGCCACGCCTGTGGCCTCCTCGGCCAACTCGACGACGAGACGGTGCGGTGCACGACGCCGGACTGCCCGGTCGGCGAGGTGTGTCGCGACCGGTCGGCGGCGGTATCCATCGCGAGACGGGGCACGAGCAACGGGTAGTCCGGTCGAAACCGGCCGGGGCACAGTGGGGGTGTGCCGTCTTGCGAATAAACCCACCGCTACAGGTGTGTGGACACTCTGAATCGACTGGGGAGCGAGGGGCGACCCCAGCCGACCGCAGTGGGTGAATACCACCCCAACCACGGGTCTGTGTTGTGGAGTGGTATCCACATATTTGAGTTTTAGTAAATAAAGCCATCGTTACGTTGCTGTCGCTCGCGACGGAGTTTCACGAGTGATAGCCGGCCCACCAGCGTTTTGTAGCCCAATCGTCGAGTTGAGCGTAGGCCCGGGAGTTCTGGCATGCTCACTAGTCGATAGCGCTCGTCCGGGCCTGAGCCATCCGTTTCGGAGCAGACACTACGGAGTCGAGTGGACACACTCTCTTCACCTCCCCGCGGAAGGGTGGCACCGGCGGTAGGCAACGCAGCTCGGCGGTCAGGTCCCTCCGACCCGGGTGCGGTCGTAGCGCAACTCGCGCGCGAACTCCTCGCGGACGGCCTTGGCGAGGTCCCGTTCGTCCATCGCACCCTCGACGTCGATGTCGAAGTTGAACGTGTCGCCGCCACTGTTCATTTCCTCCACAAGCGCCTTTGCCCCCGCCTCAACCGGGAGCACAGCCTCGTTGGGGTGGAGGTAGGCCAGCCCCTCGCCGCGGGTGAGGCCGCCGTGCTGGAAGCCGGTCGTGAACGAATCGCCACTGTAGGAGTCGCCGCCGCCGCTGTTCTCGTTCGTGCCCCCCGTCGGAACTGTGGACGTGTCGCTTTCGTCGACATCCACGCCGCCGGTGGGATTGCTCCCTGGCACGTAGTCGGCGGGCACACTATCCGGTCCGGAATCGAACGCGTCATCGCCATCGCTGTCGCTGTCGTTGGGGGAGGACGGCGGGCTGAAGTTGCCGTTCATCCACCGCTTGACGCGCTCCGGTGGCTCGGGCCAGTTGATGCTGATGCTGTTGAGTGCGCTCTCTATCGCGCCGGCGAGCGTCTGGAAGGCCCCCTGGATTTTTGAGAAGCCTTCGCCGGACCGAACGTAACTCGCGACGTCGCTGAAGAAATCCTTGATAGTCGACCCGTAGAAGAGACCCTCGAACAGCCCCTCCCTCGCCGCGCTTCTGTGAGCCCTTGATGACGGCGTTGATCTCGTCGCGCAGGTCCGGGTTGAGGTCGTGGTACTCGCTCAGGAAGAGCGTGATGTCGTACCTATCGATGGTGCGGAAGATGGCCGCCGGCGTGAACGAGACGGGGACGCGATTTCGGTAGCCCACGCGGGCGAGCGTCGTGAGGAGCTGGGTCTTCCCGGTTTCGTGTTTGCCCATCACCATCAACTGCGGGAGGAAGTTCAGGTTCGGGCGGAGCCACGTCGAGATGGCGAAGGCCGTCAGTCCCTCGTAGTAGTGCTCTTCGTCGGTGACCCAGTTGGTATACAGCCAGTCGCGGATGTCGTCCCACAGCTCACCGTACCGCTCGCCATCGACGCCGGCAGGAGTGTACCACTGCGGGTCGGCGTAGGTCGACGCGGAGATGTCCGGGCGGTCAGCGAGGCCGCGCTGCTCGAAGGGGCCCTGTCGCTCGCAGTTCGCGCACTCGTGTGGGGATTCGACCTCGCCGTCGACGACCGGCTGTTTCGTGGTGGTCCCGCAGCGCTGACACACCCACTCGCCGAGTTCGTAGGCGTCGACGGTGGTGCCGTCCTCGTCAGGCCGGACGATCGCGACGGTGCCGTCCTCGCGGACGACGCTCGGGTGGGCCAGCCAACGTCTCGCCAGCCTTGCCGTCGGCATCGTAGTTCCAGTCGATGACGTCGACGATCCCCTGGGT
>PXRS01000065.1 GCA_003023785.1 Halobacteriales archaeon QS_5_68_33 | reverse complement strand
CCACGACGACGCCTCGGCCGTCGACGCCGCCGAGCGCGCCGGCCTCGCGGTCGAGGCCTGATACGGTCGGTTGTAAGTCTGTCGAGAATTTCGCCGCGCCGGGGCGGCGAACATCTTCACGAAGTTATAGCCGGCAGATGACACTGAACCTCAGTTCTCTCGCAATGGATTCCTGGCTGTAACTGGTTGATCGCGTCGCAAAGCGGTCTAGAGTTTTGTTATTAACTGACCCCGTTCTATCTATTACAAATTTAGAACTACGTGCATTCGGTGCACGCCGATTTAATACGGTGACAGATCTAGGTGAATGCGCGTGCCTGCTCTGCCGAGCAAAGTCTAAACGGCTTTGCGACGCGATCAAGAAATTCAACAATCTCCTTTTGTTTATTATATATTCCATCAAACCGCTCCACCACCGTCTCAACGCTTATTTCGCCATCTTTAGCGAGTTCGTCATTCATCTCTTCGAGGAGTTCTTTCTGATCTTCAAGCGCAACTTGGGCACGCTCAGCCTCATTAAGTGATGGATGTGACAACTCAAATATTGATCAATCCGCATCTGTGTGATCAGCGATAATTAAGCGTAGCAACTCTCCCTTGTCAGTTGCTATCGAACTGTGTTCTACCAGTTGTTCCAGCAGACGGTGGTGCTCGGCTAAAACTTGGAAAGTAAGTTGGGTGGTTTCTGGAGGCTGTATAGGGTATCTCAATTATCCGGATTCAAGTATTCTTTCACCAGTATCGCCTTCCGTTGCACTCAGATTCTGTATCTTATACGCCGAACCAACCTACTATCCAATAGGTGTCCAAAAAGGTGTGTTCAAGCTCGGTATTTGAACGAGCGGTTCTGTTGCGGTTCTCTCTTGTTGACTTATACCCTATTTGAATAGCTTTCTGACAGAATCACGATCGCCGCGCTGTCTTGCGGTTTACCTGGTTTGTCTTTGTTCGACCTTGTTCAACTCGACGAGCAGCCGGAAGATGGCCTTCACGAGGTTCGAGTCGACGTCGAAGCGCTCGGCGTTCTTGCCGGCGCGGTCCATCACTTCCTGTTCCTGTTGCTCGTCGGTCGTCGGTAGCCCCCGCTCGTCTTTCACGTCGGCGATGGTCTCGGCGACGTAGGTGCGCCGGGCGATGAGTTCGACGATCTCGCGGTCGATGCTCTCTATCTCCTCGCGGAGTTCCTCCAGGCTCATGTCCTCCGGTGTCCGGCTCATGAGATGGTCGCTCCTTCCGTCTGCGTTGTCGTCAGCAGCGTACGTCCCTCCCGGCGGTCCCAGTGCTCCCGGACGGCGTCGAGCGCCGAGCGCTCGCCGACGGCGACGAAACTCGGGCCCGTCCCCGACAGTGAGACGCCGTGGGCGCCCGACATCGCCTCGACCATCGGGTCGGCGGAACGGCCCAGCGCCTCGCAGAAGGCCAGGCCGTTGACGGTCATCGCGCGGCCGAACGCGCCGTCCAGCGCGAGGTCGGCGACGAGGTCGGCCATCGGCGCGACCTGTCGGCAGCGCTCCACGTCGGCGTCGGCGCTGTAGGCGCGCTCGGGCGGCGTCCAGACGAGGACGTCCCAGTCCCGTTCCTCGCGGGCAAGCAGTTCGTCGGTCGCGTTGTCGGTGACGGTGACGCCCCCGAGCATGCTGGCGCTGGCGTCGTCGAACGCGCCCGTCACGGTCACGCCCACCTCGCGAGCCACGTCGACCCCCAGCCGGCAGGCGTCGGCGCGGTTGAGTTCGTCGGTGGCGTCGAGCGCCGACAGCGTCGCCAGCACGGTCGCGTTGGCGGCCGCGCTCGAACTCTTGAGTCCCGCGGCCATCGGCACCTCGCTCTCGGTGCGGACGTGACCGCCCTCACCGTCGCCGAACCGTTCCGTCATCGCGGCGACACACGCCTCGATGAGGCGCGTGTCGGCGTCGGGGTCCTCGGCGACGTCCGCCGTAACCTCCCCACCGTCGTCGAGTTCGACCGTCGCCCTCGTGTACTCGTCGATGGCGAAGGCCGCGCCGGTTTCGGTCGCGAGCGCGTTCAACACGGTCCCTGCAGCGGGGGCGCGTGCCCGTCCTTCCATCGTCCCTTCTTGGCCACCGGGAGTACTTACCTCTGTGGAAATCCCGCGTGGCCCGCGGTGGCCGACCCCTCCGTCGGACCGACCGGCGCGTCCGACCGCGGAGCGCGGCGCTTTTAGCCGTGCCCGCGAACACCCGGACATGAGCGCTCGCAACGACGTGCCGCCGGACACGCTGGGGGTCGACCTGCGCGAGGACGGGGTCGCGGTGGAGTACCTCGACGGCCGCGAGGCGTTCTACCGGGGCGTCCCGGAAACCGTTCCCGGCAGCGTCCGGACGGCGCCGGGTACGGACGCGCACGTCCTCGTCACCGACGAGACCGAGACACGGGGCGTGCTCGTCTACGTCAACGACCTGAAGACCCACGACGACATCCTGGCGGAGACCGGCGTCGGCAGGTTCGTGCTCGACCAGGGCGAGGAGACGGTGCTGTTCCCGGGGGTGCGAGCGGCGGTCGAGGCCCACCGCGTCGATGTCTCGGTCGATTTCACTGTGACCGACGGCCGCGTGTTCGTCTTCGAGGAGGACGAACTCGGCGAACGGAGCTACGAGGTGGTCCCCGAGAGCGAGGGTGACTGATACGGTCAGTTGTAAATCAGTTCCGGATGTCGTCGAACCGGTCGGCGAAATACCGGTAAATCGGTAGAACCGACCGCATGAACGCTGGGGGGGACGGCGAATCGACCGCGGGAGCGGTCACTGGATGTAGGAGGGTTCCTCCGCGTCGCAGTTCCGTTCGTGCTGGCGGGCGTCCTCCTGGTCGTCGAACATCAACCCACAGGCCTCGCACTTGTACCAGGTCATCTCGTCGCGCTCTGTGGTCACGACCATATCGGGTATGCACGGGCTGAGGGTATAGGCGTTACTCCGCCTGCCTACGATTCCTCGACCGTCACCGCACCGGTCTCGTCGACGGTGACCGTGTATCCGTGGTAGGGAAACGTTACCTCGAGGGGCGTCGATCCCTTTCGGCTGTCGGTGGCGTCCGTGAGTGTTTCCAGCGCGTCCGCGTCTATCACGTCGTGGAGGACTACGTCGAGTTCAACTGGCTTGACACCCTCGCGTGCGGCGATTTCCTCGACGACTGCGGTCCCGACCGACCTGCCCTTAGCCATGCGTGATACTCTCAGGAAACTGACTTAACGTTGCCGATCGTTCATGCGGACTCCGGACCGTTGAACGCGTTCGTTCGACGGCTAGGCGGAGGAAAAGCCGGGTGACACGTCCGGTTTTCGGGGGCGTGCATCTCGAAGACTCCGGGACAGTCACCGGAGCGGTGGCATCACGTGTGTCCGACAGCATGAGCAAGCGTTTAGAGCGTCGGCCCGGTAGCAGCGGGCATGAGCGACGACGTCGTGAAAGTCGAGGTCGAGGGGGCGAACAAGCGCGACGCCGGGCGCGGCATCGCGCGGGTCCCCGAATCCGTCCGCGAGCGACTCGGGGTGCTGAGCGGCGACCCGCTGGTCATCGAGGGGGCGGAACCGACGGTGGCCAAGACCTGGCCAGAAAGCGAGGACGGCACCTACGTCCGGATCGACGCCGACACGCGGGCCAACGCCGGCGTCAACATCGGCGACACCGTCACGGTCCAGCAGACCGACCTCCGGGAGGCCGACGCCATCACCGTCCGACTGGCGGCGCCCGTTGGACTCGACGACCGCCAGCGTGAGGCCGCGGTCAGGCGCGCGCTGGTCGACCGCCCGCTCCGTGAGGGCGAGCAGGTGCACATCGACGGCGTGGGCGCGTTCGTCGTCTCCGGGACCGAGCCCGCCGGCGCCGTGACCGTCACCGACCACACCGACGTGACGGTCCTCCCGCCGGTCGAGGCGGCGAGCGGTTCCGGCGGCACTGGCGGCGGCGCTTCGGGCGGTGGTGGCGAGAGCACCGGCGGAAGTAGCGGCGGCGGCGCGACGGGTACTGGCAGCGGAACGGGGGGGTCGGGCGGTGCCGGGGGGACGTCACAGGAGTCGGCGTCGACGACCGGCGTCTCCTACGAGGACATCGGCGGCCTCGACGACGAACTCGAACAGGTCCGGGAGATGATCGAACTCCCCCTGTCCGAGCCGGAGCTGTTCACCCGGCTGGGAATCTCGCCGCCTCGCGGCGTCCTCCTCTATGGCCCGCCGGGAACGGGCAAGACGCTCATCGCTCGCGCGGTCGCCAACGAGGTCGACGCCTACTTCGACGTCATCTCCGGGCCCGAGATCGTCTCGAAGTACAAGGGCGAGAGCGAGGAGCGGCTTCGCGAGGCCTTTGCCCGGGCCGAGGAGAACGCCCCGGCTATCGTCTTCATCGACGAGATCGACGCCATCGCGGGCGAGCGCGACGAGGACGCTGACATGGAGAACCGCGTCGTCGCGCAACTGCTGACGCTGCTCGACGGCCTCGAGGACCGCGGACAGGTGATCGTCATCGGCGCGACGAACCGCGTGGACACCGTCGACCCCGCGCTCCGCCGGGGCGGCCGGTTCGACCGCGAGATCGAGATCGGCGTCCCCGACGAGACCGGCCGCCGGGAGATCCTCGACGTCCACACCCGGGGGATGCCGCTGGGCGAGGACGTCGACCTGGACCGGGTCACCTCGCGCACGCACGGCTTCGTCGGCGCCGACATCGCGACCCTGGCCACGGAGGCGGCGATGCACGCGCTCCGGCGCACCCGGGAGAAACCCTCGGTGACTCGCGAGGACTTCGAGGTCGCCCTGCGTCTCGTCGAACCTTCCGCGATGCGCGAGTACGTCGCGGAGTCGCCGACGGTCACGTTCGACGACGTCGGCGGCCTCGACGACGCGAAGGCGACGCTCGAACGGGCCGTCGAGTGGCCCCTGGAGTACGGCCCGCTGTTCGAGGCGACCGAGACGGACCCGCCGACGGGCGTGTTGCTGTGGGGGCCGCCGGGCACCGGCAAGACCTTGCTCGCCCGCGCGGTGGCGGGCGAGAGCGGCGTCAACTTCATCCGCGTCGCCGGCCCGGAGCTGATGGACCGCTACGTCGGGGAGAGCGAGAAGGCGGTCCGCGAGGTGTTCGACCGCGCGCGCCAGACCGCGCCGGCCATCGTCTTCCTCGACGAGATCGACGGCATCGCCAGCGGCCGCACGGACGGCAGCGAGGTCACCCGGCGCGTCGTCTCGCAACTCCTGACGGAACTGGACAGCGCCGCCGAGAACCCCAACCTGATCGTGCTCGCCGCCACCAACCGCAAGGAGGTCATCGACCCCGCCATTCTCCGGCCGGGTCGCCTCGAACGGCACATCGAGGTGCCCGACCCCGACGAGGCCGCCCGCCGCGAGATCCTCGCGGTCCACATGGAGGGCAAGCCGCTGGCCGACGACGTCGACCGCGACGAACTCGCGGCCGAGACGGCGGGCTTTTCCGGGGCGCAACTGGCGGCGCTCGTCAGGGAGGCGTCGATGCAGGCGATCACCGAGGTGGCCGCGGACGCGACGCCCGAGGAGGCAGGCGAACGCGCCGACGAGGTGCTGATCACGGCGGAACACGTCGAGTCGGCGCTGGACGCCGTGGAGTGATGCGGTCGGTTGTGCCGATTGACCGGTGTTTCGCCGACCGGTTCGACGACATCCGGAACTGATTTACAACCGACCGTATCACACCGTTCGACGACGCTCGGGGTCGCCTCTCGCCGGGCGGAGCGTCCCCCCCGGCACGGAATGCTTTTTGACCCGACGGGTGCAATATTTGCCTGTATGAGCCACGAGCACGAGCGGACCGGCCGCCACTACGTCGACGGCGAGTGGACGGCCGGCGCCGACGAGGAGACCTTCGAGAGCGAGAACCCGGCGACCGGCGAAACGCTGGGGGCGTTCCACCGCGGGACGCCCGCAGACGTCGAGCGGGCGGTCGATGCCGCGGCGGAGGCCTTCGAGGAGTGGCGGGAACTCTCCTACATCGACCGCGCCGAGGTGCTGTGGGACGTCTATCACGAGCTCCGCGACCGGACGGACGAACTCGGGGAGGTCGTCACGATGGAGTGCGGAAAGGAGATAAGCGAGGGCCGCGCCGACGTGGTCGAGGCCTACCACATGGTCGAGTGGGCCGCCGGGAACGCCCGCCACCCCCACGGCGACGTCGTGCCCTCCGAGATAGCCGCCAAGGACTCGTACATGCGGCGCAAACCCAGGGGGGTCGTCGGCTGTATCACCCCCTGGAACTTCCCGGTCGCCATCCCCTTCTGGCACCTCGCGGTCGCGCTGGTCGAGGGCAACACCGTCGTCTGGAAACCCGCCGAGCAGACCCCCTGGTGTGGCCAGATCGTCGCCGAGATGATGGTCGACGCCGGCGTCCCCGACGGCGTGTTCAACGTCGTCCAGGGCTTCGGCGACGCCGGCAACGCCATCGTCGAGGACGAGCGCGTCGACACGGTGCTCTTCACCGGGTCCGCGGAGGTCGGCCACGGGATCGGTGACGAACTCGGCGGCCAACCCGGTCGCGAGGTCGCCCTGGAGATGGGCGGGAAAAACGGTATCGTGGTCACCGAGCACGCCGACATGGACCTGGCTATCCACGCCGCAGTCATGTCCTCGTTCAAGACCACGGGCCAGCGCTGTGTCTCCTCGGAGCGCCTGATCGTCCACAGCGACGTCTACGAGGAGTTCAGGTTGCGGTTCGTCGACCTCGCCGAGCAGGTCGCGGTCGGGGACCCCCTCGACGAGTCGACGTTCATGGGGCCGGTCGTCGACGAAAGCCAGGTCGAGAAGTTCCACCGGTACAACGACCTCGCACGCGAGGAGGGCGCCGACGTGCTGGTCGACCGCGCGGAACTCGACCCCGAGGAGATCCCCGACGGCCACGAGGACAGGGCGACAGCCGCCGACGGTGAGCGAAGCGCGGGCTTCGAGAACGGCCACTGGGTCGGGCCCTTCGTTTACGAGGTCGATTACGACCCGAACCTGCGGTGCATCCACGAGGAGGTGTTCGGTCCCCACGTCGCGCTCATCGAGTACGAGGGGGACATCGACGACGCGCTGGCGATCCATAACGACACCAAGTACGGCCTCGCCGCCGCGATCATCTCCGAGGACTACCGCCAGATCAACCGCTTCCGCGACCGCGCGGAGGTCGGCCTCGCGTACGCCAACCTCCCCTGCATCGGCGCGGAAGTCCAGTTGCCCTTCGGCGGCGTCAAGAAGTCCGGCAAGGGCGCGCCCAGCGCCCGCGAGGTCATTGAGGCCGTCACCGAACGCACCGCCTGGACGCTCAACAACTCGACGGACGTCCGGATGGCACAGGGACTCTCGGCGGACATCACGACCGAAGGCGACTGATGCGGTCGGTTGTAAATCAGTTCCGGATTCCGTCGAACCGGTCGGCGAAATACCGGTAAATCGGTACAACCGACCGTATGAGGCCCGTCCGGACGGGCCCGAAGCCAGGCGAGCAGTCGCCGTGACCTGGTCGAGCGCGGTGTTGTGCCGGCTGGGACGTGAAAAGCGTCTCACCGGCACCCTCCTTTAATAACAGGGTACGAATAAAACCACCGGGCGAGCACTACCGGACTCCCGCCACGAGACCGCCCTACCACGGACCGATCGTCAGCCGACCCGGTGCGGTCACCCGTCCCCCACGAAGCGATGGACCAGCACGCCGGCTATCCCGACCGGGATCGCCGCGACCGCCAGCCACGGGGCCGCGATGACCCCGAGCAGGAAGAGGGTGCGAAGCACCTGGACGAGCGTCGCCACGGAGTTGTTCAGCGCCGACAGCGGCGACTGCTCGTGGAACGGCGTCACCTCCCTGGTCGTCCCTTCGGGCTGGGGTTCGCGCAACTCGATCCTGAGCGTCGAGTAGGCGACCCGGTCCTCCAGCGAGCGCTTCTGCGCTTCGAGGCGTTCGATCTCGCCCTGGACGTCCGAGAGGCGCTCCTGGACGGCGAGGACGTCCTCGGTCGAGTTCGACCGGTTGTAGATCCGACGCAACTGGTCGCGCTCGGCGCGCAGGTTCTCCAGGCGCGCGTTCAGGTCGACCAGCTGGTCGGTGACGTCCTCGGTCTCGGTGTTCTCCGAGCGGACGACTCCCTGTGCGCTCGCGCCGTCCAGCATCGCCGAGAAGTTCTCGGAGGGGACCCGGACGACGAGATAGCCCTCCTTCCAGGTCGCGTTGTTCCGGCGGTGGCGGGTCAGTTCCGACTCCGCGGTGTAGCCGCCCAGTTCCCGCGCTCGCGTCTGGAGGGTCTCGCGGGTCGTCGTGGCGTTCTCGACCTCCAGGCGCACGGTGCCGGTCCTGATTATCGCCCGCTCCTGGACGGCGGCGTTCACCTCGCCCGGGGCGCCGGCGTCGCCGCCGCTCTGCCCCGGTTGTTCGGCCCCGGCGTCGCCGCCGTCACCACCGTCGCCTGCGTCACCGCCCGACTGCTGTGCGACCGGGCCGTCGGCTGCCTCAGCCCCGTCACCGTCGCCCGCGCCTGCGCACCCGGCGAGGAGGACGAGCGCGACGACCATCACGACCAGTATCCGTTTCATACCCATTCGGTGACACGCCGGACGCAAATAGGTGTCGTGGCCTCAAACGGCGGTTTGACCCACCCGTCGATCGCGTCTGCCGGGGGTCGCAGCTATCGCCTGTCTTCGAGCGCCGGGAACTCGTCGCGGACCGCGTCTACGCGCTCCCGGCCGACATCGGCAGTGACTGTCGCCGGGTGGTCGCCCGCGCTCGCGAGCGTCGCCCCCCAGGGGTCGTACACCGCCGAGCGGCCGAGCAACTCGGCGTCCTCGAAGGCGCCGACGCCGTTGACCGCGGCGACGTACGTGAGGTTCTCGACCGCCCGGGCCCGCGGGAGGAGTCGCCAGTGCTCTACCCGCGGGTAGGGCCACGCGCTCGGAACGAGCACCAGCGTCACGCCCGCATCGACCAGGCGACGGTACTGCTCGGGAAACCGCAGGTCATAACAGGTCGTCACGCCGACGACGTGGTCGCCGACCTCGGCCGTCGCCGTCGACTCGCCAGGGACGAGGAGTTCGCTCTCGGCCGACCCGTAGCCGAAGAGGTGGCGCTTGCGGTAGACCGTCCGCCGCGTCCCCGAGGAATCGAACAGGACCGACGTGTTCGCCAGTCCCTCCGGCACGGGCGTCTCGAACCCCGCCTCGCGGGAGGCCGCCAGGTCCTCCACGACGCTGCCCGCGAGGACGGCGACGTCGTGTTCGTCGGCGGCCGCGGCGACGTGGGCGAGGCGCTCCCCGTCGAGGCCCTGCGCGACGCGGTCGTAGCTGTCGAACGCGAAGTAGCCGACGTCGAACACCTCCGGGAGCGCGACGAGATCGGCGCCGTCGGCGGCCGCCGCCGCGACCCGCGTGAGCGCCCTGTCGAGGTTGGCCTTCACGGCACCCGATTCGACCGCCATCTGGGCGAGCGCGAGGTTCACTGTCGGTGGCCTCCGCGGGGACTGTGGGTCACGCTTCGACGCCGAGGTACTGCTGGAGCGCGCGTTCGAGGTTGTCGAGTTCGTCGTCGAGGTTGCGCTGGAAGAACCGCTCGACCCCGGGAAAGTTCCCGTCGACGACGAACGTGTTCACCACCCGCGTCCCGCCCTCGGTTTCGACGAGTTCGTGTTCGCCGACGACGTTCATCACCTTCGACCGGCCGGAGAACTTGACGTACTCGGGGTCGCGAACCGTCTCGTCGCGGGTCTCGACCGTGACCGTGCTGTCGACCAGCGGGACCGGCAGGTCGAGTTGCCACGTCGCGGTCCTGTCGTCGTGGACGGTGAACGAGGAGACGACGCTGACTGCCCCGGCGCGTCGGGCGGGGTCGGCGATGAACTCCCAGACGCGCTCGCGACCGACCGGCAACTCGAAGGACCGCTCCACCCGGACCGTCATGGAGGTACCTGGGCTTGGTCCGTGAAAAAGGCACCTGAGTCGAGCAACGCGCGTCGCCGGACGCTGCCGACGACCGGCCGGAACCCGGCACGGAGAGCGGTAGCCATACGGTCGGTGGCAATCAGTTCCGGATTTCGCCGAACCGGTCGGGGAAATACCGGTCAATCGGTACAACCGACCGTATCAGGGGGACCCGCTGGGACTGAGCGTGACGCGCCAGGTCGTCGACTTGGCGCGGCCCCACTTCTCTATCTCGACGTCGTCCGATTCCTCGTCGAGTTTCGGGAGGCGCGCGCCGACCTGCTTGGCCGAGAGGTCGATCTGGTCGGCGATGTTCTTCGATCTGAAGTAACTCTCGCCGCGAGAGACGCTCTCCCGGAGGTATTCGAGAATCCGCCTGTCCTCCTCGGCGAGTTCGTCCATGAGCGAACGTAGGGACTCTATTCCCTTAACGGTTTATCGATCGCCGCCGTACAGGTGCACAACCGCGACCGAGAGCGTCCCCGCGACGACCGCGCCCGCGAAGCTCCAGGCCGCGACCACCTGCGTCTCGACGGTCGCCGCCATGGCCCCCGCGGCGACGACCGCCAGCGCCCCGAAGAGCAGCGCGAGCCCGATACCCATGTCAGACCGCCCGGCTGTCTCGCTCATGCAATCGAGTTTCCCGACTCGACACTTAATTCATTCGGGGCGGGGCCGCGGTCCCGACCACCACAAGACACTTGACTTCGAGGTGAGGGCCCGTTCGTGATGGACCGACGCGTCGTGGCGGCGGCCCACGTCGTCGCGGGGCTCGCAGCAGTCGTCGCGAGCGTGGCCGCAGGCGGCGTCCCGAACGGGAGCGGCGTCGACGCATGGCCTGCCACGGCGGGCGTCGGCTACGTCGTTCTGGGCGGTCTGGCGCTCCGACGGAGTCGATGGGACGTTCGGTCGTCGGCGCCGCTCTCTGGGTTCCCTTCCTTTCGGCGATAGCCGCGATACTGCTCCTGTTTTCGATCCCGCCTGCGTATCCGGGCCGCCTCATACGGTCGGTTGTACATCAGTTCCGGATTTCGTCGAACCGGTCGGCGAAATACCGGTACATCGGGACAACCGACCGTATCACTCGATTGTGACGTGTCCGGACTCCTCGTTGAGCGCGAGGTTCGAGGCGATCTCTGCGTTGCGAACGGCGTACTGGGCGGTCTGCTGGAGGCTGACCAGTACCTCCCGCACGCGGAGGATCTCGTCGTTGGGAAGTTCGTCCAGGTCGGCGAGGATGTCCTGCTCGCGGTCCTCGACGGCGGCGAAGCGCTCGCGGACGTCACACGCGAGGTCGTAGTCGCGCTCGACGATGGCCTCGACCGCGAGTTCGGCCATCTCGTCGACATCGTCGGTAAACTCCCGGATCCGGCGCATCGTCGCGGTGTCGACGTTCAGCGAATGGCCGTCGGTCTCCATCGCGATCTCCGCGATGTCCTCGGCGTTGTCGGCCGTGAGTTCGAGGTTTTTGGCCGCCGACCGGTAGGCGATGAGCGGGAAGCCGTCGTCCAGCCCGACCGCCCGCGCGAGATTGGGGTTCTGGTAGGAGGTGAAGATCAGCCGCAGGAGCAGGACGAATATCTTGTTGGCCTGGCGCTCCCGGTTCAAGGCCCGCTGGGCGAGGTCCGGGTTGCCGTGGGCCAGCGCCTTGACCCCCTCGTTGCGCATCGTCCCGCCGGTGCTCTCCAGGCGCTCCAGCAGGTTGTCCAGGGTGAAGTCCTCCGGGTCGACCGAACACCGGATCGCGATGCTGTCCGGTGTCTCCTCGACGACGCCCAGCCCCATGAGCTGAGTCTCGGCGTTGTAGACGGCGTTGATGTGGGAACTGGGCAGCGTCTCGTCGGGTCCCGACTCGACGTGGATGATCCGTCGGCCCAGCACGTACTGCGAGAGGATGGCCCGCTCCAGCGCGTCGGCGTTGAGCCCCTCGGCGTGGATGGTCGCCTCCGACTCTTCGCTCTGGACCGACTCGGGCAGGACAGTCAGCGTCCCCTTCCCGCCCATCCGCAGGGAGACCTCGTCGCCCTTCTCGACGTGGTGTTCCTGTGCCCATTTCGCCGGCAGCGTCATCGCCAGCGTCGACGGCCCCAGCCGCTGTACTTTCCTGGTTTCCATATGTCCTTGGTTATTC
>PXRS01000064.1 GCA_003023785.1 Halobacteriales archaeon QS_5_68_33 | reverse complement strand
GTCTTCCTCGGAGTCCTCGGTGTCGATGAAACCGTAACCGCCAGTGTCGTTGAAGAAGTCAACCGTACCGGTCGCCATTGCACACGTACTGACGAGACGGCCCTATTTAAGGTTGGCGGGTCGAGACGCGCGACCAGTTCAGGAAGAGAACTTCAACGATACAGGATTGTCGTTTGTGGTTGGTACCATCCAGTTCCGCGGAGATAATTATAAACCTCTTGACTAGAGTTGGAACAAACAGGGTGGCAAGAAATATCTTCTTGACATCCATAGGGTTGGGTGCACGAAACGGTGATTATAATATGAACCGTCGTAGGTGTCTTAAGGTACTCGCGCTGTCCTTTTTAAGCCTCGCGGGTTGTCTGCGGCAGGACTCGACTGGTGGCGCTGGCTACGGCGGATATCAGGCAACGGCCACGATGAATATGTCTCCGATTACAGACACCGAGATCGCCAACAGGTTCGTCTACCGGATGGATGACGGTCCGGAGAGAAAACGGCGCCTTGTGGAACGGATCGTCACGAACGGGTCGGCAACCGTCAAAGCGGGGGAGCCTCCGATCAAAAATACTGGTAGAGTTAGCAACAACGGGACCATCTATACGGTCTCATACGAACGGGGTGGGGAAGAAACAGCGATCCGGTACCATGTGACGATCAGTTCCGTGGAGGATAAAATTTCTGACGACGAAACCGTCGCGTTCGAAGAATTACCGGCCGTGGACCGCGAAAAGGTCGATCAACAGATGATAGGGACGGGCACGCAATTTACGTATTCGCGCGAGGAGCGGGACCGATCAGCACTCGTTCCGTCCCCGGACAAGCCAATTATCGTTTGGGATTCCGGTGAGCGTGCCCGATTTACGGTCCGAGAAAGCGAAACTGTCGTCGTTCAAGCCACGTATCACTACACGGCAGAGACAGTCACCGGTGTAGCGGAGTTTGGGACAGAATTTCGCCAACAACACGGCTGGAAACTGACGGGACTTTCAGAAGCTGAACGAGATATCGTCGATCAGGCGATCTCCAAAGAGGACGGATACAGTGTCGCTCCACGAGAAGCGGAACCGGAAGCAACGCCATCGAAGGCACTTGAACGCCTGATTGAGCGGTTTCGCCAACACATCGAAAAGGGGTTTGCACCGCGGGGGCGGCAAAACCCCTCTGGAGTTCAGGGATGGTATTTGAACCGATACGATGAGAAAACACACTGGACGAAGCTAACTATAGACGAAGAGGAATTTTGACGCGACCAGCCGCGCCGGAGTCGGAACGGGCGTCTTCGGCCGACATTCGCCCCTTACTCGGCGTCGGCGAGTGCGTCGGCGAGTCGCTCGACCGGGTGGGGCGGGGCCTCGCGCCCCTCGTCGTCCCCGATCTGGCTCCGGCAGGACGCACCCGGGGCCACGACCGTCTCCCCGTCGCTGTCGTCGATCTGGTCGAACAGTATCGACGCGATGGCCCGGCTCATCGAGTAGTGCTCGGCCTCGTAGCCGAAGGAACCGGCCATCCCACAGCACCCGGAGTCGAGCGCGTCCACGTCGTAGCCCGCCCGACGGAGGACCCCGACGGCGTGGTGGTCCTTTTTCGTGGCCTTCTGGTGGCAGTGGCCGTGATACGCCAGCGGTTCCGCGGGGGCGTCGAAGGCGATTTCGTCGTCGAGACGGTTGCGGTCGAGGTACTCACAGACCCCGTAGGTGCTCGCGGCGACGGCCTCGGCGTCGGCCCCCGAGAGCAGGTCGAGGTAGTCCGACTGGAACATCACGGCGTCCGAGGGCTCGGCGACGACCACGTCCCATCCCTCCCGGATGCGGGGCGCCAGCGCGTCGACGTTCGTCCGGGCGCGCTCCCGGGAGACGTCGAGAAAGCCCTTCGAGTGGGCCGCCCGGCCGCTCGGGGCGAGGCCGTCAGGCACCCGCACGTGGACGCCCGCGGCCTCCAGCACCCGGACGGCCGCCTCGCCGGCCTCGGGGTGGCTGTAGTTGGTGTAGGTATCCGGGAACAGCAGCACCCGGTGGTCCGCGTCTTCGGCGGGGACAGCGGGGCCCCGAGAGGCGAACCGCTCCGCGAAGGGCTCGCGCTCGAAGGTGGGCAACGACCGCTCGCGGGCGACCCCGAGGAGTTTCTCGCCGAGCCGGTCGGCCCCCGGGAGCCGCTGGACCCAGTTCGAGAGCGGCGCGGTCGCGCTACCGAGCGCGCTCACGCGGTCGACGTTGGCGAACACCCGCTCCCGCAGACTCGCGCCGGCCTCCTCGTGGTGGGCGTGTTCGACCTCGGCTTTGAGCTTCGCCATGTCGACCTCGCTGGGGCAGTCCCGGGTACAGCCCTTGCACCCGATACAGAGGTCGAGCACCTCCGAGAGGAACTGCTCGTCGGTGGGGTCGTCGGGCAGGTCGCCGCTCATGGCCTGGCGGAGCGCGTTGGCCCGCCCGCGCGTGGCCGTGATCTCCTCGTCGGCCGCCCGATAGGTCGGGCACATCACCCCGCCGACGGTGTCCTGGCCCCCTCGACAGCCGCCACAGCCGTGACAGAGTTCGACCATCCCCTGGAAGCCGTTGTCGTCGTCCCAGTTCAGCGCGGGGTCCAGCCCCGCGTCGAAGGCGTACTCGGGGTCGAACCGCAGGTTCTCGGTCATATCGACGGTGCGGGCGCGCTCGGGCGCCTCGCCGCGTTCCACCGCCTCGGGGCCGACCCCCACCACCTGGCCCGGGTTCAGGAGCCAGTCGGGGTCGAAGGCGTGTTTTATGTCCCGAAAGAGGGTCCACACCTCGGGGCCGTAGAGCTTCTCGTTCCACTGGGTGCGCGCCCGGCCGTCGCCGTGCTCGCCCGAGACGCTGCCGTCGTACTCGACGACCAGGTCCGTGACGGCGTCGGCGATGGCTTCCATCCGCTCGACGCCGGCGGGGTCTTTCGTGTTTATGAGCGGGCGGATGTGGAGACAGCCCGGGCCCGCGTGGGCGTAGAAAGAGGCGTAGGTGTCCTGCTCGTCCAGGACCTCCTGGAAGTCGGCGACGAAATCAGCGAGGTGCTCGGGCGGGATGGCGGTGTCCTCGATGAAACTCCCGTGTTTGGCGTCGGTCGTCCGCGAGAGGAGGATCGGCATGCCGCTCTTTCGTAGTTTCCAGAACCGGTCGCGCTCGGCCTCGTCGTGTGCCTCCTGGCCGTGGAAAGCACGGACGGGCCCGGGGGTGGCCGCCTCGGCGCCCTCGGCGGGGTCGGCCATCGTCTCGGTGTCGTCCGTCCGGTCGGCCAGCAGGTCAGCGACTTTCCGTCGGCCCTCGGCGTCGTCGTCCGCGTAGAACTCCACGAGCAACACCGAGTCGGTCCCCTCGGGGAGGACCGTCTCGACGAGTTCGCCGAACTCCTCGGTCTCGGTTGCCAGTCCCAGCAACACGTCGTCCAGCACCTCGACGGCAGCGGGGTCGTGTTCGAGGATGGGCGCGACGTCCGCCAGGGCGTCGAGCAGCGACTCGTAGGAGAGCAGGGCAAGGCCCTTCGTCTCGGGGACGGGTTCGAGCGCGACGGTGGCCTCGGTGACGACGGCGAGCGTCCCCTCGCTGCCCGCCAGCAGACGCGCGACGTTTATCGTCCCGCCGTCGGCCAGGGCCGCCTCGGCCTCGGCGACGAACGCGTCGAGGTTGTACCCGGAGACGTTGCGCTTGAGTTCGGGGAACGCCGCGGTGACAGTCTCGCGTTCCTCGTCGACGATCCGCGCGAGTTCGGCGTAGATGCGGGCCTCCAGGCCGCCGTCCGGGTCGGCCCGCTCGCGGAGTTCTTCCGGCGTGACGGCGCCGAAGCGAGTGACCGTCCCGTCGGCGAGGACCGCTTCGACCTCCTCGACGTAGGCGTCGGTCTTGCCGTACTGCAGGGAGTGGGCGCCGGTCGAGTTGTTGCCGATGGCACCCCCGAGCGCGGAGCGGTCCCCCCACGCGGGGTCGGGCGCGAACTTCAGACCGTGTTCGGCCAACTCGGCGTTCAACTCGCCCAGGACGGCGCCGGGTTGGGCGCGTGCCCGTCGCGCGTCGGCGTCGACGTGCAGGACCGCGTCCATGTACCGCGTGAAATCGAGGACGACCGCCTCGTTGACGGCTTGACCGGCGAGGCTGGTGCCGCCGCCGCGAGGGAGCACGGGGATCGACCGCGCGGCGCAGTAGGAGACGACGCTCGCGACGTCGGCCGTCGACCGCGGGAAGACGACCCCCACGGGGGTTACCTCGTAGATGCTCGCGTCCGTCGCGTAGAGTTCCCGGGAGTAGTCGTCGAAGCGGACGTCGCCCTCGACGCGGTCTCCGAGGTCTGCCACCAGGGCCGGCCGCGCCACCGCGTCGCCCGCGTAGTCGTACTCGGCGCGGTCGTCGGCCGCCGGGTCCGCCCCGACGCGCTCGCGCTTCGTCATGGCCCGACCTATGGCTCTCGGGAGTTAAATCCCGTCACTTCGGGCGGTCAGAACTCCTGCCAGTCGGTTGGCTGGCCGTCGAGGCCGAGGACGCGTGCCTGGCGGCTGCCGCCGTCGCTGCTGATCTCGACCATGCCGTCGAAGGCCTGTTTGATGACTTGGACGGTCTGTTCGTCGTGGGCCTCGGTGTCGATGGTGAACAGGCCGACGTAGCCCGCGGAGTCGAACCGCGAGGAGAGGACGTGACAGAACTGGAAGGCCGTCTTGCGGTCGGTGTAGGTGAGCATCGTGGACAGCGAGTCGAGCGCGAAGCGACCGGCGGTGGCGCCGCTGTCGGTCAGCGTCTCGATGCCGCGCGTAATACCGATCCCGATGCCGGTCAGGTCGCCGGGCGAGGAGACGTGGTGGACGTAGGCGCCGTCGGGCGTGTGTTCGCTGTCCCGGCCCCCTTCGCCGCGGCAGTCGACGACGGCGACCCGCGACTCGTCGAGGTTCTCGACGCGGTTCCGGTAGTCGGCGAGCACGTCGTCGGCGGGGTCGCCGGTCGTCATGACGATGGCGCCCTCGCCTTCCCGGGACCCGCCGGCGAGCATCGAGAACGCCAGGTCGGACCTGCCCGCCATCGCGGGCCCGGATATCAGGATGTTTGACCCGGGGCGCACGGACCCGAGAGCGTCGAAGTCGAGCGGTCCGGTGAGGTCGTAACTCATCCCGGTATCACCCCTCCGGGTCGTCGAGACCCCGCAGGGTCGCGATGAAGTCCTCGTCAGATTCGATGCCGCCGAGCGTCTCCGAGAGGTCGTCCTGCAGTTCCTTGAGGCGCTCCTTCGTCGCGAGGTACTCGTCGTTGTCGGCCAGTTCGGCGTTGCTCTTGGCCGCCTCCAGGGTCGCCCGTTTCTCGACCAGCGAGTAGTGCTCCTGGAGGAGGTCGTCGTAGTCGGACCGTTCGAGGAGGTTCTCGACGGTCTCGACCAGCTGCTCGCTCTTGATCGGCTTACAGAGGTAGGCGTCGAACCCCATCTCGAGGATGTCGAAGTCGGGTTCGACGGCTGTCACCATGGCGACCCGACAGCCCAGGCCGCGCTCGCGGATGCGCGCCAGGACCTCGTCGCCCGACAGCCCGGGCATCATCCGGTCCAGCAACACCACGTCGGCCGACTCGTCGAGTTCGTCGAGTCCCTCGTCGCCGCTGTGTGCCATCCGAACCTCGTAGTCGGACTCGAGCCAGAGCCTGTACGTCTCGGCGACGTCGGGCTCGTCCTCGACGATGATCACCACCGGCGTATCGTCAGACATCTCCACTCTACGCGGCATTATCCCTCGCAGCACAAAGCCCTGTGGGTCTAGTATCACACGATGATAGCTGGCCGGCTCGCCGCTTCCCTCGCCGGAAAACGAAAGCGGTTCGAGGCGCCCGCTCCGATGCTCGCCATGGTCACCAACCTCGCCGCCGGTCGTGAGGTCTTCACCAGCAACGCCTTCCTCGTCACCGGAGCGCGCACGGTCCTGGTCGACCCGGGCAACGACTTCGACGCCGTCGCCGGGGTTCGGGAACGCGTCGACGCCCTCGACGCCGTGGTACTGACTCACACGCACCCGGACCACGTCGGGAACGTCGCCGCCGTCGTCGACGCCTTCGACGCCGACGTCCGGGGGTTCGACCCGGACCACGAGTTCGTCGACCACGCCGTCGCCGACGGCGAGACCGTCCGACTGGGCGACCACGAGTACACCGCGCTCCACACCCCGGGACACAAGGACGACCACCTCTGTTTCTACGCCGCCGAACCGGCGGTCCTCTTCGCGGGCGACCTGGTCTTCGCCGGCGGGAGTTTCGGCCGGACCGACCTCCCCGGAGGCGACCGCGCGGTGCTCGTCGAGAGCATCGAGTACGTCCTCGAGGCCGTCGACGAGTCGCTCGCGGCGATGCATACGGGCCACGGCCCGAGCGTCACCGACGACCCCGACAGCCACATCGAGGCCGCGCTCCGGGCCGCACGGCGATGATCGGCCGTCACTCGAAAGCGGTGTCGAGCAACAGTTCGTACGCGTCCTCGTAGGCGGTCGCGACGGTCGAGGGGCTCCGGCGCTCCTCGGCGGTCAGCGGCGGGAGTTCCCTCTCCGCGACCAGGTCCAGCAGGTCCGTCACGTCGGGGACCCGTTCTTCGAGGCGTCCGGTCCGTTGCCCGCCGCTGGCCACTTCGCAGGCTTTCTCGTAGCGGCGGCCGTCGTAGACGCTCACGACCCCCGGTTCGACCACGGCCACGGCCCGCGGCTCGACGTCCGCGAGCGGGCGGGCGACGTCGGCGTAGGACTCGACGACGGCGAGGTCGGCCGCCGCGATGTCTGCCGCGAGGGACTCGTGGGCCGGGAGGTGTAGCGACTCCATCGCCCGGTTGAACTCCCGGAGCGACGAGATACGGACCGCGTCGTCCGGGTCGAGGGCGGCCGTCGCGGAGTCGGGGAGCGCGACGGTGTCGTTGACGACGTAGTGGTCGCCGACGCGGTCCAGCAGGAAGGTGCGGTCCTCGCGGCCGAGGATGCCCGACCCGCCGCGAGGGGCCGGCCGCCAGAGACGGTGGACGGGGTTGATCTCCTCCGGTTCACGCTCGCCGGGGGCCGCCGCCGCGAGACGGCGGGCGTCCTTGCCGAACAGGCGGCCCCGGTCCATCGCGTAGCGGTAGTCGTCGTGGTCGAACCAGAGGTCGTTGCCCGCCCGCGGTTTGAACCCGACGGCACCGGTCCGGGCGAGGAGACCCGTCGCGAAGACGGTCTTCCCGGCGTCGACGCGGCTGCCGCCGGCCACGAGCAGCGTCATGAATCGGCCAGCCCGTAGTAGCCGGGGTCGTCCTCGCTCTCGGGTTCGGCGAAGACGAACGCATCGCTGTGTTTCATCATCCACGGGATGGTCCAGTCGAGGATGACGTTCTCGGTCTCGACGTCGAGTTCGCGGTCGGGGTCGACGCCCTGCAGGAGGCGGCCCACCTCGTAGATGGTGTACATCGCGTCCGGTTCGAGGACCGCCTCCGGGTCGCGAAACGCCAGCGAGCGCAGGTCGTCGAAGTCGGATTTCGGTCGGGGCACGGGGATGGTTTCCCGGCTCACGCGCCTAAATCCCTCGAAGCGAGACCGGGGGGACGCGAAATACCGGTAGATCGTCACAACCGACCGTCCGACTCGTCGTTACTCGACGCGGCCGACGACTTTCTCGTACTCCCGGGCGGCGTGGTCCCAGTCGACGACCTCGAAGAACGCGTCGACGAAGCTGCCCCGGTCCGGACCGTAGTCGTAGTAGTAGGAGTGCTCCCAGACGTCGAGCGCGAGGACCGGATGGGAGCCCCACAGCGCACCCTGGTCGTGCTTGTCGACGGCCACGTTGCGCAGCTGCTTGGCGACGGGGTCGTACACGAGGAGCGCCCAACCACCCGCGGCGCTCGCGGCGGCCTCGAACTCGCCCTTCCATCCCTCGTAGGAACCGAAGTCCTCCTCGATACGGTCGCGGAGGCTGCCGTCGGGTTCGCCGCCGCCGCTGGGGTCCATGTTGTCCCAGAACAGCGTGTGGAGATAGTGGCCACAGCCGTTGTGGGTGACGTTGCCCAGCGCGCCGGCGGTGTCCGAGAAGTCGTCCGACTCGCGGGCATCCGCGAGCGTCTCCTCGGCCGAGGCGAGGCCGTTCACGTACCCCTGATGGTGCGTGTCGTGGTGCCAGGTCAGCACCTGCCCGGAGATGTGCGGCTCCAGAGCGTCGTAGTCGTACGGAAGCGGTGGCAATTCGGGGTCTGAATGTTCTGCCATAGATATCCCTCCGTTTGCGGGGTGGGGTGGAAACGTGTTAAAGTTTGAGGAAGGGGCCACGGCAACCCCCGTCCTCGAGGACCGAGCGAGCGCACCGCGCGAGGGAGCGAGCAGGGCGGGGTAGTTCACAGGAGCGCGGTCATACTGTCGGACACAAGTACGTGAACGTGCTCGTCGACGTTCGGGGACATGCATCTCGAAGACCCCGAAACAGTCACTAGAGCGGTGGTATCACTTGTGTCCGACAGTATCAGTCGATGCGATAGCGCAGGAGCGCGGCGATGCCGCCGAGGTTGCGCAGTTGCTGGCCGGGGTCGAACTCGCCGGAGAAGACCGTCACCTCGCCGCCTTTCCGTTCGGTCGTCTCGACGATGTGGTCGACGTCGACCGCCCACTCGCTGTCGGGGCCGCGTTCGCTACGCAGGCGCTCGTCGAGGACCAGAAGGTGGTCGATGGCGCCGTAGTCGGCCGCCTCGGCAACCGCTTCCGGCCCGTAGCCGACTGCCTCCCCCGTCGCGATGCGTTCGGTGAGTTCGTCGACGAGTTCGGCCTCCTCGGCGATGCGGGTCCGGGTCTGGACCTCGTCGACGGCGCCGCGCTTGAGCACCTCGTGGACGCCGCGGTCGCCCACGCCCGACGTGTCCACGGTCGTGATGTCCGCCGCCAGGTCCGGGTTCTCCTCCTCGATGTACGAGAGGGCGTCCCCTTTCGTGAATCCCGGCCCGGCGAGGATGATGGCGTCGACGTCCATCCGTCCGATGACCTCGGCGAGTTCGTCGAACAGTTCGTCCCGGGGGCGGGCGCCGTCGCCCCACGCCGACTTGCCGGTCGGCCCCGTGATGGACGCGCGTTCCTCGGTGCCGTACTGGGCGACCGTGTGGACGTAGGCCCGGCCCTCCTCGACGGTGGCGATGGCGACGTCGGGGTTGTCCGTGGCCTCGACGGACTCCTCCAGCCTGTCGCGCTGGTCGGGCTTCCAGACCTTCTCGACCTCCATCTCGTCGCGCTGCTCGACGTTGAGCGTATGGTGGAAATCGAGCTGGTCCTCCCGCGAGCAGTCGACGATGACCCCGCTCACCCGCAGGCGGTTGGCGAACTTGGCGAACTCGACGCCCTCGACTTCGAGTTCGACCCACATGTGTTCGCGCTCGCCCCCCGTATCGCGGAGGTCGTCGTCGTTGCGCTGGATGCGGCGGGTGGTGTCGCCCGCCACGCGGTCGCCGGGCTCGACGACGTGCGAGAGATGCCACAGGTCGTCGAGGCTCTCGGGGACGAGCGTCACGCGCTCGCGCCCCTCCGCCCGCTGTTCCCGGCTCGTCACCTGCATACCCGAGGGTTCGCGCCCGGACACAAGTGCGTGACCATTCGGTCCCCGCGATGTCCGTCACGGACAATCAGGGAAGAATTATACGGGTGCTTTCCTTAAACGGGGCCGTGACAGAGACCGGACGGACGCGAGCGTGGGGGCCGGTGCCGCTCCCACGGGACTCGATATAAATGCGAGGAGCCCGGAGGAGACAGCAGTGAGCGTGCTGGCCGAACTCGTCGCGCTGCGACGCGACGCCGAGAACCCCGACCGTTACGCGGAGGTCGATACCGATGGCTGAGCGGGAGGCCTTCGACGACCTCACCGAGGACGACCTGCGTGTGGTGTTCGAGGACGCCGACTACGTGGCCGGCGACGAACTCACCACGGCGGTCTATCTCTCGCTGAAGATGGGCAAGCCCCTGCTCGTCGAGGGCGAACCCGGCAGCGGGAAGACCGAACTCGGGAAGGTGCTCGCCGAGGGGTTCGAGACCGACCTCGTCCGCCTGCAGTGTTACGAGGGGCTGGCCGCCGAGCACACCCTCTACGAGTGGAACTACACGAAACAGATGCTGGCGGTCCAGTCCGGCGAGGGGGCCGTCGAGGGCGCCGGCGGTGACGGCGAGGCCGGCGACGGGAGCGAGAGCGGGTCGGTCTTCTCCGAGGAGTACCTCTTCGAACGGCCGCTGCTGGCGGCGCTGACCCACGACGGCGAGACGCCGCCGGTGCTCCTCATCGACGAGGTCGACCGGGCCGACGAGGAGTTCGAGGCCTTCCTGCTGGAGGTGCTCTCGGACTTCCAGGCCTCCATCCCGGAGTACGGCACCGTCGCGGCCGAACGGCGGCCGGTCGTCGTCATCACCTCCAACCGGACGCGAGGCCTGAGCGACGCGCTGAAACGCCGGTGTCTCTACTGCTACGTCGAGCCGCCGGCCTTCGAGGAGGAGCTTGAGATCGTCCGTCGCAAGGTGCCGGAACTCGACGCGGCGGTCGCCGCCGAAGTCTGTGGGGTCGTCGGCGAACTCCGCGAGAAGGCCTTCCTCAAGCAACCGGGCGTCGCGGAGACGCTCGACTGGGCGCGGGCCGTGGCGACGCTCCGGACCGACGGCGACGCCTCGGGCCTGACCGCCGAGGAGATACAGCGCTCGGTCGGGACGCTGGTCAAGGAAGCGGAGGACGTCCAGCGGATCGACGCCGAACTGCTCGAACGCCTCGAAGCGGCCGCCCGCGAGGCCCGGACCGCGGTGGAGACCTGACGGGAATGCAGAGCGACCCGCCGGACTTCGCCGCTGCGCGCGACCGCGTCCGCCAGGAGGTGGTCCGCTTCGTCCGGAAGCTCCGGCGGGCGGGCGCCGCGGTGCCGGCCAACGCCGCGCTCCCGGCCGTCGGGGCGCTCGCGGAGGTCGGACTGGGCGACCGCGCCCACGTCCGTGCGGCGCTGCACGCCACGCTCGTCACCGGCCCGCGCGACAGCGAGGCCTTCGACGAGCACTTCCCCGAGTTCTGGTACCGCCTGCGCACCGGCCTGGAGGCAACGGCGGCCATCGACGATGACGGCCCGGACGCACGCGGCGGGGACCGGGACGGGATGACCGAGGTCGACGGCGCGCTCGACGACCCCTCGGCCGCCGGCGACGGCCGCGAGGGCGAGCGCAGGGACCTGGAGGGCGAGGGCGAGGTCCAGGCGCGCCGGATCGCCGACACCGCCGGCCCGCCGGACGAGGTCGCGGGCGACGACGAGCGCTCCGGCACGTTCAGCGCAGTCGGGGAATCCACGGCGGTCGAGGGCGGGACCGCCGGGGAGGACCGCCTCGACCCCAACGCGGTCCGGCGGTTCGAGGCGGCGCTCGCGACGCTCGCGGGGCGGCGGTGGTCCCGCTCGCGGGACGGCGAGGCCGTCGACGTCCGCGGGGCGCTCCGCGACAGCCTCGCGACGGGCGGTGTCGCGGTGACGCTCCCCTCGCGCGAGCGCGACGAATCGGCGTTCAGCGCCTGTGTCCTCGTCGACGTGAGCCAGTCGGTGCTCGACGCGGTCGACCGGGGGTTTCTGCTGACGGTCCTCGACGCGCTCGTCGCCGACGGCCGGTCGGTCCGGGTGTTCTTCTTCGACACGGACATCCGGGAGGTGACGGACGTGTTCGCCCGCCAGCGGGGCGACCCCGCGGCGGCGCTGGAGCGCTCGGAAGTGACCTGGGGCGGCGGCACGCGGATAGGCGACTCGCTTTCGACGCTCCGGCAGTGCTGGCCCCACGCGGTCGACCGTCAGACCGCGACGGTCGTCGTGAGCGACGGCCTCGACGTCGGCGAGGTCGACGAACTCGAAGACGGGATGGCGTGGCTCGCCCGCCGGTCCGGGGCGGTGGTCTGGCTCAACCCGCTCGCCGCCTCGCCGCGGTACGAGCCGACCTGTCGCGGGATGGCCGCCGCGCTCCCGTATGTCGACGCGCTGTTCGCCTTCGGCGGGAACGAGGACCTCGTCGACATCGCTCGGCAACTGGGTCGGTACGGCCCGCAGGGCCCCGTCGGGTACGAGCACGACTTCCGCGAACGCCCGCCCCTCCGCGAGGGGACCGGCGACGAGGCGGGGGAAACCACAAGCCGACGGAACACGGAGATAAACCAATGACAGACGCGAACTGGAGCGTACCGGAGACGGAGGTACTGGCCGGGGTGCGGGAGGT
>PXRS01000063.1 GCA_003023785.1 Halobacteriales archaeon QS_5_68_33 | reverse complement strand
CGCGCCCCGCCTCGCTGATGTCCGTGACGTTGTTCATGCACCCCACCCTCGGGATGTTCGTCGGTGGATTGACACGCTCACGTAAAAATCCTTTCGTGCGAACGCTGACATGGACGTTCGTCGGGTGATGCGAGGGTTACTGGAGGGTTTTTGGGGATTCGACCCCTTGATCCGGGGTGCGATGAACAGGCTCGTCGACGGCGAGTGGCGAACCGACGCGCGCGAGGCGACGAACGACAGCGGCGAGTTCGAGCGCGCCGATACCACCTTCAGGGACTGGATCCGCGACGACCCCGACGCGCGCTTCCAGCCGGAGGCCGGTCGCTATCACCTCTACGTCTCGTATGCCTGCCCGTGGGCCCACCGGACGCTCCTGGTCCGGTCGCTGACGGGCCTCGAAGACACCGTCTCCGTGAACGTCGTGGACCCCTACCGCGAGGACGAGGGCTGGCAGTTCACGCCCGAACGGGAGGGGTGTACCCCCGACACGGTCAACGGCAGCGACTACCTCCGCGAGGTGTACCTGAAAGCCGACCCGGCCGCCAGCTGCCGGGTCACGGTGCCGGTCCTGTGGGACAGGCGGGTGGAAACCATCGTCAACAACGAGTCCGAGGAGATCCTGCGGATGCTGGACACCGAGTTCGACGAGTACGCCGAGCGCGACGTCGACCTCTACCCCGAGGGATATCGCGACGAAGTCGACCGGATCATCGAGGAGATCTACCAGCCCATCAACAACGGCGTCTATCGCGCGGGCTTTGCCGACTCTCAGGCGGCCTACGACCGGGCGGTCACGGAGTTGTTCGACGCGCTGGACCGCTGGGATTCCGTGCTGGCCGACCAGCGCTACCTCGCGGGGGACCGCCTCACCGAGGCCGATATCTGCATGTTCACGACGCTCGTCCGGTTCGACCAGGTGTATCACACCCACTTCAAGTGCAACGTGCGAGCCATCCACGAGTACGACAACCTCTGGCCGTACCTCCGGGACCTCTACCGGACGCCCGGCGTCGCCGACACCGTCCGGATGGACCACATCAAGGAACACTACTACACGACCCACGACTCGGTCAACCCCAAGCGCCTCGTCGCGCGCGGGCCGGACCTGGAGTTCGAGGCCCCCCACGACCGGGACGAACTGCCCGGCGGGCCGCCGACTGACCTGCTCCCGCTGGCCTGAGCCCGATGACCCGCGTCTCGGTCGGCGGTCGGCTCCACTTCGGTTTCCAGAACCTCTCGCTGGCACACGGCCGACTCTACGGCGGCGTCGGCGTCGCCGTCGACGAGCCGCGGCTGACACTGCGCGCCGAGCGCGCCGACGGAGTGACCTGCGACGACGACGCTGCCCGCCCCTACGTCGAGCGCGTCGTCGACCACCTGGACCTCCCGGGCACATCGGTCACCGTCGACCGCGACATCCCCCGCCACGCCGGCCTCGGGAGCGGCACCCAGCTCGCGCTGGCGAGTCTCGTCGCCGTCGCCGGCGCCTACGACCGGTCCGTCGACCCGCGGGAACACGCGCCTGCGCTGGACCGGGCCGGCCGCAGCGGCGTGGGCGTCGCCGCCTTCGAGCGCGGCGGGTTCGTCGTCGACTGCGGCCACCCGACCGAACTGTTCACCACCGCGCCGCCCGAAACCGGCGAGTGGTCGGTTCCTCCGGTCGTCGCGCGCCACGACCTGCCCGCGGAGTGGCGGTTCGTGCTCGCCGTGCCCGACGGGAAGGGCGAGAGCGGCGAGGACGAGGACGAGAGCATGCGCTCGGTCGTCGAGCGGGGCGACCCCGGCATCGCCGAGGGGATAGCCGGCCTCGTCACCCGGGAACTGCTCCCCGCGGCGGCGACGGGCGACCGCGCGGGGTTCGGGAGCGCCGTCGCCCGCCTGGGCAGGCTCAACGGCGCCTGGTACGCCGACGAACAGGGCGGCGTCTACCGCCCCCCGGCGGGCACGCTGGTCGACCGCCTCTCGACCGACCCCGCCGTCTCGGGCGCCGGACAGTCCTCCTGGGGCCCGACCGTCTACGCGCTGACCGACGCCGACGCCGCCGAATCGGTCGTCGCGACGGCCCGCGAGGCGCTCGCCGCCGCCGGCTGCGAGGGCCGGGTGCTGGTGACGAGCCCCCGCAACGGGGGCGCCACCGTCGAGGAGTATACTGGTCGACAGAACGGTTGATAGAATTCGTCCCCGCCACGTCTCGGCGAATATCTATCAGGGCCTCTGTCGACCAGTATAACTCGCCGGAGCGCCCTCGGGATGGCAGGCGGCGTCCGGCGAACCACCGAGATGGCGACGGCCCGAGCCGCGACCCGTTATCAGGGATGAAACCGCGGGGGCAACAGGTAAGCGGTCGGCCCCCGCCCGTGGGAACATGGACAGGATCCCCTTCGGCATACGGCAACTCGACACGACGGTCGACGGCGGAGCGCCGCCGGGGAGCGTCGTCCTCCTGGCCGGCGAGGGGGGCGCGGGCTCGCGGGAGTTCGTCCACACCAGCGCGATGTTGAACGCGCTGGCCACGGGTGACCCGGAGTTGCACGACCTCTACTACGGCGACCTGGCGACCGGCGCATCGCCCCCGGACGAGGTTCACTACGTCTCGTTCACGACGAGCGAGGCCCAGCTCGCCACGGAGATGAACATGACGATGGACGACGAGATCGTCGAGGCCGGCTTCGAGGAGGTGTCGGTTCACGACCTCTCGGAGCAGTACTTCCACCAGAGCCCCATCCCGCGGGACTGGTACGCCGACCGGACGGCCGAGATCACGGAGCTGCGCTCCCACCAGGAGCGCGACGACATCCTCGGCACGCTCGGGGACCTGCTGACCGAGCACGCCCCGGGCAACCTGGTCGTCGTCGACTCGCTGACCGACCTCGTCAGCACCGCCGGTCGCGACCAGCCGCTGGAGTGGTCGGACGTCGCCTTCCTCGTCAAGGGCCTCCAGAAGGGGGCGAACGACTGGAACGGG
This sequence comes from Halobacteriales archaeon QS_5_68_33, assembly GCA_003023785.1. Classification (GTDB taxonomy): domain Archaea; phylum Halobacteriota; class Halobacteria; order Halobacteriales; family Haloarculaceae; genus QS-5-68-33. The sequence goes on along the minus strand of PXRS01000063.1, from coordinate 12,680 downwards.
CTCATCCTCGTCCACGTCAACCGGGGGACGGTCACCGACACCGAGTACGGACAACTGCTGGACGGCGTCGCCGGCACGCTCGAGTTCGAGTGGGCCAGCGGGGGCAGCACCCGCGCCCGGACGCTCGTCGTCAAGCAGTTCCGCGGCGTCCTCTCGCAGATCGCGGACGAGGACATCGTCCAGTTCGAAACCGAGATCGGCGACGACGGCTTCGATATCAGCGACGTCAGGAAGATACGCTGACCGGTTGACCGCCGGGCGCTCTTGCGGATCGATTTTCGAGAATGGGCGGGGAACCCTTAACTGTCGGCCGCCGCCACTGGTCACCAATGGCGAGCGAGTCGTCGAACGAGGTGACGGTCGCGCTCCCCTCGGCGCTGGAGGAATGGCTCGACGCGAAGGCCGCCGACCTCGGCGTCGAGCGCGAGGCCGTCGTCGTCCAGCTGCTCTCCTCCTACCGGGCGGCCGCCCAGCTGGAAGACGGCGAGTTTGCGGCCCTGTTCGACGACGACGTCGAGAGCGAGATCCGGGATGTCATTGCCGACCGTCTGCCCGACATCGTCGAGGCCGTCAGCGAGGCGGTCGACACCGCCGAGGACGTCGAGGCCGTCGAGAACCGGCTCGCCTCCGACGTCGACCGCGTCGAGCGCGAGTTCGACGCGAAGATTCAGGACGTCCGCGAGCGGGTCATCCAGGTCAGGAAGGAGGCCGACGCGAAGGCCCCGGCGAAGCACGCTCACCCGGAGATAGAGGAACTCTCGGCCGAACTGGCCGGCTTCGAGGACCGCCTCGCGTCGGTCGAGAGCCGGCTCGACGACACGCAGCAGGAGGCGGACGGCGTCGCGGAGCGGGTCGCGGAACTGGAGGCCGCGACCGACCGCCTGGACGAACTCGAGGAGCGCCTGCAGACCGTCGCCTGGGTGGTCAGCGACCTCAAGGAGGAACTCGACGCGGGAACGAACAGCCGCCGGGCGGCCGAGCAGCTGAAACAGGCGGCCGCCGAGGCAGACGTCGACCGCGCGGTCTGTGACAGCTGTGAACAGCCGGTCGACATCGCACTGCTCTCCGAGGCGCGCTGTCCTCACTGCGAGGTGGCTGTCAACGACGTGGCACTGCCGGGGGGCCTGTTCGGCAAACCGCGGCTGACCGCCGTGAAACAACTGGAGGCCGGCGACGACGGGGACTCCGACATCCCCGACGCCGCCCGCCGGGACTGACCATGGCCGAGGACCCGTTCGACGGGATAGGCGACGACCACGGCGACCGCGAGGGCGACCCGTTCGACCAGTTAGCCGGTCCGAACGACGCGACCGACGAGCGGTCGTCGCCCGAAAGGGATGCGGAATCAGGAGAGGACGGCTCCGGGTCGGACCCCTTCGAGCACTTCGACGAGGGTGACGAGCGGCCGGACCTGCAGTCCGGTGCCGTCGGGGACGTCGACGTCTCGCGTGGGGACCCGTTCGAGTCGGCCGACGGTCCCTTCCAGCAGGTCGACGTCGACAGCGTCGACCCGGACGCGGTCTGGGCGCGGTTCACCGAGGGCGCCGACCCCGCCGAGGCGACGGAAACATCGCTCGGCGGCGAGGATGTCCCCGAGGGCGCATCGGACGTCGTCACGGTTCCGAAGGGGCGGTTCTGCCAGACGTGCCCGCACTTCTCGGCGCCGCCGGAGGCTGCCTGCGACCACGAGGGGACCGAACTGCGCACCTTCGTCGGCACCGACGGCGTGCGCGTCTCGAACTGCCCGGTGGTGCGCGAACGCCGGGAACTCGGCGAAACCTTCGAGTGATCGGCGTCCGGTTCCCGGCGACCGCCAGGAACCCGTCGGACGGAGCGATCGATTCTTGTGTCCCGGCGCGCGTAGGATCCCTACCCATGCAGTTCTGTGACGAGTGCGGTTCGATGATGCACGCCGACGGCGACGAGATGGTGTGTTCCTCCTGCGAGGCGACGGTCACCAAGGACGAGGAACGCGCCGCGGAGTTCGTCAGCACCGACGAACAGAGCGACGACGAGGTCATCGAGAGCGAGGCGGGCGCCGACTTCGAGGGCAAACCCACGGCCGACGACGTCATCTGCGACGACTGTGGGCACACCGAAGCGTGGTACACGATCAAACAGACCGCCTCCGCCGACGAACCGCCCACGCGGTTTTTCAAGTGCAAGGAGTGTGGGTCCCGCTGGCGGGAGTACTCCTGACCGCCGCGGCATCCACCGGGTAGTCGAACTCGCGCGAGGGTCCGGAGGGGTAGATTTAATTCGGATTGTAGACTGACGGCACGTATGCTCGACGACATGGGCACCGGGCCGAAGGTCGCGATCATCGCGCCGGTGGTGGTCGTCGTCCCGGTGCTGGCGGTCCCGCTGGTGTTCGTTCTCGCGGCGATGGTCGCCACGTTCGTGCTCGGAGCGGAGTGAAAGCCACTTGTCTCTCCCGCCCGGAGAGCGGGGCGTGAGCGACACCGCCCGCGCGGTCGAGGTCCACCCCGGCAGGGAGGCCGTCGTGGATTTCGACCCGGGACTCACCTTCGAGTGCGTCGAGGAATGTACCTGGTGCTGTCATCACGGCGTGCTCCTCTACGAACCCGACCTGCTGGAGCTCGCGGGGTGTACCAGCCTCGCCGAGACCACCACCGAGTTCCGCGGACAGGACTTCGTCCGCAAGGAGGCCAAAGACCGCGACGAGCACGTCGGCGAGGACGGCGAGGCCTGTTACTTCCTGCGCGACGACGGGCTCTGTGCGCTGCACGCCGAACACGACTGGAAACCCGCCCGGTGTTCCGTGTTCCCGCTGCACGCCTCCGTCGAGGACGGCGACGCGACCCCCCGCGAGGGCGGCGACATCCACGTCTCCGTCCGCGAGGCGGCCCGCGAACACTGCGAAGGCCTCGGCGTCTCCGAGCGACGGGTCGTCGAGAACCTGGACGCCTTCCTCCCGGCTGTCCTCTGGGACCTGGACGACCCCGAGACCCGCCGGGAACTGTGACCGCTCGCAGCAGGTCCCGCCTCCGGCAACCCACCGAAAGTTACAAACGGACAACAACGATCGTTGCTTCCAAATGTACGAACAAACGTTGTACGATCGGCTGGGTGAACGAGACGGGATCAGAGCTGTCGTCGACGTGTTCTACGACAGGTTACTCGACGACGAGGAGCTGGGCCGTTCTTCGAGGACTCGGACACGGAGCCGCTCCGGCGGACTCAGACCGACTTCCTCTGTGAGGCCGCCGGTGGGCCCGAGACGTACGACGCGGCCCCCGTCAGGGAGGCACACCTGCACGTTCCGTTCGAACCCGAACACATAGAGCACGCCATCGCGCTCCTTGAGAAGAGCCTCGACGAGTTCGACGTTCCCGAGGAGGACGCAGAGGTCGTCGTCGGGGCCGTCGCACAACACGAGGCCGACCTCCTGGCGAGCCCGGACGACGCGAGCGACTGAACGCCCCGCCGACGGTTCCGGGTGGTCGCAGTCGTTTTAAGACGTTCTCGCGATAACGGATCGAATTGAAGCGATCGGTTCTGACAGTGTTTGAGGCGAGAGCGCCAGCGGCCGCTGGTTTCTATAGGCGTGCCCTCCAACGCCGAGGAGATGACCGACGGTTCCACCCACGGGGAGATGGGGCCGGCGACGCGCGCCGAACCAGTCGACCCGCGGGCCGAACGGGACGTGAGCACCCGTGCCGGGGACGGTACGCTCGGTCGCGTCGACGCCGCGAAGGACGAAGTCGTCCGGCGCTGGGACGTGACGACGCCGAGCGCGACGATGATCGGGCGCCCCGAGCATCCCGACGAGGACGTCGACGAGAACCTCCGCCGCCTCCACGACGAGCACCACCCCGCGATGGCCGGCCACAGCGAGCGGATGCACAGGTTAGAGAAGGCTCGTATCACCCACGCCTTCTGCAACCAGCTCGGCCTCCGGCCGTGGGAGCGCGACCGGGCGCTGGGCATCGTGGTCGACCTCGACCTGACGGTCTTCGGCAGCCAGCGCGCCATCCCGAAGGTGGCGCTGGTCGTCGTCAAACACGTCGTCGACGACGAGCGCCGGCGCGTCCTGGGACTGGACGACCGGGAGTGGCTCACCAGTCTCCCGCCGTCGGAACTGGAGGCGCTCCACGAGCGGTTCGACTCGCTGACCGACGACTCAGCTTACCGGACGCTGCTGGAGACGTTCGGGCTCGACGTGACGGGCGTCAACAGGCTCGAGCGCACCCTCCGCGAGCAACTCGACGAACAGGACCTCGACGGGGCGGTGTTCGGTCGCAACCCCCACCGCGACCCGGCCCTGCCGGCGTTCCGGCCGACCCCGCCCGCCGAGGCCGACGGCACGGACGAACCGGACTTCTCCTGAGGGACGTCTCTTCCCGGATTCTGATCGGCCGATCCCGTCTGCGACGACTCACGACTGGATGACCCCCTTCACTGTCACGGGGTCGGCCGCCCGCTCGAAGGCGTCGTGCACGTCCGAGAGCGGGGCGTCGAACTCCACGAACCCGGCGGTATCGGCTCGTCTCCCCGCGAGCAACTCGATAGCGGTCGGGTAGGTGTTGGCGTAGCGGTAGGAGCCGCGCACCTCGACCTCGTCGGGTTCGGTGAGAACTGCGACGTGCATCGACGCGGGCTACCGGATGGGGGGACGTAAGTCCTCCCGGTCGAGAATCGGGACGGGGACGGAGTCGAAAGCGACCGGCCGCTACAGTTTGCCGAGTTTGCGGAGCAACTGGCCGCGGTACTCCTCGTCGGCCTGGACGCCCTTGAGTTCGAGGACGTTGCGCTCGAGTTTGTCCAGCGCGACGCGGAAGGCGTTGTCGGCGCCGTAGCCCTCCCCGGACCCGGCGGCCTGGCCCTTGTTGGTGCGCAGGCGGATCTGACACTGGATCAGGGGCGTCCCCCGGAGTTTCTCCTTGTGCTCGTGGAGGCGGACGTGGGCGTGCTGGACCTGCATCTCCCCGTACTTGTCGGCGACCTCCTCGATGCGCTGGCGGATGGTCTCCCGCGAGACGGTGTCGAGCAGGCGGACGTTCGTGATCTGGACGTCCATGTGCTCCTCCTCGGTGAACGTGAGCGCCCGGAGGACGTCGGTCTTGGTGATGATGCCCTCGACGACGCGGTCGTCGCCCTCGGGGGTGACGACGAGGCCCGCGTAGTCGTTGTCGAGCATCCGCTCGACGGCGTCCCGGACGGACTCCTCGCCGGTCGTCGTCGCGACCGGAGTGTTCATCTCGTCGTACACGGGCAGATCGAGGACGCGCTCGGTGTCGCCGGAGCGCTCGCCGCGGGTGGCCTTGTCCATGTCCCGGACGACGATGTCGACGATGTCGTGGCGGGTGACCATCCCCGAGAGGAGGCCGTCCCCGTCGAGGACGGGGAGCCGCGAGATACCGTGCTCCCTGAGGAGGTTGATCGCCTGCCCGACCGTGGTGTCCTCGGTCACGGTGACGACGTCCTTCGTGTAGATCTGGTCGACGACGAGCGCGTCGAGGTGTTCGAGGACGGCCCGGAAGATGTCGTCCTCGGTGACGATCCCCCACAGGCGGTCGGCCTCGAAGACGGGAGCGACCTTCGTGCCCCCCTCGACGAGGACGCGGGCGACCTCGCGGACGTCGTCGGTCCGCCCGACCCGGGGGGCCGACCGCATCATGGCCCGGGCCTTGGTCCGGTCCTCGACGTGAGACTGCACCAGCTGTTTCTGGGTGATGACGCCGGCGTAATCATCGTCCTCGGTGACGATGATCCCTTTGGGGTTCTCCCGTTCGAAAAGAGAGCGGACCTTTCCGAGGCGTTCGTCGGCGTCGACGGCGACGTACTCGCTGGTGGCGATATCGGCGATATCCATCTGAATCTCCCAACTCGTGAGTTCGGCACCCCGCGTAATCAATCTTGGCGCTGATTCACATGAACGCGAACGCTCGGCGGTCCGCCCGCTCGCCGCCACCGATAGTTGCGACCGCCAAGCACTGAACTCCTCTGGGGGAGCGTCGCCCTCGCCCTGGTCCGGAACTGGTACACCCTCGAAGGGCACATCTGCATGGTCGTCGTCCCGGCGATGGTCGTTGGCATCCACGAGACGTTATGCATACTGTGGGGCGGCCCGGACGCTCCCGGAGACGCCTCGACCGGGGGACCGTAACTATATAGATTTCCGTGAGAAAAAACATCATTCACAGGAAATTATTAGTCGGAACCGGACGATCCCTCCTCCGAGTCCCATGCCCCCGACGAACCCGCCTCGCGCCGAACTGTTCGTACGCTCGCTCTCGCCGCCGGCCGGTCGGCGTCCCGCCCGGATGCAGCTGTCCCGGCTCAGACGGCTCGACGAGGCGGGCGCGCTCGACCTCTCGGTCAGCGTCTGGGGTCGAGAGGTCGCGCTCTCGACCACCGCGGCCCGGACCGACGCCGGCCAGTCCGTCCTCGCCCGCGTGGCCGAGGCCCGCGAGTGGGCCGACGACCGCGGGGTCTGCGTCGACCCGTTCTTCGAGACGCGGGAGGTGACCTCGACGCTCACCGGCGAGGCCTACACCGCGCTCGTGTTGCCCGTCGCCTGCCTCCTGGAGTACCGCGAGGACGAACTCCGGCACGTCGCCCCCTACACGACCGACTCCGCCGTCCACAGCGTGGCCGACCGGGTGCGGATCCTCGGGGAGTCGGCCGCCGTCGCTGACCCCGGCGAGGCGGGCCCGCTTCCCGCCGACTCCGACGACGGACAGCCGGTTCCGACTGACTCCGACAGCGAACGGCCGATCCCCACCGACCGCGACGACCGAGAACCCGTCCCCGCTGACAGTGACGGGCACCCGGTATCTGCGACCACCGCCGACCTATTTCGACAGTAGACGAATATTGATACGACTTCAATCGAATTCCCTCTTTTCCCCACGGATGGAATGGTTGTTGGCCGAATAGTTTACGTTCGTTGTATTACCAGCGAGAAACCGGTATGTTACTCGTCGTCATGAGGTTATTCGCGGAAGAAGGGGAAGTTTTTTCACTTCCGGGGTCACGCTGTAGGGTACGATGACGGGGACGACAGGCTCACGACTGGAACTGTACGTCAGGTCGCTGTTGCCCGACGGCGCGCACGGCCGCCAGGAGGCGGTCATCGAGCGCCTGGAGCGCCTCGACGCCGAGGACGCCATCGAGGGATTCTCGGTGATCGTCTGGGGCAAGCAGGTCGCCCCGGAGTCGGCCGGCGCACACACCGAGGAGGGCGAGTACATCCTCAACCGCGTCGCGGAGTTCAAGCAGTGGGCGCTCTCGAACAACGTCTCGCTGGAGTCGTTCTACCAGCGCCAGTCCGTCGAGAACGAGACCAGCGAGCGCTCCTACGACGCAATGGTCCTCCCCGTGATGGGCCTGGCCGAGTACCGGGACGGCGAACTCGTCCACGTCGCGCCCTGCACGGGGGGCACGGACGTCCACACGATCACCGACCGCCTCGACCGCATCGAGCGCGGCGAACCCGCCACGGTCGACGCCTCCGCCGACGTCTCCATCCTCTCTGACTGAGCGGTTCCCCGTCCACGTTCGCGCCGCCGACCCGCGAGTGGCGGGTCCGTCTTCGGTCGATAGACGCCCTGCGAACAGTCAGCAGACGACCTGCGTGACGAACACGCGGTCCTCGGGCGCGACGTGGATGTCGACGCCGGTGCGACCGACGGCGAACCCGGCGGTGGCGTCGTCACGGTCGAGGAACGTGTCGTCCAGGACGGCCGCCAGTGCGTCGGGCGAGGCGAACGCCGACTCGTTGCCGGCCAGCGAACGGGACTCCTGCACCAGCAGCCGCGAGTTGTCGCCACAGGCCTCCTGTAGCGGCTGGCCCGCCCGGTCGATGTCGGGGACCGATTCCTCGGTGTAGGTGCTCTTGACGCGGCGCTGGTTCAGGAAGCGGGCCACGTCGTCGAGGTTCTCGGACCCGTCGAGGCGGTCGACCCCGGCCGACTCGCGCCCGTCGTTGACCGACGCGAGGTAGGCCCGCTCGGTCTCGGTCAGGTCGACGCCGTTGGCCGTCGTCGCGTTGCCGGGGACGCCGTCTACCGTCAGCGACGGTCCGCCCGTCCCCGGGAGCGTGATGACGCCCGCTACAGCGAGGATCAGGACGCCGCCGGCGACGAGCGCGAAGACCATCCCGAGTACGTACTGCGGTTCGAGCACGTCGAGGTAGGAGGTGCCCGAGAGTTCGTCGGCGTAGTCCTCGTCGGACGGGACGTGCTTTTCGAGGTTCGCGTTCCCACACCGGCTACAGGGCGGGGAGTTCTTCTGGTGTTCGCGGCCGCACTCGGGGCAGACCCAGATGGGCTGGCGCTCGTAGTCGTCGCTCTCGGGTGCCACCGGCACGACGGCCTTCTCGAACTTGTGGTGGCCGCAGTTATCGCAGGGCGGGTCGTTGCGCGAGTGGGGTTTCCCGCACCACGCACACCGCCATTTGGCCGACTCGCTGCCCCGCGTCGGTTCGTCGGAATCGCCGCCGTCACCCCTCATGTGACAGTCGGACCGGCACCCCTCGCTCGTCGAGGGACTCCTTGACGTCGCGGATCGAGTACTCGTCGAAGTGGAAGATGGAGGCCGCGAGCGCGGCGTCGGCGCCCGCCTCGGTGAACACCTCGTGGGCGTGTTCGGGGCCGCCACACCCCGAGGAGGCGATCACGGGCGTCGAGACGGCGTCACACACCGCGCGGGTCAGCGGGACATCGTAGCCGTCTTTCGTCCCGTCGGCGTCGATGGAGTTGACGAACAGCTCGCCCGCACCCCGGTCTTCGGCTTCCGCGGCCCACGATATCACGTCGACGCCGGTCCCCTCGCGACCCCCTTTCACCGTGCACTCGAACCAGCAGGACTCGCCGTCGACCTGTTCGTAGCGTTCGCCCCCCTCGTCGTAGCGTCGGCGAGCGTCGACGCTGACGACGATACACTGGCTGCCGAAGGCCGCGGCGCCCTCCTCGATGAGTTCGGGTCGCTGCAGGGCCCCCGTGTTGATGGACACCTTGTCGGCGCCCGCGCGCAGCGTCTCCTTGACGTCCCCGCGGGTGCGGATGCCACCCCCGACGGTCAGGGGGATGAACACCTCGTCGGCGACCGCCGAGACGGTGTCGAGCATCGTCTCGCGACCCTCGGCGGAGGCGGTGATGTCGAGGAAGACGAATTCGTCGGCCCCGGACTCGTTGTACTTCCTGGCCATCTCCACCGGGTCGCCGGTGTAGGCCAGGTCCTCGAAGTTGACCCCCGTGTAGACCGCCGCGTTCCCGTCCTCGTCCACGTCCACGTCGATACAGGGAATGATCCGTTTCGTGAGTGCCATTGTGTGGTGTGTGGCCGACGCCGAGGTGCCGGCGCGGCCGACCGTTTCCCGGGTCGGTGTACGTGACAGCCTCACCTATGCCTTTTCATACGGTCGGTTGTGAGTCATTTCCGGGATCCACCGGACCGCCCGGCGAATAAATCGTTACAACTGACCGTATGAGCCTCACGCCCATTCGTGCTGGTCCCATCCCTCGTAGTGCTTCAGACGATTCCGGATCTCGAAGGGTTCCCACTCGCATTCGTGGGAGAGCACATCAGCGAGCGCGTCGAACTCGCTGTTGTTGGGTTCGATGCCCCGGTTCCCCTTCGAGGTGATGTAGGGCTCGCTCCGGAGTTCGTCGAAGACCTCGCTGGCCGTTGGGTAGTCGCTTGACTCGATGGCAGAGATAGAGAGGAGGTTCTCCTCGACGACCGGCGAGCCCCACCGGTGCTCAGCTAGCATCGCTGCGAGGAGGGCACATTTCACCGACGGCTTGCGCACATCCCCCTATCTTCACCCTCTCTGATAAGTGTATGTTAACGCGCGTTTACGCTCAGACGAACTGTTATGTACGCCGACCGGCATACTGACCGCATGAGCCAGTCAACGCGGGAGCACCCCGCGGAGGACAAGGACACCAAGGAGGCCCGCCTGGAGAACCCGAGCGGCGTCCTTCACCTCTTTCAGCACGAGAGCGTCCCCATCCTCATCGACGCCATCCTCACCCTTCCTCCGGGTCGGGAGTTCAACAAGACGGAGTTCGCCGAGCACGCCGGCGTCACCCGGCAGACGGTGAGCAACTACATCGACCTCCTGGTGGAGACTGATGTCGTCGAGGAGGTCCCGAACACCTCGCCCCGCCGGTACCGCGTCGCCAAGAGTGAGGTCGTCCAGAAGGTCTTCGAACTCAACAGCGCGCTGAACGTCGCCGGCGAGTAGCGCGACTACCCGTCGCCGGCGGAGATCTCCCCGCCCGTCTGCTCCAGCAGCAGGAATGCTTGGCCTCCTTCTCCGTGAGCGATCGAACGTTCGATGAACCGTTCGATGGTTCACGGGTAGTAAATCCTTACCCCGTGGCTCTCGGTATCGCTGATATGGAAGAGGTTGTCATTGCACTCTTCAAGGCCGGTGAATCGGCCTTCGATTTTGACGAGACAATCCATCGGAAGCTCTTTTCTGATGAGACAGATGACGACCAACGGAACCAGTCGATTCAGCGAGAATAGGGCCGAAATCAACAGCTTCCGACTGGTTCTACGACGCTCCGGAACGCACGTCGCGAGTGCCACCCGAGGGTCCCCCTCGGGGGGACGGGTGTCCTTTTGTTCCGCCGGCCCCGAGAGCCCGCATGACCGAACGGGACGCACTCGACGCCTTCGACGCGGGCCTCGTGACGGAGGTCGCGGGGGACCGCGACATCGACCCCGACCGACTTGCGACGCTCGCGCGCACCCACCAGTCGAACGTCCGGGACCTGCCGGGCGTCGACGACATCGTCTACGAGTGGCGCACGCAGTTCCACCAGGACCCGCTGCTCGCCCGCACGACCGCTGCCTACTACCTCGCGCTCCCCGGCCACGTCTGGGACGAGTTCGCCGACGACATCGGCGCGTCCGACGCCGAACGGGCCGCCCTCGTCGCCCTCCACGGCCGCCAGACCCGCATCGACGCCGACGGTGTCGGCGCCGACACCGCGCGACTCGAAACCTCGGAGCCGGTCGTATTGACCCGACCCTGACCCATAGTACCGAACTAGTTTTTGGAAATCCTAAAAATTTCTTTCCGAGAGAGAATCTTTATATGAGTGGCGACCCTGTCTCCGGGTGTAATGAGTACCCAGAAGACAGTCCGTCAGCAGGCCGGTACCGTCGAGGAAAACCAGCTCCGTCTCGAACAGGGGAAGGCCGAGCAGATCATCGACGCGCTGAACACCGACCTGGCGGCGACGTACACGCTGTATCACCAGCTCCGGAAACACCACTGGAACGTCGAGGGTGCCGAGTTCCGCGACCTGCACCTCTTCCTCGGCGAGGCCGCGGAGAACGCCGACGAGGCGGCCGACGAACTCGCCGAGCGCCTCCAGGCCATCGGCGGCGTGCCGGTCGCCAGTCCGGCGGCCATCGCCGAAGCCTCGCCGGTCGAACCCGAGGACGAGGACGTCTACGACATCCGCACCTCGCTGTCGAACGACCTGGAGATGTACGGCGACATCATCGAGTCGCTGCGCGACCACGTCGAACTGGCGACGGACCTGGGCGACCACGCGACGGCGGAGATACTCCGCGGGATCCTCGTTCAGACGGAAGAGGACGCCCACCACATCGACCACTACCTCGAGGACGACACCCTCGTCTTCGAGGGCGCGATGGACTAACGGTCCAGGTCGACCGCCAGGTCGGTCGCGATCCACCCGTCGCAGTTGCCCGGTTCGGTGAAGACGACCCGCTCTTCCGACGTCGCGTGTGCCCTGACCAGCGGCCGTTCCTCCTCCGGCGACTCCGCCGACGACACGTCGGTCGTTTCCATACCTGGGTTTAGGTCGACCTAATCGAATAAACGTTCCGGTCCCGGGCGGGGGTGGGGCCGGACTGGCCAGCAGTTCGGGGCGGCTGATACTGTCAGACACAAGTACGTGAACGTATTCGTCGACGTTCGGGGACATGCATCTCGAAGACCCCGAAACAGTCACCGGAGCGGTGGCATCACTTGTGTCCGACAGTATGAGGAACCGACCCCGGAGTCTCCGAGACGCAACCACTACGGTGACCAGCGGCAAAGACCGGGTATGGATATCACCACGGTCTGCGAGCGGTTCGACGACCGCCTGCCATCGAGCGCGACGCCGACCTGCTGGTCGTCCACCACGGCGTCTCGTGGGGCGACATCGAGCGGGTCACCGGTCGGAAGTACCGCCGGATCGCGCCCCTGGTCGAGTCGGACCTGGCGCTGTACGCCGCGCACCTCCCCCTCGACGGGCACCCGGAACTGGGCAACGCGGCGGGGCTGGCCGACCTGCTCGAACTGACCGACCGCGAGCCCTTCGGCGAGATGGGGCCGGTCCACATCGGGCAGCGCGGGCGGGCGAGCGATCCGTTCGAGCGCGGGGAACTCGCTGCGCTCCTGGACGCCGAACTCGACACCGGGGGCCGGGACGTGCAGGTTCTCGATTTCGGCCCCGAGACCGTTGAGGACATGGCAATCGTCACCGGCAGCGGCGTCGACTGGCTGGACGAGGCTGTCGCGGCGGGCGCCGACGCGCTGGTCACCGGCGAGGGCAAACAGCAGGTCTACCATGAGGCCCGCGAGACGGGCATCAACGTGTATCTCGCCGGCCACTACGCCACCGAGACGTTCGGAGTGTGGGCGCTCGGGGACCTGGCCGCCGACTGGGGGCTGGAGACGA
>PXRS01000062.1:15525-28053 GCA_003023785.1 Halobacteriales archaeon QS_5_68_33 | reverse complement strand
GACGGCGCCCCCGATGCCTCCGATGACGAACTGTGCGGGGATGTAGAGCACGTTGAACAGGATGGCCGCGATCATCCCGGCGATGAGCGCGTGCTTGATTCCCTCTATCGTGTCGGAGATGGTCGTCAGGCCTCCGACGACGAGAGCGCCGAGGACGATCTCCTTGAACGCCGGGATGATGTTGATGAGGCCGATGATCGGCAGGTGGAAGACGATGAGAGCGGGGAAGACAAGCCCGATCGACTTTCCGTACGTGTCGATGAACCCGTTGTTCCGTGACTCTGTTACTTACAACTCCGTGACATATAGAGTAGCCCACCGGGGAGGGAGTTAAGTCCAGCGATCAGGTGACCGACACGCTCACCGCCGGACGGCGAGCGGACTCATTGCGGGTTGCCCCGCTGAATGCCGACCCGTTCGTCGGGGTCGACTTGCCGTCCCCCTTCGTCGGACTCGCGTTCGTCGAGGAACTCGTGGGCCTGTTCGAGTATCTCGCGGGGGCCGTCCTGCGTGACGGTGTTGACGGCCTGTTCGTAGTCGCGCCACTGCATGTCGCGGTGTTCGTGTGACAGTTCCGCCGACGCCTCGAAGGACCTGGCGATGAACAGGTGGACGGTCTTGTGGATCGTGTCGCCGTTCGCCTCGAAGACGTAGTCGTAGTCCTCGCGGAAGCCATCGATGAGCCGGAAATCGCCGATCCCGGCCTCCTCTTTCACTTCGCGGATGGCGGTCTGCTGCAGTTCCTCGTCGCCCTCGACGCCCCCTTTCGGGAACTCCCAGTCGCCCGGGCGGCTCTTCAACAGCAGGTACTCCCGCCGGCCACGCGTATCGCGAAAGAGGATAGCTCCCGCGCTCGTGGCCTCTATCATTACCGCTACGTAAACGACCCCTACTTAAGTGAATATCGGAGAGCCCCCGCGGGGGGCGGGTCCGACCCTGCGGGCGTCGTTCGCCGGTCGAAACCGGTCTCCGGGATGCCCGGCGCGGAGCGCATCGCTTATCCGCCCGACCGCCGAGAGTTCGGGTATGCCGTTCGTCACGACGCTCGAGTTCACGAGCGGGGACCGCCAGCTGCTCGACGACGTCGTCGACGACCTCAAGGCCCACGCCGAGCGCAAGGGCGTCGAGCTGAAGGGACCACACCCCCAGCCACCGACCGACATCAGCGTCCCGCAGTCGGCGCTGCTTTCGGCAGACGGCCCCACGTTCGAGGACTGGCACTACACCGTCTACCGGCGGACGATCGAGGTCGTCGGCCACGACGAGTTCGCGGGCGAGGTCGCCAGCGAGACCTACCCCCCGCGGGTCCACGTCAAGGCCGAGATCGAACAGCGAACCCGGACCGGTCAGGAGAACTGATACGGTCGGTTGTATCGATGTACCGGTATTTCGCCGACCGGTTCGACGAAATCCGGAAATGATTTACAGCCGACCGTATGATACGGTCGGTCAGTTCCGGACGGCAACGGCCCGCGACGGGAGAGTCCGGACCGCAACCGCCCGAAGCGGCCCCGAAACCGCCGCCAGCGGGCCGCGGGCGGTCCGTCGCCTGGATCACAAAACCCATATCGGCGGGCTGATAGCATTCATGCGATGGAACGAGTCCGCGCGTTGGCACAGCGGGTGTACGCCCGGTTGCTGGAATCGGAGCTGTCGGGGGTCCCGAGCCACGTCGCCGTCATCCAGGACGGCAACCGCCGGTACGCCTCGAAGCAGGGCGCCGACCCCACGGACGGCCATCGCGAGGGCGCACAGACGACCGAGAACGTCCTGGAGTGGTGTGACGAACTCGGCGTCGAGGAACTGACGCTCTATGCCTTCTCGACGGAGAACTTCGAGCGCCCGCCCGAGGAGCGGGAAGCCCTGTTCGACCTCATCGAGTCGAAGCTCACGGAGTTCGCCGACGCCGACCGCGTCCACGACTCCGAGGTGTGTATCCGCGCCATCGGCGAAACCCACCAGTTGCCCCCGCGGGTCAGGAAAGCGATCGACTACGCCGAGCGCCGGACCGCCGGCTACGACCGCCTGCACCTCAACGTTGCACTCGCCTACGGCGGGCGCGCCGAGCTGCTCTCGGCCACCCGCGACGTCGCCCGCGCGGTCGAAACGGGGAAACTGACCCCCGATGACATCGACGTCTGCACGGTCGAGGACCGCCTCTACGAGGGGCCGGTCCGGGACGTCGAACTCATCATCCGGACCGGCGGGGCCGAGCGCACCTCGAATTTCCTGCCCTGGCACGCCAACGGCAACGAGGCCGCCGCCTACTTCTGTACGCCCTACTGGCCGGAGTTCCGGAAGGTCGACTTCCTGCGGTCGATCCGCACCTACGAGAGCCGCGAGGAGTCCTGGCGCCGGACCCGCGCCCGGCGGGCGCTCGCGCTGGTCCGCGCTCTCGGCGAGGCCGAAGTCGACGAGGCGCGTCGCGTGCTCGGCAAGTTCGGCGACGCGCTCCCGCGGGGCGAGCGCGAGGACCTCCCCGAGAGCGACGCCGAGTTCGAGTCGCCGGCCGACTGACCGGCGGGTTCGACCGTCGGTGTCCCGCCGCCGGGACCGCCCGGCCGCCGGGCCCCCGTTTGGCCCGTCCTTTAGGTGGAACCAGCCCCGAGCGGCCGCCATGGCCGAGAGCGACGACGGGGACTCCGACCCCGAACCGGAGCTGGGCCCCGGCGAGGCCGTCTCGCTGGGCGACCGCTACGCCGCGGTCACCGACACGTTCATCCACGGGGTCGAACTCGCCGCGGCGACCGTGTTCGCGCTCCTGTTCGCCATCGGCGTCGTCGACCTCGGGCTCCAGATCGTCAGGGCCATCTCCGACGGGACGATCACGGACCCGACCGTCGTCATCGGCTTCATCGACACCGGCCTGCTCCTGCTCATCATCGTCGAGGTGTACCAGACCGTCGTCGCCTACACCCAGGAGAGCGATACCCGCCGGATCGTCCGGCTCGTCATCTACACCGGCGTGATCGCGATGGTCCGGAAGGCGATCATCTTCAGGACCGGCGAGTACGCGACGACGCAGGACGCCCTGCTGGCGGCCGTCGCCTACACCGCGATCATCGCCGGCCTGGCCGGATTGTTGCTCGTCGAACGGACGTACGACCCGGGCGGCGGTGACGTCGGGACCGCCGGGGGCGGGGCCGATCGATGACGGTTGGCCTATCGGCCAAATCGCCGCAAATCGGAGATTTGCGTGCTTCGGTCTACCGACCGAATCGCCGCTGTCTGTTCTGGTAATCACGCAGCGCGCGCAGGTAGTCGCGTTTCCGGAAGTCACGCCAGTTGACGTCCGTGAAGTGGAGTTCGGAGTAGACGGACTGCCAGATCATGAAATCCGAGAGGCGCTCGGCGCCGGTCTTGACCACCAGGTCCGGGTCGACCGGGAAGACCAGTTCCCGTTCGACGTCGGCCTCGTCGACCTCCTCGGGGTTCAACTCGCCGGCGTCGACGGCGCGGGCGACTTTCCGGACCGCGGTGGCGAACTCGTGTTTCCCGCCGAGGCCGATGCTCACGAGGACGGGCGCGTCGGCCCGTTCGTCGTCCTCGGGGCCCCGGACGGCCACTACCCGGGGCGCGTCGACCGTCTCCAGCTCCCGGCGGATGGTGTCGACGACCCCCTCGTCGAGGACGCTCACGTAGACGACGACCCGCTCGGCGCCGTACTCGAAGGCCCACTCGAACCACTCCTCCAGGGTTCGGTAGGCGCCCTGTTCGAGCAGGTCGCGCTCGGTGAGGATGAGCGCCACCGTCTCCGGCAGCGACGCGTCGGTGTAGCGGAGTCGCGCCCCGAGATATCTGTCGTACAGTCCCACGCTCGCCGTTTTTTCCGGCCCGGTCGTAAATCTCACGACACGTCTCGCACTCGGTTCGTGCCGCCTGCTGTCGCTTCGATCCGCGAGCGCCGCGCTGTGGCGCGAGCCGGCCAGCCATCCGAACGACCGACCGTTCGGAAACGGTAAGTACCTCTCGGGGGTACCGGACCGACTGTGACCGCGACTGTCCGGCGTGCGGGTGGGTTCGCAGCCGTCGGACTGCTCTCGCTGTCGGTCCCGTCCGTCGCGTCGGCGACCCGACCCGCGCTGGCGACCGTGCTCGGGCCGGCGCCGTTCGTCGTCGTCGCCGTCCTCGCGCTGTACGTCGTCGACGAGGGACCGATATTCGAACTCTTCGCGCGCCCCGGCGACCGCCGGGACGGCCGCCTCTACGGGCTGGCGGGCTTCGCCCTCGCCGCGGCCGGGCTCGCCCTCCTCGCGTTGCGCTTCGGCCTTCCGATGCCCGTCTTCGTCGGGAGCGTCCTCCTGCTCTCGTGGGGGAACCTCGGCGGTCACGCGGTGCGTGCCGTCAGGGACGAACCCATCCTCGCCACCGCGGGGTTCGTCGTCGTCGGGTCGGTCGCGGGTGCGGCCGGCCAGTTCGCGGCGACGCTCGTGCCGCCGGGAACCTCGCTCGCGTGGCCGCTCGTCGTCTTCCTCGCGACCAGCGGCGCGCTGCTCGCGGCGCTGTTGCGGGTCGTCCTCTTCGAGCGCGACGACCCGCTGGTGATGGTCTCGGTCGGGCTGCTCCTGTGGCTGTTTTTCGACCTGCAGGTCGTCGTCTCGGCGACCGGCGTCGCCGTCGCGCTGACCGTGACGGTCGTCCTCGGCGTCGTCTCCTACGTCCTGGAGACGGCCTCGCTCCCGGGGATGCTCACCGGTGTCCTCCTCGGGCTGCTGACCATCGTGCTGGGCGGGACCGGGTGGTTCGTCGTCCTCATGACCTTCTTCGGGGTGGGCGGCCTCGCGGCGAAGTTCCGCTACGGGGAGAAACAGGAGCGGGGCATCGCCGAGGAGAACGAGGGCGCCCGCGGCAGCGGGAACGTCCTCGCCAACTCGCTGGCCGGCCTCGCGGCGGTGCTGGGCGCGGCCGCCAGCCCCACCATGACAGCCCTCCCGCGGGTGCTCTTCCTGTTCGCGTTCGCGGGGTCTGTCGCCGCCGCGACGAGCGACACACTCTCCAGCGAGATCGGCGGCGTCTTCGACGGCCCGCGCCTGATAACCACCTTCGAGCGCGTCGAACCCGGAACCGACGGCGCCGTCACCTGGCAGGGCGAACTCGCGGGTGTCGCCGGCGCCGCCCTCATCGCGGCCGTCACGTTCGCCGTCTTCGAGCCCGTCGCGCCCGTCGGCGCGGGCGTCGTCTTCGCCGCCGGGCTCCTCGGGATGACCGTCGACAGCCTCCTCGGCGCCACCGTCGAGGGGCGACTGCTCGAAAACGAGGGCGTCAACTTCGCGGCGACGCTCGCCGGCGCGCTCGCCGCTGGCGCGTTCGCGCTCGCGGCCAACGCCGCCTCGCTCACACCGTGACCCCGATACGCGAAGCGCAACCCGAGGACCGCGCCCGGTTGCGCGCCATCCAGACCGTGACGCTGGCCGAACCCTGGCCGGAGTTGCTCGCCGCCGCCGTCGACGGCCCGCCGACCTGTCTCGTCTACGCCGACCCAGAGCCGACCGGCTACGCGCTGGCCGTCGCCGGCGACGAGACCGGGTATCTCGTCGAACTCGCCGTCGCCGCCGGCCACCGCGGCCAGGGCCGCGGGTCGGTGCTGCTCGACGCGCTCGTCGACCGCTTTCGGGATCGTGGGGTCACGACGCTGCGCGTCACCGTCAGAGTTGTCGACGAGCGCGCCCGCTCGTTCTACGAGACACACGGCTTCGAGGAACGCGAGCGGTTGTCCGACCACTACGAGGACTGTGACGGCCTCCTGCTCGCCCGGAACCTCTAGACCGCGGTCTGTAGCTCCGCCGCGGTCCGGACGCGCACGGCCGTCGGCTGTTTGACGTACTCGCCCTCGCTCGCGGCGACGACCTGCGGGACGCCCCGCTGGGCGGCCACGTCCAGGACGCGCTGGGTGAGTTCGCCGTCGAGGACGACTGCCGCCGGGACCGCCCCGGCGTCGTCGAGCAACTCGAAGGCCTCCTCGGCCGCTCCCTCCGCGAGGACGCCGAACGCCTCGTCGAGCAGACGCACCTGTCCGGTGTCGCCGCCGATGACTGCCGTGACGTGCCCCGGGAGCGTCGTCGGGTCACCGCCCTCCGTCGTCTCCGCACCGGTCTCGAGCGGCGACTCCGCTTCGGAACCGGCCGCTTGCTCACCTCCCTCGTCCGTTTCCTCGATGGCGGATTCTTCCGTCGTCGGCTCCTCGGTTGCCGATCCACTCCTCGTCGGTTCGGCCGCCGCCGCGTCGTCTTCGTCGGCGTCGGCATCGCCCCTTTCCGCGTCGGGTGCCGGGCGGACGCTGCCGTCAGTCGCTGCGGCCACGGCGGCGGGGTCGGCCTCGTCGACGGCTTCAAACGGGACCTTCTCGCGGAGGGCTGTCATCACCTCGTCCCGGGAGAGGTCCTCGACCGAGCGACCGGGCGGCGCGAGCGCGACGTGGTCGATGTCGCCGACCTGGGCGAGTTCCTTCAGAATGAGGCCGCCGCCCCGGTCCCCGTCGAGGAACGCGGTCACGGTCCGCTCACAGGTGAGCTGTGCCACTTTCTCCGGGACGTCCGTCCCCTCGACTGCGATGGGGTTTTTCACCCCGCAACGCAACAGCGTCAAGACGTCCGCGCGCCCCTCGACGACGATGACGGCGTCGCTCTCGCCGACGCGGGGGCCGGCGGGAAAACCGTGGAACTCGGTGATGTCGGCGACCCGGACGGCCTCGCGGACCTCCTCGACGATGTCCTGGCTGGACAGCGAGGACTCGTCGAACTCCGCGAGCAACTGGGTCGCGCGCTCGACGACCTCCCGGCGCTTGGCCGAGCGCACGTCCTCCAGGTCTGTCACCTCGACGGTCGCCCGGCAGGGGCCGACCCGCTCTATCGTCTCGAAGGCGGCCGCGAGGATGGCCGTCTCGACGCGGTCGAGACCGCTCGCGATGGTGATCTCGCCGAAGGACTGCCCGCCCTCCGAGGTTATCTCGACGTCGATGCGACCGAGTTTCCGTGACTCCTGGAGGTCCCGCAGGTCCAGGTCCTCGCCGAGCAATCCCTCGGTCTGGCCGAAGACGGCGCCGACGACGTCATTCCGTTCGACCACCCCATCTGCGGTAATGTCCGCGTGGATGAGATACTTCGCCTGATCGTACATTGGTGAACTGCCCCGCGAGGGGCGCTGATCGTGAATCCATGAGCGAGTTCATGGACACTATCCCGTAATTACTCCGTCCGGAAAATACCTGTCGCCGACCTTCACGGACGTGAACGTAGGTGAACGTACTCGTCGACGTTCGGGGACGTGTGTCTCGAAGACCCCGAAACAGTCACCTGCGACGGGTCGGTTCGGAACGTGCGGTCAAAACGGTGAAGCCGCGGGGCTCGTCCCCACGGTCGTTCATGCGGTCGGTCGCAAATCAGCTCCGGATGTCGTCGAACCGGTCGGCGAAATGCCGGTAGATCGGCACAACCGACCGTATCACATCGAACTGATCCGTACCTGGTTTTCGTAGACCGCTTCGACGCGTTCGGGGTCGAGCCGTTGGTGGTCGGACCCCGTCTCGTCCCAACCGAGCCTCGAGAGTACGGAACCGCTGGCGTCCGGGTCTGCCTCGACGTAGATGCGGTTTGCTCCGTTGTCCCGTTCGTCCACTTCGGCGATCTCGCCGACAACCTCGTCGTCGCCGACGACGACGGCTTTACCCATGTCCGACAGCGTTACGGTCTGTTCTTGCGACATCGTCGGTGCATTTGAGTCGGCACGATTGAGCGTTGTGCCGGCATACGCAAGCCCGGTAAAAAACGCGTCCGGTCAGACGGTCGGTTGTCAATCGTTTCCGGATTTCGTCGAACCGGTCGGCGAAATACCGGTAATATCTGCCGACACTACCGTTTTCGTGCTATCACTATGAACGCACGGCAACCAATCGACCTGGGGGCGCGATCAGACATGCCAGATTGAAGAGATACTATTTTCGATTGACCGAACTATTTGCATTCGACGAAAGGTTAACCAGTCTGTAGACGAACATGCGGTGTGTGAGCGAGCGGATACGTCTGATCGGGTGGTCGATTGCGGCAGTCGTGCTCGCGGCGCTGTCGGTCCCGTGGTTTCTCTGGGGGACGGACACCGTCGCGGTCGGTCTGCCGGTGTGGGTCTGGTGGCACGTCGGCTGGCTCTGCCTGACCGCGGTCGTCCTCCGGGTCTTCACGCGAACCGCGTGGGGGCTCGGAGTCGAGGGGGTAGGCGGCGATGGCTGAGGTCGGGCTCCAGGTCGGTATCATCCTCGGC
Organism: Halobacteriales archaeon QS_5_68_33; assembly: GCA_003023785.1. GTDB lineage: Archaea > Halobacteriota > Halobacteria > Halobacteriales > Haloarculaceae > QS-5-68-33. Next base: position 19,800 of record PXRS01000062.1, on the reverse strand, counting down.
TACGTAGCAGTGGCGCTGGCAATCGGCGTCGTCGCCTATCGACTGACCGAGCGGTCCGCCGAGGACTACTACCTGGCCTCACGCACGCTCGGAACCGTCGTGCTTCTGTTCACGACGTTCGCGACGCTCCTGTCGGCGTTCACGTTCTTCGCCGGGCCGAACATCAGCTACGGCGCTGGCCCGGAGTGGATCCTCGTCATGGGGCTGATGGACGGCGTCATCTTCGCTATCCTCTGGTACGTGCTGGGCTACAAGCAGTGGCTCGTCGGGAAGGCGAACGGCTACGTCACGCTCGGAGAGATGCTCGGTGACCGATTCGGGTCGGTCGGGTTGCGCGTGCTGGTCGCCGCGATCAGCATCTTCTGGCTGTTCCCCTACGTGATGCTCCAGCAACAGGGCGCGGGCACGGCTATCGAAGCGCTGACCGGCGGCGTGGTCCCCTACTGGGCCGGTGCCGGTGGGATCACCCTGTTCATGATCGCCTACGTCGCCCTCTCGGGGATGCGCGGCGTCGCCTGGACCGACACGCTGCAGGGCGCGTTCATGCTCGTGATGGTCTGGGTCGCGTTCGTCTGGGTCGCCAGCGCGGCCGGCGGCGTCGGGAGCGCGACCGCGACGCTGGGCGACGTGGAGGGGAACTTCCTCGCGCTCGGTGGTGGCCTCTACACGCCCCAGTACGTCCTCTCGACGGCGGTCTCGATCGCGTTCGGCATCACGATGTTCCCGCAGGTCAACCAGCGCTTTTTTGTCGCCGAGTCGAAAGCGGTCATCAAACGGACGCTCCCGCTGTGGCCCGTACTCGTTCTGCTGCTGTTCGTCCCCGCGTTCATGCTCGGCGCGTGGGCGAAGGGACTGGGCATCCAGGCCGGGCCGCAGGAGAACGTCCTCCCGCTGCTGCTCGCGGAGTACACGCCCGCGTGGTTCGCCGCGCTCGTCGTCGCGGGCGCGATGGCCGCGATGATGAGTTCGAGCGACTCGATGCTGCTCTCGGGGTCGTCCTATTTCACCCGGGACCTCTACCGCCCGCTCGTCGAGGAGGCAACGGAACAGCGCGAGGCGTTTCTCGGTCGCGTGGGCGTCGCCGTCTTCGCCACGCTCTCGTTCGTCGCGAGCCTGTTCCAGCCCGCGACGCTGCTGGAGATCGGCGACACCGCGTTCGGCGGGTTCGCACAGCTCGCCCTCCCCGTCGGGGTCGCGCTCTACTGGCCGAAGACGACTCGCTGGGGCATGTACGCCGGCGTCGGCGGGAGTCAGCTGTTCTACCTCGCCAGCGTCTTCCTGGCCGTCGTCCCCCGGAGCTATCTCGGCGGCTGGTCCTCCTCCGTGGTCGGGATGGTGGCCGGACTGGTCGTGACCGTCGGCGTCTCGCTGGTCACGAGCGCCAGCGCCGAGGAAGACGCCTCCGTGTGCGCGACCGGCGCGGACTGATACGGTCGGTTGTACCGATGTACCGGTATTTCGCCGACCGGTTCGACGAAATCCGGAACTGATTGACAACCGACCGTATGACGCCTACTCTTCGCCCTCGTCGTTTCCGAGCCGTCGTTCGAGTACGTAACTGAGCCCGCCGAGCGCGCCGAGTGCGCCGGCAACACCGAACCCTGGGCCGTTTGCGCTCGTCTCTGCGTCTTCCGTAGCCGTGGACGTGCCCGACGAAGGGAGCGAAGCTGGTCTTTTATATACGCGTCCGGCCGTTTTGTGCCGTATGCAGACACACATCGTCCCGGTCGGGTTCGACTACGACCGGCTGATCGCGCCGCTGGTGCGCGACCAGCTGGACGTCGACCGGGTGGTGCTCCTGGAAGGGGCGGTGGGGAGCGAGGCCAACGTCGAGTACTCGCGCAACCTCGCCGCCAAACTCGAACAGGACTACTCGAACCTGCTGGGGGCGACGACCGAGCGGTTCGTCGTCGAGGACGTCTACGACTACGACGCCGCCTTCGAGCAGGCGTTCTCGCTGATCAACCGCGAACTCGACCGGTCGGCCGACGCCGAAGTCTGGGTCAACATCTCCGCGATGCCCCGAACCGTTTCCTTCGCCTTCGCCACCGCCGCCCACTCGATCATGGTCGAGCGCGAGGAGGACCGCGGGCGAATCCACACCTACTACACGGTTCCCGAGAAGTACCTGGAGACCGAACTCGCGGAGGAACTCCGCGCTGGCATCGACCTCCTCGGAGAGATCGAGGCCGCAGTCGACGACTCGCAGCTCGCCGAACGCGTCGGCGAGCGCCTGGACAGCGCGGAGTCGCTGCTCGCCGAGTTCGACGAGCGCGGCACCACCATCGGCGCCACGGAGGTCGACGGCACGCACATCCTGGAACTGCCGGTCGCGTCCTTCTCGAACGTCAAGCCCTTCGAGGAACTCATCCTCTTTACGCTGGGCGAACACGGCGAGTTCGAGTCCGTCTCCGAGTTCGCTCAGGAACTCGCCCGCGAACTCGGCGAGGAGTACACCGACTCCTTTCGCTCGAAGGTCATCTACAACGTCGACAGGCTCGGGCCGGGCGGCAAGGGCTACATCGAACAGGAGGAACACGGCAAGTCCTACCGGACGCGCCTCTCGCGCATCGGCGCGCTCTGGGTGCGCGCCCACTCCGACGACGCCAGCCGGTCGCTGGAGGAGTTCTGATACGGATTGCTGTCGGTCCGTTCCGGATCGACCGCACGCAGTCGCGCGGTCGTCCCGGTAAATCGGGCCAACCGACCGTACGAAACGGCCCTCGCGAGGACCGCACGCCATACCTGTCGTTCCCCACGGAAACCGGACGCTTTTGGTCGGGCCACACCTCCGGAGTCACGATGGCATCGCTCGCCGCTACGGAACCCGAGGTCCGAACGTTCACAGCGACGGTCGAATCCGTCGACGGGACGAGCGTCGTGCTCGAAGAGACGTACTTCTACGCCGAGGGCGGGGGCCAGCCCCCCGACCGCGGAACCATCGACGGGGTCGACGTGACCGACGTCCAGCACGGCGACGACCGGGTCGTCCACGAACTCGCCGAACCGCCGGCTTTCGCCGAGGGCGACACCGTCGAGGGGGTCGTTGACGACGCCTTCCGGACCTACTGTATGCGAGCGCACACCGCGAGCCACCTCCTCTACGGCGCGGGCCGCCGGGTCCTCGACGACCTGGGCTACGGCGGGTTCGACATCGGTGCGTCCGTGGTCGACGGCGATGACCCCGGGGAACCTGCTGGGGGCGTCGAGGGGAAGGTCCGCGTCGACTTCGCGACGCCCACCGAGATAGACGACGCGGCGCTGGTCGAACTCGAACGGGTCACGAACCGGGCGGTCTGGGCCGACTACGCGGTGACCTGGGAGACCCTGCCCAGGGAGGAGGCGCTGGCACGCGAGGACGTCGCGTTCAACACCAAAACCGAGGAGGGCATCGCGGGCGACACCGTCCGGGTCGTCACCATCGAGGACTGGGACGTCGCGGCCTGTGGCGGGACGCACGTCCGGTCGGCGAGCGAGGTGGGTCCGGTCACGGTCCTCGACCGCTCGAACCCCGGTGAGGGGCTGGCCCGCGTCGAGTTCACCGTCGGCGTCCCCGCCGTCGAGCGCCGCGCCAGGACCCGCCGGCGGGCGATGGACGCCGCGACGGCGCTTGACACCCGGGTCGCCGACCTCCCGGACGCCGTGGCGCGCCTGCAGGACGAGCGCGACGACCGCCGGGCGGAACGCGACGCGCTCCGCGGGGACCTGGTCGAGGCGCGTCTCGCCGAGTTGCGCGAGGAGACCGTCGAGAAGGCGGGCGCCCGCTGGCTCGTGGGTACGCTCCCCGGGCTGGACGCGAACGGCCTGGCCGACCGGGCACAGGCCGCCGCCGGCGAGGACGCCGACGTCGTCGCGTTCGTCGGTGCCGACGGGCAGTATCTCGCGGTCGCGTCGACGGGCGAGGTCGACGCCGGTGACGTCATCGCCGACGTGACCGACGAGTTCGGCGGCGGCGGTGGCGGGAGCCCCACCGTCGCCCAGGGGGGCGGCCTCTCCGCCGACGCCGAGGCTGTCGTCTCCTACCTGCGAGCGTAGCGTACGCTGCCGGCTGTCAGTCCGTAACGAATTTCGCCGCCCCGGGGCGGCGACCATCTTTCCGACGCTACGGCCGGCAGTATCAGTCGCCGCGGTGAGACCGGTCGGGCTGCTCGCGTCGGACCGGTCTGAGGTCGGTCGCGTCCTTGTCGAAGCCGAGCCACACGCTGAGCGCCGACGCCGCGAACACGAGATACACCGGGAAACAGATGACGAGCGTGAACCCCAGGAGCGCGGGGG
>PXRS01000062.1:0-15379 GCA_003023785.1 Halobacteriales archaeon QS_5_68_33 | reverse complement strand
GCCAAGATACAAACGCGCCGCGGCCGAAGGCCGTTCGTGGCACCGACCGAGCTGTGCGGCGACCCGGTCGCGACGCGGGTCCGCGAGGCCGTCGACGAGCGGGTCCGGGCCCTCGACGAGGAGGGGGTGACCCCGGCCCTCGGGACCGTCATGGCGACCGACGCGCCGGGCGCGGCGCGGTACATGGACCTGAAACACGAGGCCTGTGCCCACCACGGGATCGCGACCAGGGACCACCGCCTCGCGCCCGACGCGTCCCGGTCGGTCGTCTTCGAGGCGGTCGAGGCACTAAGCGAGGACGAGGCCGTCGACGCCGTGTTCGTCCAGACGCCGCTGCCGGACGGCGTCAACGCGGCCGCGGTCGGGCGGCGACTCGACCGCCTCGGCCGGTCGCGGGCCATCGGGCGGCCGCTGGCCAACCGCCTGCTGTGGCGCTCCGACCCCGGGAACGCGACCGTGACGGTCGGTCACTCCCGGACCGCCGACCTCGGAGCGGTGACCCGCCGGGCCGACGTGCTCGTGACCGCCGCCGGGAAACCCGGACTCGTCGACGGGTCGATGCTCTCGTCGGGTGTTGCCGTCGTCGACGTGAGCGCCAATCGCCGGCCCGACGGCAGCGTCGTCGGGGACGTCGACGCCGGGAGCGCGCGGCGGAAGGCGGACGCGTTCACACCCGTCCCGGGTGGGGTCGGGCCCGTGACGCTCGCCGCACTCCTCGACAACGTCGTCACCGCCGCCGAACGGCGCGCCGCGAGCGCCCCGGATCGGCCGCCTACTTAATAGCCTGAATAATTAATCCTGGTGCTTCATCGATCGGGGGCTGTGAACGCACCACATGGCTATCGGTAGCGGCTTTCGGGAACTGGGTCGGTTTCTCGACGACTGCGAGCGTGGCGGCGGGCCGGTCGAGCGCGTTGACGTCGCGGGCGTGACGGACACCGGTGACGGCATCGAGGCGACCGTCGAACTGACGGTGTCGCTCGACCGCGCGACAGCCGAAGCGGGGTCGCTCGCCGACCCGCGAATCGGTCCCGACGGGACCGTCCGGTTCGCCCTGCCCTCGACGACCGACCTCGTGCCAGTCGCCGACCACGCCGTCGCGGTCGAACCCACCGGCGCGACGATGGACGACGGGAACACCGTCCGTTTCCGGTTCGCGGCCTCGACGAGCGGCGCGGATGGACTCGACCGGCACGACGAGACGACGGACACCGCTTCGCCGGAGACGACCACAGCACCCGCCCCGGCGGGTCTCGAGGAGTCAGCGGCGGCGCTCGACGAGTCCTCGGCGGGGCGGAACCTCCCGCCGTTCAAGGACCCCGACCGGCTCGCCGAGGTCTACGAGTCGTGTGAGACCTTCGCCGAGATGGCCGAGACCCTGGAGATGGACGTCACCGCCGAGACGGTCCGGCGGTACATGATCGACTTCGACATTCACGAACCCGACACCTACCAGACCTGTGGGGACGGCACAGAGAACCGGGTCGTCCTCTCGGACGGTATCGGCCTCCCCGACGACGTCACCGCCGAGGACCTCGTCGAGACCGTCGAGCGCTCGAACACGATATACGAGGTCAAGCAGGACATCGACATCGACCGCGACGACGCCCTGGAGATGCTCCAGGAACTGAACCTGCTGGACCTGGTCGTCGGCCGGCTCGCGACCGAGGGCGAACGCAACATCACCCGCGAGGACATCGTCGACCGCCTCCGCGAGGCGTCGGCCGTCCAGTAGCGGCGCCGACCGGTAACGTGGCCTTCGCTTGTCGGGGTCGGGGCTTCCTGGTTCCGTGTCGGAACGTGCATCCGGCGTGTCCCGCTCCCTCCCGGCTCCGCCCCCCTCGGTCGCTCCGTGGAGGAACGGGGAGTAACGCCCTCACCGCAGAAGCTAAACCCGTGGCCCGTATGCGTCTGTCTAGCTCACGGGTCATCGGCACTCGCGCGACCGAAACGAGCCCGACCGGCTGGCGACCCGACTGGGTGAGTCCCGACCAGACCATGCCCACCATCACGGAAGTCCGGTTCGCACACGAGAACGGCGCGCTCGCGGAGACGATGGCGACGCTGGAGGACCCGGACATCCGTGTGCTCCCGGAGACGAGCACCGACCCCGAACGGGACGTCTACGTGTTTACCTTCGAGGACGCCGGCCCCGACGCCGTCGAACGGGCGCTCCGGGCCGACGGGACGGTCTCGGGCGTCCACCCGATGCCGGCGTTCGAGGAGCGGCCCCTGTGGGGAGTCGAGTTCGCTCCGGAGACGGAACTGCTCGCGCCTCGGGTCACCCGCGAGGGGGGATTCGTCGTCGACGCCCGGAGTACCCGGTGTGGCGTGGCGCCGTGTGGCTGGCGCGAACGCTGGCTGTTGCCCGACCGCGAGGCGATCCACGACATCTGGATGTACGCTCGCGAGACGGGCTTCGAGTTCGAGGTGCTCGACCTGCACGCGCGGGGGAGCGCCGATACCGAGCACCTCGTCCGTGACGTTCTCACCGACGGCCAGCGGGAGGCGCTGCTCGCGGCCTACGAACAGGGGTACTTCGCCGACCCGCGCGAGGCCTCGCTGGAGGAGGTGGCCGACTCGCTCGACCACTCCCCCTCGGCCGTCGGCGGCCGCATCAAACGCGGGATGAAGGCGCTCGTCGACGCGACGCTCGTCGTCGACGGCACCCGGCAGTGACCCACGTCCGGTAACCCGCGTTCGTGAAACGTGCCAAACAGCTATGTGTCCGCTCGATCAAAGTAGTTCCGCCACGCCGACAATGGTGCTCGCGACGACGGTCTACGTGACACACCCGGACATCGCGCTCGTCCCGACGGTCCGGTCGATGCCCGACGCGGAGGTCGGGGTCGTGACCGACGCCGGGACGGACCCACAGCACGACGTCCACTGCTTCTGGGTCGAAGCGGCCGACTTCGACGCGTTCGAGGCGGCGGTCGCGGCCGACCCGACGGTCGCGTCGTTCTCGAGGGTGGCCGGGTCCGACGACCGATGCACCTACCACATCGAGTACAGCGACCGCGCCACGCTCGTCACGCCGGTCGTCTCCCGGGCCGGGGGGCTGGTCCTCGGATCGCGCAGCTACCTCGAGGGCTGGCGACTCGACCTCCAGTTGCCCGGCCGTGAGGCGCTCTGCGAACTCGACGTCTTCGCCGAGCGCGAGGGCCTCCGGCTCGACGTCCTCGAACTCCGGGAGGCCGAGTGCGACGGGCCCGACCCCGCGTTCGACCTCACCGAACCGCAGGTCGAGGCGCTCGTGGGTGCCTACCTCCAAGGCTACTACGACGAACCCCGCGAGGCCACCCTCGACGACCTGGCGTCGCTGTTCGACATCTCCCGCACCGCCGTCAGCGGCCGCCTCCGCCGGGGGTCGGCGGCGCTCATCGAGGAGGCGCTCGTCGACGAAGCCGAGCAGTGACGGCCGCTGGACTCCCGTGTCACCTCCTCGTACGGTCGGTTGTACCGATGTACCGGTATTTCGCCGACCGGTTCGACGACATCCGGAACTGATTGACAACCGACCGTATCACGCCGGATCGGCCCTTCCCCATCACAGGGTCGTGCACAACTGCAGCGTTGAACGCAAGAAACCGGGGCCAGTAGTTCGGAGCGTGTTCGACGGAGGATGTGTCTGACGTAAACTACAAGCCGCCGGGGCCCGCGATAGGGTCTATGGGACTGATGAGCAAGATCATCCCCGACTCAGGGGGGACCCGTCAGAAGGAGGATTACGTCGAGATCGACGACAAAGCGGTCGAGGCCCAGGCGTCGGGCGCCGACACCGAACTGCGCATCGCCAAGATCAGCGAGAAGCAGGACGTCATTCACATCAAGGACGCCGTTTACGACGGGGATGTCGTGATCGCCGACATCACCCGCCACACCACCCAGGACCGGACGATGGAACACATCACGGACGAACTCAAGCAGGTCGCCAACGAGGTGGGCGGCGACATCGCCCAGAAGGGCGACGACCAGCTCATCATCACGCCCCACGGCGTCGAGATCAACCGCGACCCGCTCGGGCAGTAACGCGGGGGCTGGCGGTACCCTCGCGGCGTCGCAACTCGGTCGTGGGTGGACCGGGCAACCGGAAAACACTTACCGGCGGTCACGAACGGCCAAAGTGGCCGCCCCGGGGTACGGCGGCCAGTGACAGGGACTGTAGCGTGGCCTCATCCATGGCCACGGCACCGCTTCCCGGATGAGCGATGCGAGCGCGCCGGCCGCAACTCCGGGTCGAGCGTCGGGAGAGTGAGACGGCGGTTCGTACGGTCGATTCGAAGACCCCGAAACAGTCACCGGAGCGGTGGCATCACTTGTGTCCGACAGTAGAATCAGTTCCGGACGTCGTCGAACCGGTCGGCGAAACACCGGTCAATCGGCACAACCGACCGTATCAGACTTCGTCGGCCTCGTCGGGGCTGTCCTCGACGGCGCGTTTCATCGAGTCGCGGCGGGACTTGGCGTCGCGGCCGGTCGCCTCCAGCAGGAAGTCGTTTTTCGCGTCGACGGCGTCGGCCGCGGCGTCGGCGTTGCCCTCCGCGATGACCTCCTCGGCGGGGCGCTCCTCGAACTCGACGACGAGTTTGTCCTTCTTGCCGCCGTACTCGACGGCGCCGACGACGATCCGCTCGAACACCGGGTTGTCGGGGTCCCCGACGACGAACAGGTCGCTGCCGTCGTACTCCTCGGTGCCCGTGATAGTTCCGAAGTAGTCCTCGACCGTCGCCTCCATGTCTTCGATGCGGTCGGCGAGATACTCGCCCCGGCGCATCTTGTACTCCCGCATGGCCGGGCATTTGCGAGGCCACCCCTTACCTTTTTCGAGGCCGACCTGTCGGTCGTCGTCGACCGCCACGAACCGTCGCCGGTCAGTTGGAACTGTCCTCGTCCTGGACGAGCGTGCCCTGGCGGCACTCGGGACAGAAGTCCCCCGCCCGCAGCGACGAGGATTCGACCTCGTCGGTGAAGCCACACTCCGGACACTTGTACATCCCCTCGGGGACGGTGACCGTCGGCGACGCGTTCTCCTCCAGGGGGGACTCGGCCGCATCGTCGGTGTCGCGTCGCGTCTCCTCGGGCCACTCGTCGGCCGCGTCGCCGCTCGCGCCGGCGGCGTCGCCCTCGTCGCTCGACGCCGGCGGCCAGTCCTCCTCGCCCGCGTCGGCCGACCCCGCGCTGGCCGTCCCCGCGCCGGCCGCAGTTGCATCGCTCTCGGCGTCGTCGGGCCACTCCCCCGGGTCGCGCTCGGTCCCGGTGTCGCCGTCGATGATGACCGCGTCGTCGGTCACCTCCTCGTCCTCGTCCTCGTCCTCGTCGGGTTCGCCCTTCCCGGCGCCCGCGTCGTCGGCGACACCCCCGTCGTCGGACGCGTCGCCGTCGTCCCCGCCGGCCCCGAGTATCTCCCCGTCGTCGGCCGCGGGGTCGGTCGGGTCCTCTACGCCGGCCTCGTCGGCCACGGCGTCGGCGGACTCCGCTTCTCCCAGCGATTCGTCTGTGGTATCGGTCCCCGTGGCGGTCTTCGCTCCCGCGGCGTCGCCGCCGGCCACCTCCGAACCGGCGTCCTCGGGTGTCTCCAGCGTCCTCACTTCCTTGTTCTCGGAGACGACCCGCGTCTCCCCACAGCGCGTGCAGGTCTCCAGTTCGGTGATGGTGATCACGACCTCGGAGCCGTCCTCCTGGCGGTCGCGCTCCACGGCCGTCTCGTCGAAGCGGTGGCCGAGGATCGAACACTTGAGACTCATTGTCACAAGGTCCCCGCGTGCGCCCTATAAGCGTACTGCTTACCGCCCTACCGGTGGTGCCAGCCACGACGGCGGGCGGCCCCGGGACCCGCCTGCGCCGCCGACGGTCCGCGCCGGTGTCGGCGGTCGCCGGGGCGGTAAACCCAAGACCCACCGGGTCGAACCCCTGGCTATGCGGGCGAAACCGGAGTTCCGGGACCGCGACGACACGGAGGTGGCGGTGCTGGACGCGCTGGCCGACCGGCGCGACGAGGGGATGACCGTCTTCGAACTCCGGTCGCAGGTCGACGTCGACATCGACGCCCTGGAGGACGCGCTGTCGGACCTCAAGGAAGACGGCCTCATCGAGGTGACCAACGAGGGCGAACGGACTCTCATCCTCCCCGAGGACGGCGTCGTGGGCCCGGTCGACCCCGGCGACGAGGAGTCGGTCGTCGACTGGGTGCGTCGTTCGGTCTCGGACTCGATGCCCGGGTTTACCGGTATTTCGCCGACGATTCGACGAAGTCCGGAACTGATTGACAACCGACCGTATACTGGTCGACAGAACGGTTGATAGAATTCGCCCCCGCCACGTCTCGGCGAATATCTATCAGGGCCTCTGTCGACCAGTATATCAGTCGTCGGCGAGCGTCGCCGCGCAGTTGTTCGGCCCCAGTTCGAGTTCGAACGCCGCCTCGGCGTCGGCGTGCTCGCGCCCGAGGTTGACGGCGATGACCCGCTCGAAGTTCGCGGGACGGGGTGGCATGTCGTCGGTGACGTGGTCGATGAACGCGTCCGGGTCCATATCGAACGCGCGCAACGCCCGGAGCGCGCCCAGTCGCGCGGTGACCGCGCCCGTCTCGTCCGGCCGGACCCCCTCGGCGTGGTGGCCGGGCGCGACCAGCGTTCGGTCGGAAAAACGGGCGAACCGCTCGGTTAGCGTCCGGTGCAACTCGCGTGCCAGGTCTCGGGCGCCCCCGCTCCCGCGTTCCAGGTCCGGTCGCGCGACGCTTCCGACGAAGAGGCTGTCGCCCGCCAGGAGCACCCCGGCGTCGGGGGTGTCTGCCGACGAGCCCGCGTCGCCCCCGCCGACGGCGAAGGCGCTCATCCCCGTGGTGTGTCCGGGCGCGTGGACCGCTTCGAGGGTCGCCTCGCCCACCTGGAGTTTTGCGCCGTCGGCGACCGTCGCCACGTCGTAGGTGACACCGCGCTCGACGGCCTCGGCGGGCATCACGGCCGTGGCGCCGGTCGCCGCGGCCAGCTCCCGGAGGCCGCTGACGTGGTCGGCGTGGACGTGCGTGTCGACGACGTACTCGACGGTCGCGTCGCGCTCGCGGGCGTCCGCGGCGTATCGCTCGGTGAACGCCCGGAGCGGGTCGACGACCGCCGCTTCCCCGCCCGAGACGACCGCGTACCCGAGACAGCCGCTGGCCGGGCGGCGGTACTGGACGACTGCGAAGTCGTCCCCCTCGACGGGGAGGTCCGCCGACAGCAGGAGGCGCGCCCACGCCTCCATGCCACCTTCGAGGTTGCGGGCGTCGTACCCGCGTGCTGCGAGTTCCGCGGCGGCTTCGCGGCTCGCCTCCCCGCGCGCGCAGACGACCACTATCGGTCCCTCGCCGTCGATGTCGGCGACGAACTCCGCTATCGCGTCGGTCACCCGCGCCTGGATGAACGTCGCGTTCGAGCGCTGGGTGACCGTCACGCCAGGACCCGCGAGTCGCCAGCGGTCGACCTCGTCGCGGTTGCGGAGGTCGAGCGCTCGCACCGGGTCGCCGCTGTCGATGCGCTCCTGGAGAGTCGTGGGCGAAACGCCGAGGGCGTCCTCGCTCATGCCCGAACGTAGGACCGGGGGCAGAATAAGGGCCGCGTCGCCGGCAGCGTCACGGCCCGGTCACCCGTCGGCTGCCCGGAGGGCGTCGAGCGCGTCGCTCCCGACGTGGACGGCGCGGCGGCCCACCTCGTCTTCGGTGATGAGCACGCCCGTCGCGAAGTCGGGCGTCCCGTCCTCGCCGTAGATGCCCGCGGGGTTCTCGCCGATCCGCATCGACTCCCGGAGCGTGAGCATCGCCTCGCGGCGCGCGTCGTCGGCGTCCGCGGCCGCCCCGACGTCTCGGACGTCGACCGCCTCCTCGCGGCCGGCGAGCAGGTTGAGCACCCGGTCGACGTGGTCGGGCGCCGCCCCGGAGTTGTAGATGTACGACCGAACCCGCATACCCCATCCTCCGGCCGCGTCGTGTTGGACGTGTCGGTTCCCGACGCCGGCAGAGACCGGCGTTTCCGCCCGAAATACGGCCGCTAAAGGGCTCGAAACGTGAATCGGGTCCGCCCCCGGTGGAACGGATCGGCGGCGGGACGGAACACTCCATCAACCGGATGTCGCTGTATCACATCCGGCCGGGGGCGCCCACACCGATAAGCGGCGCGCACACGAAGTAGGGGGTATGAACGCCAACGGCTTTCTCGAGGCGGTCCAGGAAGAGCGCCGGACCCAGCTCCACCGGCTCGGGTCGGACAAATACCTCATCGCGGCGACGGGTGCCAGCCTCGCGGAAGGCCCGGTTCTGCGGTCGGTCGCGCGAGACGCCGCGAGCGGCCACGAGACGTTTAGGTCGTGGGTCGGGAGCGAGGACGGGCCGGCGGCCGAGGCGTTCGCAGCCGCCGCCGAGACGGAACGCGAACACCTCGACCGCCTCCGCGAGCGACTCGACGACGATATCGGCGAGATCGTCCTGGACGGGGCCGTTCACGACGCGCTCGCGGCGGCGGAGACGACGGCCGAGCGCGCCGGCGCGCTGGTCGGGCAGGGGATCGTCCGCGACCGGACGCTGTTGCAGGTGGTCAACTTCTTCGTCAACGAGGGCGACGTCGGGGGCGCCGACTTCGCCCGGGAACTCCGGTCGGACGCCGGCGACCAACGGGACGGGGGGGCCGACCTGCTGGAGCGGGTCTGCGAGGACGAGGACGACTGGGGGCGCGCGCAGGCGGCCGCCGAGCGGGTCGTCGGGGCCGCCTACGAGGAGTACGCCGACGCGCTCGAGGCGATGAGCGTCGACCCGAAACCGGTCTGTTGACTCCGGTCGGGGTCCTCGCTCGTCCCGTGTCATACGGTCGGTTGTACCGCTGTACCGGTATTTCGCCGACCGGTCCGACGAAATCCGGAAATGACTGACAACCGACCGTATCAGGCTCCTGGAGACGGAGAGCCTTGTTCGCCCGATTTCGAAACACGGATGATTCGGAGGTCAGTGCTGTAACCGCTCTCATACTGCCGGCTGTAACTTCGTGAAGATATTCGCCGCCCCGGGGCGGCGAAATTCTTGACAGACTTACAGCCGGCAGTATCAGCAGGCCTTGCCATTTCAAGCAGACCACCTATCGCGGTGTACGCCTGCGTTCGAAACGCCATGTCGGTGTCCAGCCTTCGCGACCTGTTCGTGCACGACCTCGAAGACGTCTACTACGCCGAGAACGAACTCCTCGACGTGCTCTCGGAACTCGCTGAACAAACCGAGGACGAGGAGATCGCACAGGCGTTTCGCGACCACCGCGAGGAGACCGAAGGCCACGTCGACCGCCTGGACCAGGTGTTCGAGAAACTCGGCCAGGAGCCCGAACACGAGGAGTGTGAGGGCATCGAAGGGCTGATCACCGAACACGAGGAATTCCTCGAGATGGACTCCGACCAGGACGTCCTCGACCTCCACAACCTCGTCGCGGCACAGAAGACCGAACACTACGAGATAGCCGCGTACGGCAACCTGGCGGTCATCGCCGACCGCCTCGGCGAAGGCGAGGTCGGTGACCTTCTCCACGAAACCCTCGAAGAGGAGAAAGCCGCCCTCGACAAGGTCGCCACGCTCACCGAGGAGTTCGACGTCCAGCGCGTGACGGGCGCTACCAGCGACGACTGAGACGGATTATTGTAGATTATTTTCGGATAGCGCCGACCGGTTCGACGACATCCGGAACTGATTGACAACCGACCGTACGACTCTGCCAATACGACGGCCACGGTAGCCCCTGTCCTGCACCCGCTGCTTTTTCGCTGAACCTCTCGTCTCTTGGGGTTGCACTATACCTGCCGACGACCGGTCGGGGATCCCCTGAACAGCGTCCCGTCGGGGAGCGCGGATCAGTCGCGGCCGTCAGCGAGCTGCCGTCGGAACGAGGCTAGGTGGTAGTTCGTGATGAGCACGGAGAAGACACACATGACCACCGCGGCCGCGACGACTGGCCAGAGACCGCTGTCGTGAAAAACAGCATTCAAGACCTGGGCCAGGCCGACCACCAGCGGGCCGAAGGTGAACAGTCCCGTCCGGAAAGGGAAGCGCCGGAGCATCCGGACGAACGACGGTTTGTTTTGCGTCGCCATTAAGCACGGCGTACGATTCGAGCGACAAAACGTTTCGGTTACCGTTCGCCGAGCTGAAAAAACGGTTGCGGCTCAGCCCCGATGGAGCGCGGCGGGTGGAGTACCAGTGCGTTACGGGCTCCCTTGCCGGGTCATCTACCGTGCCTGGGGGGGCTGTCGCGGCGGAACGATCGCGATCTGGCCGTCGCTGTAGACAGTGACCTGGAACCCCCAGACCGCGAAAGTGAGGTGCCCGTTCATCCGCGGCGCGCCTTCATCCCGGGGCTCGAACAGCCGGTCGAGTGCTTCCGAGTCCGCGTAGTCAGCCAGCGTGACCCTCGCGTCGGTCACGTCAACCCCGCTCACGTCGGAGATCGCGTGTGCGAGCGTCGTCGTCAGTTCGGCCGGTCCGTCGAAGTCGTGAGTGACGAAGTACGTCTGTGTCTCCCCGGGGTGGTGCTGTTGTTGTGGACGTGATTTGGCGTATGATTCGTCGCGATACATCGCTTGAGACACCCGCCCGTAATTAGAGCAGTAACAAAATCCTTCCTGCCACAGGGGCGTTCGTTACAGACCTCCAACCACACGAGTGCGTAGCGATTTTCTGACTCCCAGCAGCGCCAGCGTCTAACCGTGAATCCAGGGATAAGAATGACTTACTCGCCCGATCTCGCACTCATCTTGGGGCCCCGTGACGGCCGGTCACACCGCCGGTCAATGCCCCGCCGTAATCCCGAGTGACGGTGAATGTTCGGAGTACGTCATGGTATTGCGCCCGCCGCCGGCCGTCGCTCGCCACCGCGGCGAGGCCTAACCGACGACGGGAGATTCGTGACGGCGGCAGGATATTCCCGCTTCTACACCCTTCGGCGACCGGGAAACGACGTGGCTGTCCGTCGGCAAACGGGCCCGTGCTTGGGGATAACAGTAGCCTATTCTCCGAACCGGCGGTTGTCCGATGCTGTGCCGGTCTCTCAATCCCGGATTTCGGCCAGTAAGCGCCTTCTGAGCGCCAGATATCGGCGAGTAAGGCGAGGAAACGAAATGAACGATGAGAACGCCATTAAGCGAGCGTCGTCTAGAGAAGGTACCGGAATCATCGGACGGAAAGTACCCGAACGGGGCGTCGGAGGTCGTCTCCCACCCGACGCGACCACGGACCCGGGACGGACCGGGTCCACACGTCGAGCCGAACCACACTGCGGATCGGCTACACGATCCAGTGCTCCGTACGGCAGTGTCGAGTGTCCCGGCGCCGGCAACCCCCACAGCGCTGGGACGGGACGTCAGACGAGTCGGCAAACGCGTGCCACGGGTCCGTGCGTCCGTTCCGGTGAGAGCTTGACATCCATGACCACAGAATATGTCTCTTCCGTCGAGAGAGCGTCCGCCTCGCGGACAGACCGCCAGGACCGCCAGGACCGCATGGACGTCACCATGGTCACGACCCCCGGCAATGGCTCGTGCGGGATCGGCACGTACGCACGCGACCTCCTCGACAGTATCGAACACGTCAACACCGAGACGGTCCACGTCCCACAGGACGACCGCTCGATCCGGCGCTTCGTCGGGCTGGCGGTCCGTGCGCTCCGAGCTGACAGTGACGTCGTCCACGTCCAGCACGAATACGGGCTGTTCAGACGGGAAGGCAGCAAGTACCCCGGCGTGATGGGGCTCGTGTTCTTCCCGCTGTTGTTCCTGGCGTCGTCGCTGCGGTCCGGACGCGTCGTCGTCACGATGCACTCCGTGCTCAGACCGCAGCCGGACGAGTCGGACTTTTCCGTGCGGCTGTACCTCCTCCTGATGCACAAGCTGCTCGCCGTCGGAGCCTCGCATCTGGTCTTTCTCTCGCCCGACTGCGCGGAGACGTTTCAGGAGGACATCGACCTCCATCCCCGGGAGTTCAGCGTCCTCTCCCACGGAGTCAAGACCGACGTTCCCCGCGTTCCCCAGGGCGTGGCAAAGCGCCGGTTCGGGTTCGACCCCGACGACGTCGTCGTCGCAATTCCGGGATTCATGCGCCCTCCGAAAGGCCACGACGTCTTCATCGAGGTCGCTCGCCAGTTGCCGGAGTACGAGTTCATGGTCGCGGGCGGCGCACGCCCGAAAGGTGACGACTTCGAGTTCGCCGAGCGGATCCGGTCGGAGGCCCCCGAAAACGTGACCGTCACCGGGATGCTCGACGACGAAGACTACTGGGTCGCGCTCGCGGCGCCCGACCTCGCGTTGTTGCCCTACCGCGTCGTGACCCAGAGCGGGACCTTCAACTCCTGTGCGTCACAGGGGCTGGGGGTGCTTGCCAGCGACGCCGACTACTTCACCCGCATCGAAGCCAAGTGGGGCGCGCCCGAGACGGTCGATGTCACCGACACCGACGCCATCGTCGAACGCGTCCGGACGCTCCTCGAGGACGACGCGCGACGCCGGCGCCTCGCTGAGGTCATGCGACAGTACCGGCGCGCCAACAGCTTCGAACAGGTCGGCGCCGAACACCAGCGCATCTACCGCCACGTCAGCAACGACACCGTCGCCGAACTCGACGACCGCGACGCCGAACCCGACCCCGAGCCGGCGGCACGCGCTCGCGCGGCCTGCAGCGCACAGCGTAGCGTTACCACCGACTGATACGGTCGGTTGTACCGATTCGCCGGTATTTCGCCGACCGGTTCGACGACATCCGGAACTGATTTACAACCGACCGTATGATACGGTCGGTCGTGACCTGTCGCTTTCCCGTAACGACGGTGTCATCGTGAAACAGTCCCTTTCGTGAGGCCGGTCGCTTCGTTTGCCGGCGGTAATGCCGACCGCTTCAATAAACGGTAGCGGCGCTGCCGGTGCGGTCGTCGCGACGGGACCGTTCTCAGAAATCGTCCGAGACAGTTGACGACCCGGGTTCGTCCGTGCTCTCCACCTTCGAACGGCTTTCGGACTCGCCGTGGTGGGATTCCTGCAGTCGGTCCGACCCGGGGCCCGATGACCAGCCGCTATCGCCCTGTAGCTTCCGACGGGCGGTATAAGCAAGGCCGCCCAGCGTCACGAGGGCGAGCACGAGCGGGAGCGTCGAGCGCCCGGACCCCCCGTCCGAGTCGGACGCCTCCTCGGTATCTGTTCGTTTGACCCTGACCCCCTCTTCGCGGAGCGTCTCCTTGACCGCGTCTTTCACGGGTTCTCGCAACAGAGCCGTGGTAACGTAGCTGGCGCTCTCGATGGCCGAACCGCTGTTCGCTGATGAGTCCATGCGATCGAGTGGAAACGATGTGGCGTTGAATGCGTTGGGCTTGCATATGCGACCGGCTGCCGGTGGCGGGTCGATCCCGACAGACCCGGTCCTGCCTGAAATCGGGGGGACTGTGAGCCGGTTCTCGAGTTCGGCGGTCAGGACACGGAACCGCGGTCGGTCGCGAGCGACCAGACGTCGATGGAATCGTCCGTGATGCCGTCGCGCCTGCTCGCGACGTCGACGGCCTCGCGGACCAGCACGACCGTCTCGTCGAGCGTCCGGTCGGGGTCTGCGCCCTCCAGTCGACCCAGCGCGACGGGACCGCCGCTCCCGAGCGCGACCGTCTCCGCCGCGAGGGCGCTCCCGTCCTCGCGGATTTCGCGGAGTCGCGCGACCCCCGCTTCGTCGCGCGTCACGACGACCGCGTCGACCCCCGTCCGCTCGGCCAGTCGACCCGCGATCCGGCCCAGCCGTTCGATACCGAGCCGGTCGTGCTCGCGCTCCTGGGTCCGGTACTCGGATTCGAGACGGCGTCCGAACTCCTGGATGCCGCCCGGCGGCCCGGCCGCGCCGGCCCCCGCCTGTCCGAAGTCGAAGACGCGCTGGACGCGGCCGCTCGATACCGTCGCGTCGGCGGTCTCGGTCCCCTCGGTCGTTCCGCTCGTGTCGCCGGCGATCGCGACGCCAGCGGTGGACGCGAAGGCTACTACGGTTCCCATGGCGAGCGTTATTGGCTCTCGACGGGGATAATCCGTTGGATCGCAGACCTGTTCCTGCCAACCGGGTCTTGAACGAACCGTGACCGGGTGTAAAAGCACCGGCGACCGGGAAGGCCACTGGCGTTTTCCGCATCAGACCGATCCATCGTGGAAACATTCATAACCGATCAACTGCAGTGCAAGCCGTTTCCGAGACGGTCGTCGCTACGCTGGACTTTCGGGGCTGGCGAACGTGCAGCCGGCATGGAGAAAGACGACAGTGCACGCACCCGGGAGGAAGAAGAGTCACCTGACAACCCTACCTTCGGCGCCCGGTCGCGCACCGTAGGCAGGTGGGACAAAGCACGCCAATGGGTGTTACTCGAGGGCGATCGAACGGTCGTCGCGGGGGGACTGCTCGCGATCATCCTCGCTGCGTATACAGCGCTCGAACTCGTCGGATTTACCGCAGTCCAGGAGTTTAATGCGCTCTCGACGGCCTTTGGTGCGTTCGTGTCCGGGAACGTCACGCTCATCACGGTGGTGCTCTCGATAAACCAGCTCGTCCTTTCGCAAGCGCTCACCAGTGTCGGTGAGATCGAGGACAACATCGAGGGAGTGAGCGACTTTCGTGAGCGCGTCCGACAAGAAACCGGCCAGGAAGTAACGCCCGAGGAACCCGCGCCGTTTCTCGAGATGCTCCTCCGGAGTACCCGAGAGGAAGCTATCCGCCTCCATCGTGCTACGGTTGCCACCGGCAATAACGACCTTCGAACGGACGCAAAGGAAGTGACAGAACGCCTGACTGACCACATCGATCACGTAGTCACGCTGCTCGACCGACCGGATACAGGTGTGTTCGGTGCACTCGCCTCGACATTGTCGACGAATTACGCACGGGAGCTCAACGCCGTGCGTCGAATACAGGTCCGGTACGAGAGTCAGCTCTCCGAGGAAGGTATCGAGGCGCTCGAAAACATCACGCGTCGCATCAAAGACGTGGACATCGCTCGTCAGTATTTCAAGGCAATGTATATCCAGGAGGAGTTATCGTACTTCTCGCGTCTGCTGCTGTACGTCGGTGTCCCCGCGCAGTTCATCACGGTGGCGGCTCTGGTCGCCATGTCCAAGTCGGGGAGTTCGCTTTCGGGCCTCCCAGTGACGCTTCCCTTGCTTGCGCCGATCGTCGTCACGGTGGCGTTTACGCCGCTGGCTATGCTGTTCTCGTTCGTGCTCCGTGTCGCTACCGTCGCCCAGAATACCATCTCACCCGCACAGTTCACCACGCCAAGAGACAAGTCATGACGTCCTCCCCGCCGTGAACGGCTGAACTCTTATCTATCGACGGGCCTTGCGAGTCCTTCGCTACCTGCAT
>PXRS01000061.1 GCA_003023785.1 Halobacteriales archaeon QS_5_68_33 | reverse complement strand
GGCACTCCTCCGGGGAGAACTCCTCCAGCGACGCGAACCAGCCGAACTTGGTCATACCCGCCGTTAGTGTGGTCCCCTCTTAAGGCCGGTTATCTCCGTCTCCGTTGTCGCTGTCCGGGACGGACGGGCCGAGTTCGTACGGTCGGTTGCAGATCAGTTCCGGATGTCGTCGAACCGGTCGGCGAAATACCGGTAACTGCCGGCTGTAACTTCGTGAAGATATTCGCCACCCCGGGGCGGCGAAATTCTTGACAGACTTACAGCCGGCAGTATAAATCGCTACAACCGACCGTATCATACGGATTATTGTAGCGATTTACCGGTACGCGCCGGCCCCGGGGTCGGCGCTATCCGAAAATAATCTACAATAATCCGTATCAGGCTTCGTCGAACAGTGTCTCCCCGCTGACCATGTGCTCCGCGACGGTGTCGAGGTCGAGGGTCACGCCCAGACCGGGGCGTTCGGGGATCGTGATGGACCCGTCCTCGATGACCGTCTCCTCGACGAGGTCCGACCACCAGCCGAGTTCGTAGGAGTGGTACTCCACTGCCAGCGAGTTGGGGACCGCCGCGCCGACGTGGGCACTGGCGACGGTCCCGACCGGCGAGGAGACGTTGTGCATCGCCACCGGCACGTAGTACTGGTTGGCGACGTCGGCGATCTTCCGGGTTTCGCGCATCCCGCCGACCTTGGGCATGTCGGGTGCGATGATGTCGACGGCCTGGTCCTCGATGAGCCGTCGCTCCTCGGTGACGCGGTAGCGGTTCTCGCCCGCGGTGATCGGCGTCGTCGTCGAGTCGGTGACCTCCTTCTGGACTTCGAGGTTCTCCGGCGGGACCGGGTCTTCGAGCCACCAGACGTCGTAGTCCTCGATGGCCCCCGCGAGGCGCTCGGCGGAACTGCCCGAGAACGTCCAGTGACAGTCGAAGGCGGCGTCGGCGCGGTCCTTGACCCGCTCGGTGACGCGCTCGACGGTCTCGGCCTTGTGGCGGATCTCGCCCGGCCGGAGGTGGCGGTTGGCGCGGTCCTTCCCGTGGCCCGAGGGCACGTCCAGATCGAACTTGAGCGCGTCGTAGCCCAGGTCCTCGACGACGCGCTCGGCCTCGTCGGCACAGGCCTCCGGGTCTGCCTCCGTCTCGGTGTGACAGTCACAGTAGACCCGCATCTCGTCGCGGTACTTGCCCCCGAGCAACTGGTAGGCGGGCGCCTCCAGTATCTTGCCCGCCAGATCGTGGAGCGCGACCTCGATGCCCGAGACCGCGGAGACGGTGACGCCCTCGATGGAGCCCTCGCCGGACATCTTCTGGACGAGGTGCTCGTAGAGGCGGTCGATGTCGAGGGGGTTCTCCCCGACCACGAACGGGGTCATCCGCTCTATCAGTTCGGGCACGCCGGCGCCCCAGTAGGCCTCGCCGGTCCCGACGAGACCGGCGTCGGTGTAGATCCGCACGAGCGTCCACGGGAAGTTCCCGTCGACCATCGTGCACTGGACGTCGGTGATCTCGACGTCACGGCCCCCACCGCGCTTTGCCCTGACGCCCATCGTCTCCGCGGAGAGTTCCCGCATCGTGTACTCCGCGTTCGGGTCGTGCAGGTCCCTGTAGTTGCGTCCCATACCCGCCGTATCGGGGGCCGGGACATAAGAGTGGAGGAATCCCAACCGGCCCCGGTGCTGTCGCTCGCCAGCGCAGTTCCCCCGGACCGGCGCGCCGGTCCCTCAGTTCCGGATCAACCGACCGTATCAGATGTCGACCTGCGTCTCGACGCCCTCGAGGTCGACCTCCGATTCGAGTTCCCGCAGACGGTCGAGGAGGCGTTCGTACTCGTCGTTGCCTTCCAGTTCGGCGGCGTTCTTCTCGACGCGCAGCGCCGCGACCTTCGAGGCGACCGAGCGGTACTCCCTGACCGCCCCCCGTTCCCCGAGCGACGCCAGCGTCTCCGCGACCGTCTCCTCCAACCGGGTCCGCTCGACCGGCTTGAGCAGGTAGTCGTCGAACCCCATGTCCACGATGTCGAACCCGGGGTCGACCGCCGTCACCATCACGACGCCACAGGTCGACTCGCGGTCCCGGATCGCCTCCAGCACCTCCCGCCCGGAAAGCCCGTGCATCCGCCGGTCGAGCAACACGACATCGACGTCGGGCGTGACCTTCTCCAGCGCCGTCTCCCCGTCGTACGCAGTGAGCACCTCGTGCGTTCCGGACAGTTGACTGGCGTAGACGTCCGCGACCGCCTCGTCGTCGTCCACGACCAGCACCGTCGCCGACTCCCCCGGTACCATACCGACCGATTGCCCGGTTGACGCCTTAGTCGTTTATTCGGAATCCTGACACGACCGCCCGACAGGGAGCGCTATCGCGTCGTCGGGGCGGTCACTCCTGCCAGGAATCGCGGCAGTCGTCGCCACAGAAGTGTTCGATCCGGACGCTCTCCTCGTCGACCCAGGTGACGACCCTGTGGTCGGGGTTCTCGGCCAGCGACTCGCCGCAGACGGCACACTCCGGTGCCTCCTCCTCGGGCACGTCCTCGTTGAGGTCTGACGTCGGGTCGACCATCCTACCCGACCGGTGCAGACGAACCCACTTAACGCCATACATCCGCGGCGAGCGCCCGGAAACGAGCGAAACCGGGATCGATGGCCGCGGAACGCCCGAAATCCTACCTGTCGCGGGTGACCGACTCGCCGGGGGCCGTCGTCGCGCCCGGCGAGAGGCGAACGCCGGCGTTGAGGCTCGTGTTGATCCCCGTCTTCGCCCCGGGACCGGCGACGACGCCGAACTTCCGGCGGCCGGTCGAAACCCGTTCGCCCTTGACCGTGAAGCGGACGTCAGCGTCGTCGTGGCGGAGGTTGGCCACCTTCGTCCCCGCGCCGAAGTTGACGTCCGTCCCGAGGACGCTGTCCCCGACGTACGAGAGATGGGGTACCGCCGCGTCGCGCATGAGGACGCTGTTTTTGACCTCGACGCCGCTGCCGACGTGTGTCCCTTCGCCCAGCAGCGTCGCCCCCCGGATGTAGGCGTCCGGGCCGAGTTCGGCCGCCGACCGGACCAGCGCGGGGCCCTCGACGACGACGCCCGCCCCGACCGTGGCGCCGTCCTCGACGACGACGCTCCCACGCAGGTCGGCGTCGGGGTGGACCTCGCCGGCCACCGCGCGGTCGAGTTCGCCCAGTTTCCACTCGTTGGCTTCCAGCAGTTCCCAGGGTCGGCCACACCCCAGCCACCGCTCGACGGGGACGGCTTCGACGGCGCGTTCCTCGATGACGCGGGCGAGCACGTCGGTCAGTTCGTGCTCGCCACGCTCGCTCATCGGCACGTCCAGCCAGTCACGGGCGGCCGCGGGGAAGACGTACGCGCCGACGTTGACCAGGTTCGAGGGCGGGTCGGCGGGTTTCTCGACGACGCCCGCGACGAGACCGTCCTCGACGTCGAAGACGCCGTAACTCGTCGGGTCGTCGACGCGATAGGTGCCGACTGCGGGGCCGTCGGCGCCCGCCTCGAGCAAGGCAGCCAGCGACTCGTCGTCGTAGAGGTCGTCGCCGTTGAGGACGGCGAAGGGGCCGTCGAGGTGCTCGCGCGCACACCGGACGGCGTGGGCCGTGCCCAGTTGCTCGTCCTGGACGGCGTACTCGACGGGGACGCCGCGGTGCTCGGAACCGAAGCAGGCGCGGACGTCCTCGGCCTCGTAGCCCACCACCAGCACGAGTTCGTCGACGCCGGCTGCGACGGCGGCGTCGGCGGTGTGAGCCACGAGCGGCCGGTCCGCGACGGGCAGCATCGGTTTCGGCGTCGACGCAGTCAGCGGGCGCATCCGCGTCCCCTCGCCTGCGGCCAGAAGCACCGCTTGCATGGTCGGGTCGAGTCCCGGGCGGCCCAAAGAGGTGTCGACGACCGACCAGTTAGTGGTGTGACACCACGACACATACTTATGGCCGCCGATCCTAGCCCCGCGACGATGCCCGGGACAGAACAGACGCCGACGGAGGAGGGCGTGCCGTCCGACCGGCTCCCCGACGAGGTGGTCGCGGACCTGCTCGCCGAGGACCGCTGTCGGCACGTGCTGGCGACGCTGTATGCCGCCGACGGGCCGGTCACGGTCTGTGACCTCGCGCGGGTCGTCCTCGCGCGCGAACGCGGCGTGGACCCCGACGCTGTGGACGAGGCCGAGGCCGCCGCGGCCCGGGAGGACCTCTTCCAGGAGCAGCTCCCGCGGCTGACCCCGACGGGCCTCGTCGAGTACGACTCGCTGTTCGGGTCGGTTTCGCTCGGGACCGACGACGAGCGGGTCCGCGCGGCCGTCGAGTGACGGCCTCCCGCGCGCGCCCGGTCGCCACGTGAACCGTCCGACCCGCCGATTTTCGCCCGTCCGTCGCCCGGACCGCAACGAAACACACAAGACCGAAAGGGACCGACAGGCGCCCGTGACGAATACGCAGGTCACGCACGTCCAGATCGACAACTACGGCCCCTGGACGGTCACGCCCGAACCCCGCCGGGAGGTCGACCTCCAGACGCTGCAGTCCCGGCTGTACGCCGACCTCTCGCAACTGGTCGGCAACCGCGGCGGCTACGTCTTCTTCACGCGATTCGACAACATGGTCGCGGTCACCAACGGGCTGGACATGGCCGACCACGGGCTGATCCAGGAGTCGGTGGGCAACCGCTACCCGGTGACGATGAGCCTCGGCGTCGGTACCGGCCGGACGCCGGTCGCGGCCCTCGAAGCCGCCACCGAGGGCCTCCAGGACGCCGGGAGCGCCCAGGACGAAGCGCGCCGGGAAATCCTGCGTGGCCGCGCGGTCGAGGCCGACTTCCGCACCGGCGACGACGTCCAGATCGCTCACTTCGACGTCGTCGACGCCACCGGCAAGTACACCGACCGCCTGAACGCCTTCGACACCTTCGTCGAGATCGAACAGGCCTACGCCGAACTCATGCGATACATGCGCCGGACCCACGACTCCCTGTCGTTTTTCGTGGGCGGGGACAACGTCATCGCGGTCTGTCCGGACCTGGACGTCGCGGCCTACCGCGACGCCGTTGAACACGTCGGCGAGGCGGTCGACGTGGACCTTCAGGTCGGCGCGGGACGGGGCGAGACCGCCGGGGAAGCGGGGATGGCGGCCAAACACGCACTGGAGAGGAGCCGTACGACCGGCGATGCGGTCCAGGTGGGATGGGTCGACCCCCGGCCGACGGACTGATACGGTTTATTGTAGATTATTTCCGGATTCCGCCGGACCGCCCGGCGAATCACCGGAACACAGTGACGACCGACCGTACGACCGGGGTACGCTCGCCGGCCGCTCGGTATCCGGAACCGTGCGGTGTAACTCGAAAGCTACGGTTTCGGACGACATAAACGTGGCGTGGGTAGCTTTTAGACCGAGTATGTGGTAACCACACGCATGAATGGTGACGTTCCGGTCAGGGAGGTCATGCACGGCGAGTACGTGGGGGTGAGCGAGTCCGATTCGGTGCGCGAGACGGCGGAGCTGTTGCTGGCCGAGGGCGTCGACAGCGTCGTCGTCCTCCGGGGAAGCGACCCGGTCGGGCTCGTGACCCGCGGGGACGCCCTGTCGGCGTTCGTCGCGGGCGAGGGCGACGCGCGGGTCGCCGAGGCGATGCGCCCGACGGTCCCGACCATCGCCCCGGACGCGACGCTGGCGAAAGCCGCCGACGAACTCGCGTCGCTCGATACCGGCCACCTCGTCGTCACCGACGGCGACGGTCCGGTCGGGTTGCTCACCGAACACGACCTCGTCGCGGCCTCGCCGTTCGCGCCCGGCCGCGGCGCCGCCGACCCCGCGGTCGCGACGGTCGGGCGGTCCGAGGACCCCGAAATCGAGTACGGTGAGGAACCTGACGGCTACGACGAGGGGACGGCGTTCGGCGAGGGCGTCCCCGAGCGCCCCTTCGAGGACCAGTCCATCTGCGAGGGGTGTGGCTCGCTGGCGCGTGATCTGTCGACCTTCAACGGGCAACTGCTCTGTGCCGACTGCCGGGACATCTGATACGGTCGGTTGTAAACCGGTTCCGGATTTCGTCGAACCGGTCGGTGAAATACCGGTACATCGGTACAACCGACCGTATGACCGGGCGGCGCTGACCCCGCGACCTGACACCCCGCGCGGTCCTGTTGGCTCCGAGACTATTTTCCACGTCGCGGCGACCTGCTCGCCCGAACAATCCGTTCGGTCCGGATCCGATATCTCGCTGGACGGATAGAAACCCGATTCCGACCCACATACACATGTACATTTATGTGTCCTCCGTGGTAACACAGAACCGACATGCCAGAGAGAGTGAACAGACGGCAGGTGATCCGGGGTATCGGTGCAGCAGGCATCGCCGGACTGGCCGGGTGTACAGGCGACGGAAACGGAGATGGAAACGGAAACGGAGACGGAGACGGCGGCGGCGATGGTGAGGACGGCGGTGGCGACGGTAGCGACGGCGGCGACGACGGGTCGACTCCGACGGCGACGATGACGGAGGCGATGACGGAGTCGATGGGGCGCGACATCCAGGTCGGCATCTTGATGGGTGTGACGGGGGCCCTGGCGGAACTGGGGCCGCCGATCCGGAACGCGGCCGAACTGGCGGCGGACTACATGGACGAGGAGAGCGACACGTTCGCGATCGACTACCAGTTCGAGGACACGGCGACCGACCCCAACACCGGGATATCGGGCGCAGAGTCGCTCATCAACGCCGGGTATCCGGCGATCGCGGGGGCGCTGTCCTCGTCGGTGACGCTGCAGGTCGCGCGCCAGCAGGCGGTCCCCAACGGGACGGTGCTGTGTTCGCCCGCGAGCACCTCGCCCGAGATCACCGGCCTCGACGACAACGACTACCTCTACCGGACGACCCCGACCGACGCTCTACAGGGTCAGGTGATGGTCGACATCGGGATGGACCGCCTCGACGCCTCGGCGACGTCGATCATCGCGCTGAACAACGACTACGGGCAGGGCCTCGCCGAGGCCTACGCGAACGCCTGGGAGGACGGCGGCGGCACCGTGCAGGCCCAGGTGAGCTACGAAAAGGGGCAGTCGTCGTACACCTCCCAGGTGACCGAGGCGCTGGCCGACGAGCCCGACCTGCTGATGATCGTCGGCTATCCGGAGAACGGCCAGCAGATCTTCCGGGACTTCTACGCCGAGTACTCCCAGGACTTCTGTGACATCATCGTCCCCGACGGCCTCCAGAGCAAGGACCTGCCGGGCGACGTCGGCAACTCGATGCGCAACGTCTGGGGAACCGCCCCGAGTTCGGTCGGCCCGAGCCGCGACACCTTCGACAGCCTCTACCAGGACGAGTACGACAGCGACCCGTCCGACAGCCCGTTCACGGCCCAGTCGTTCGACGCGGTGGCGGTGCTGGCGCTGGCGAACGCCGCCGCCGGGAAGAACGACGGCGAGGCTATCCGCGACGAGATGCACAACGTCGCCAACGAGGGCGGCACGGAAGTGACCGCCGACAACATCGCCGAGGGCCTGGAAATGGCTGCCAACGGCGAGGAGATCAACTACCAGGGCGCCGCCGGGGCCGTCGAGTTCGACGACGCCGGCGACATCGCCGTCGCCTCCTACCAGCTGTACCGCTACCAGGAGGGCGGCTTCGAGGTCCTCGAACAGGTCGAGCCCTCGAGCTGACCGGCCTTCCCCTTCCCCTTCTCCGGCGCCACGCTACCCGCCGAGGAACTGCCGGCGGACCTCCTCGTCCCCGAGCAGCGCCTCCCCGCTGTCCTCGAAGCGGTTCTCCCCCTGGACGAGGACGTACCCGCGGTCACACCGCCTGAGCGCCTCCTTCGCGTTCTGTTCGACCATCAGGATCGCGGTGCCGCCGTCGTTGACCGCGTCGATCCGGTCGAACATGTCGTCGACCAGGTCCGGTGCCAGCCCCGCCGAGGGCTCGTCCAGGAGGAGGAGGTCGGGGTCGAGCATCAGCGCCCGTCCCATCGCGAGCATCTGCTGTTGCCCCCCCGAGAGCGACCCGGCGCGCTGGCCCGCCCGCTCTTCGAGCACGGGGAACCGCTCGTAGACCGCCTCGACCCGCTCCTCGGGCACCTCGTCCAGGATGTACGCCCCCATCTCCAGGTTCTCACGCACCGACAGCCCCCCGAAGACGTTGTCGCTCTGGGGGACGTACCCCAGCCCGTGGCGGATGATCTCCTCGGGGTTCTCGTCGGTGATGTCCCGGCCGTCGAACGCGACCGTCCCGCCGAACACCGACGTGAGCCCGAACACCGACTTCATCACCGTCGATTTACCCGCGCCGTTGGGGCCGACGACGGTCACGTACTCGCCGGCGGCCACGTCCACGTCGACGCCGTCCAGGATCTGCAGGTCGCCGTAGCCGGCGTCGAGGCCCCGCACCGCGAGCAACGACTCGTCCGCCGGGTCGTCCGACGTCGCCCCCTCGCGCTCGGTTTCGGCGTCGCTCATATTTCCTCCCCCAGGTAGGCGTCGATGACCTGTTCGTCGTCGCGGACCGCCTCGGGCGGCCCCTCCGCGAGCACCTGGCCCTGGTGCATGACGATGACGTGCTCGCAGTGGTTCATGATGAGGTCCATGTCGTGTTCGACCAGCAGGAAGGTCAGCCCGCGCTCGCGCTGGAGCGCGTGGATCCGGTCCAGGAGTTTCTCCTCCAGGGTGGGGTTGACGCCGGCGAACGGTTCGTCGAGCAACAGCATATCGGGGTCGGTCAGCAACGCTCGCGAGAGCTCCAGCAGTTTGCGCTGCCCGCCGCTGAGATTGCCCGCCTGCTCGTCGGCGAGGTGGTCGATCTCGAACAGCTCCAGCGTCTCCCAGACCTCCTCGCGGAGGGCCCGCTCCCGGTCGCGGACGGCGTCGCGAAACCCCGGGAGCACCGCCTGCGCGAGCGTCTCGCCGCGCTGGTCGCCCGGCGCGAGCATCAGGTTCTCCAGGACCGTCATCTCCTCGAGTTCGCGGGCGATCTGGAAGGTCCGCACGAGGCCCCGCTCGGCGACCCGGTTGGTCCGGAGGCCGGTGACGTCCTCGCCGAAAAACCGGACCGTGCCGCCGTCGACGTCGTGGACGCCGGTGATGCAGTTGAACGTCGTCGACTTCCCGGCGCCGTTCGGGCCGATGAGCCCCGTCAGCGACCCCTGTTCGACGGAGAACGTCGCCCCGTCGACGGCGACCAGCCCCGCGAAGGACTTGCGGAGGTCCTCGACTTCGAGCGCCGGGCCGCCCGTTCGGGCGTCGACGTCGCCGGTCTCGTCGGCGTTCGCGTCGGCAGCGGCGTCCGCCGCCGCGGCTCTCGCGGCGGTGGCGTCGTCACTCATCGCTCTCGCCTCCCGGCCGCTCCATGAGGTCGACGCTGGCGGCGGCTTCCTTGCGGTGGCCGAGCAGCCCCGTCGGCCGCCGCTGCATGAGGTAGATGAGCACGAGTCCCAGGAAGACGAACCGCAACTCCGAGATGTTGTTGACGGTATACGCGAGAAAGCCCCCGAGTTCCAGCGAGAACAGGCCGGCGGCGGCACCCACGAACGTGCTCGGGGGGTCGCCCAGGTTGAGGAGGTGCGCGACGATGCGGCGCACGAACAGCGGCCCCTGGAAGAGCAGGCCGGCGAACAGCGCGCCGCCGAGGACGCTCCCGGTGTTGGACCCGGCGCCGCCGATGATGAGCGCGACGAAGATGTAGAAGGTCTGGAGCGGCCGAAACGTGGTGACGCTGGCGTCGGTGAAGCCGCGCTGGGCCTCCCAGAGGATGCCGCCAAGGCCCATCAGCGCACACCCCAGCGCGAACACCTTGATCTTGAACACGCGGGTGTCCTTGCCCAGCGAGTTGGCGACGAGTTCGTCCTCGCGGATCGCCTTGAGGACGCGCCCGAACGGGGAGTTACCCACTCTGACGAGCAGCCAGTAAAAGAGGACGACGACCGCCACGAGGACGAGCGTGTAGGCGAACTGGCTGACGACCGTCTCGCGGACCCCGGCGCTCTCGGCGGCGCCGAGCACCGCTTTGCCGACCACGGTGCGGCCGCCGGCCGCCGGGTTGCCCGGGTCCGTGTAGAGCACCGACTTCACCGGGATGGAGGGGTTGGTCGGCATGTTGATCCCGCGGCCGGCGCCCGACCCGAGGGTCACGTCGGGGACGAACCCGAGGTTCGAAAAGAGGGTGAACTCCTCGAGTTCGGGCGAGAGCAGCGACCGACGGATGATCTCCGAGAGCGCGACGGTGACGATGGCGAGGTAGTCGGCGCGCAACCTGAGCGCGGGGAGAGCAGTCAGGACGCCCACGAAGGCGGCGGCGAGCATGCCGCCGGCGATGCCCACGACGAGGGGGAGGCCGAGCCCCGGGGGCGACGCGGAGGGGGGCACCGTCAGCGCGGCGAAGGCGTAGACGCCGACGGCCATAAAGCCCGCGACGCCGATGTTGAACAGGCCGGTGTACCCCCAGTGGAGGTTCAGCGCCAGCGCCATCATCGCGTACAGCGCCGTCCAGAACGTCACTGCCTGGAGGTTGCTCACGATGGCGCCGAGGTCTCCCCCCGAGGGCCCGACGAGCGTCATCGCGGTGAACAGGACGTAGATGCCGAGCATGACCGCGGCGACCAGCAGCGGGTCGTTCCCGAAGACCCGGGTTGCGGCCGCGTCCCAGCGACGGCGGACCCCGTCGAGCGCGCCGGGGCCGTCGCTCATGCGGTGCTCACCCCCCCGTAGATGCCCTCCGGGCGGAACACGAGGACGAGGATCATCGCGGCGAACGCGGCGGCCGTCGCGAACGACGAGGGGATCCACACGACCGCGAGGCTCTGTGTGAACCCGATGAGGACGCCGCCGACCATCGCGCCGTAGATGGAGCCGATACCGCCGAGGATGACCGCCGCGAAGATGAGAAGCAGGAGCAACCACCCCAGTTGGAAGCCGAGCGTGCCGCGTTCGAGCGCGATGAGATACCCCGAAGCGCCGGCCAGCCCGCCGCCGATGACCCAGGTGGCCCGGACGACCCGCTCGGTCGGGATGCCTGTCACCCGGGCGAGGTCCTTGTTGTCGGCCGTGGCGCGCATCGCCGTCCCGAGTTTCGTCCGCTGGAGCGTGACGTGGAGCGCGTACATCAGCCCGAGCGCGAGCACCACGAGGCCGAACTCGGCGCTGGAGACCGCGACCACCTCCGCCGAGTAGCTCCCGAGGTCGACCACCGGCAGTTCGACGTAGAAGGCGTCGACGGGGACGGCACCGTCCTGGGCCTCCCGGAGGGTCCGTCGGCTGGTGACCAGCGCGATGCGGCCGTCGACCCCGCCGACGATGAGGCGGGTCTGCTCGGCGGTCAGTCCCCGACTCGACCCGCCGTAGACGAAGACGATGAGATAGCGAATGACCAGCGCGACGCCGATGCTCGCGATGAGCAGCGGGATACCGCCGGCGTCGCGCATCGGTTTGAACACGGTCCGGTCGACGGCGAGCGTCAGGACGACGGTGCCGACCGCCGCCACGACCAGCCCGACGACGACGGCCAGCGGCGACCCGAAGACGCTGACGGACAGGTCCGCCGCGCTCGGGGCGTCCGGAGCGCGCCCGAGGGCGAGCGACCCGCCGACGTTGCCGGCGAGTTGGCCCGAACCGGCGGCCGCGACGACCCACGCGCAGGCCCACCCGGCGAACGCGCCCGTGGTGACGTAGTCCCCGTGTGCGAAGTTCGCGAAGCGGAGGATGCTGTAGGTCATCGAGAGGCCGATGCCCGCCAGCCCGACCCCCAGCCCGATGACCAGCCCGTTCCACAGGAGCGTCACGAGTCGCTCGACCCCGAGCGGTCCCCCCGGGAGCGGCGACCATACGCCCGCGAGTTTCAACCCGACGTCGATACCCACCACCCCCGCGACGAGCGCGAGCCTCGGATGCTCGCGGAGCGGGGCGACCCGACCTGCGAGCGTCTCTGTTCCGGACATGCCTCGATGCTGGTCGCATTTCCGTCGGGACAGTATAAAAAGTGGTCGCACGAGCCGGGAGGCAGACGGGGTTTCCGGCGTCGCGGCCGTCCGTTCCGCCGGCACCTGTCCCGAGCGGGGACGGGAACTCCTTTCAGCGTCGGGTCCGATCACCCGGCGAATGCGCATCGAGGCGGGCGACCCGGCCGACGCCGACGCCGTCGCGGAGCTGTGGGTGGCGCTCGCTGAGGAACAGACCGCCTACGGCTCGCGGGTAGACCCGGCGGCCAACCGCGCGTCGGTCCGGGAGGCGGCGGCGGGCCACGCCGTCGCCGACGGGTTGCTCGTCGCCCGCGAGGACGGCGTCGTCGGCTTCGTCATGTTCCACGTCGAGGACGACGCGAACGGCCGCCGGGGTGTCGTCGAGAACCTCTACGTGAAGCCGGCTCACCGGGACCGTAAGGTCGGGAGCCGGCTGCTCGCGAACGCGGAGGCGCGTCTCAGCGACCGCGACGCCGAATTCGTCTCCCTGGCGGCGATGGCCGACAACGAGGCCGCACGCCGGTTCTATCGGCGCCACGGCTATCGCTGTCACCGCGTCTGCCTGGAGAAACCGCTGGAAAGCGACACTGACTCAAGGGACGAACGGTAAACGC
>PXRS01000060.1 GCA_003023785.1 Halobacteriales archaeon QS_5_68_33 | reverse complement strand
TCTTCTCGCTCCTCGAAGCCCTCGAACACTCCGGGGAGTAATACTGTCGGACACAAGTAATGCCACCGTTCGATATCTGTTTCGGTGGCCTTTTCGACGTTCCGCCCCCGACAGGCGGAATGCTTGTTCACGAACTTGTGTCCGGCAGTATGATAGTGTTTGTCACGAGAGAATCGACGACACCCCGCCAGCGAGGCGTCCATTAGCCACTTCCATACGGTCGGTTGTACCGATGTACCGGTATTTCGCCGACCAGTTCGACGAAACCCGGAACTGATCGACAACCGACCGTATCAGCGACTCAAGAGCATCATGACCGCACCGCCACCGCCGACGCTCATCCCCACCACCCCGTAGTCGTGGTCCTCCCTGACCATGGCGTGGGCGATGGTCGTCGCGAGGATGCCGCCGCTGGCGCCGATGGGGTGGCCAAGCGCCACCGCACCGCCCAGCGGGTTGAGCCGGCCATCGGGGATGTCGAGCCGGTCGCGGACGTGGACGGTCTGGGCGGCGAAGGCCTCATTTATCTCGTAGTGGTCGACGTCGTCGACGCCGAGGCCGTTGCGCTCCAGGAGGGTCGCTATCGCGTCGGCGACGGCCTCCGAGAACTCCGCGGGGTCCCGATAGGCGACGGCGTAGTCCGCGACGTGGACCATCGGCCCGAGGCCGCGCTCGGCCGCTACTTCGGCGTCTGCGAGCATCACCGTACCCGCGCCGTCGGCGAGTTTCGAGGCGTTGCCGGGGGTGATGGTGCCGTCCTCGCGGAACGCGGGGGCGAGTTGCCCGAGGCGGTCCAGCGAGGTGTCGGGCCGGGGGCCTTCGTCCGCGGTGACGAGACCGTCGCCCACCTCGACGGGGACCAGTTCCTCGTCGAAGACGTCCTCCTCGATGGACTCGGCGGCCCGGCGGTTCGAGCGCAGGGCGTACTCGTCCTGTGCCTCGCGGGAGATGCCGTGCTCGTCGACGAGGCGTTCGGTGAGTTCGCCCATGTGGGCGTCGTAGCCGACGTCCCACAGCGAGTCGTGGACCATCGCGTCCGTGAGTTCGCTGTCGCCGTGGGGTCTGCCCTCGCGGTGTTCCCGGACGAGGTAGGGGGCGTTGGACATCGACTCCATCCCGCCGGCGACGACGAGGTCGGCACGTCCGGCCGCGATGCGGTCGACGCCGAGCGCGACGGCTCGCAGTCCCGAGCCCGAGGCCTCGTTGACGGTCGTCGCCGGCGTGTCGTCGGGGAGGCCGGCCTCGACGACCGCCTGGCGCGCGGGCACCTGCCCGACGCCGGCCTGGACGGCGTTGCCGAGGCCGACCCAGTCCACCGTCCCGGGTTCGGCGCCCGAGCGTTCGACCAGTTCGCCGACGGCGGCCCCGCCGAGCGCCGGCGCGCGGACCGCCGAGAGCGCGCCCAGCATCGATCCGTGCGCTGTCCGGGCAGCCTCGACTATCACGACATCCGTCATATCTGCCCCTACGAGCGGGTCCCGTATCGGTCTTCCCCCCGCCACGCGGCGGGCGGTCTACCCCTCGTCGGACTCCGTGACGGCCGCGCGGAGATCCTCGATGTGCCCCCGAAGCAGCCGGAGGGTGGCGTCGGCGTCGGCGTAACCGTCGTCGTACTCGGCGAGTGCGCCGTCGGCGTCGTCGAGGAATCGTTCGACCGCGCGTTCGGTCTCGCTGTCGCCCTCGTCGGTCATGGGCGAACCGGCGGGCGGAGGGGTCAAGAGACTTCGTACGCGGCGCCGGCGTCCCGGAGCGCGTCGGTGACGCGACCGACGTTGTCGACGCTGGCGACGACGACGGCGTCCAGTCCCCGCGAGGCGGCGTCGGCGGCGACCTCGCCGGCGGCGAAGTGCCCGACCGGGTCGACGCCGGCCTCCCGGAGCGCACCCACGGCCTCGACGCCGGCGGCCGCGACGACGTCGGCGGTCGCGGCGGCCTCGCGGACCGCCGCCAGGTCCGCCTCGTCGGGCCGCCCCGAGCGCACGGAGGGGACCTGGACGACCTGTACCTCGCCGGGTTCCAGGTCGATGACGCCCTCGAACCCGGTGACGCCGACGACGCCGCCGGTCTCGGCGTCGGTCGTCGCGACGCCGGTCGCGGTGCCTTCGGGCCGGTCCCCGGCCCCGGCCCCGTCCCCGTCGCGGGACGTGGCGTGCTGGAGACCCTCGCGCATCGAGAGCGTGACCGTCTCGCCCTTCTCGACGGGGGCGGTGGCGATGGCGGCGTCCTCCTGGACGCTGCCGAGCACGTCCTCGGTGACGTGGTCGGCGAAGCGCCGGACGTCCGTCGCGGCCGAGAGAGTCCAGTCGACGCCTTCGGTGGTGACCCGGTAGCGCGAGCGGCCCTCCGTCTCGACGAGGCCGTCCTCGACGAGTTCGCGGATGTACTCGCTGACGGCCTGGCTGGTCACCCCGACGGCGTCGGCGATCTCCCCCTGGCTGACCGCGGGCTGGCGCTCGGCGATCTCGACGAGGACCCTGAACCGCATCGCCGCCCGCTTGTCCGCGAGGACATCCACCATACCCCCCGTTCGGGACCCCGCCGGCTTAAATCTCCCCGCCGTGCGTGGGTCCGTGGGTGTGACTGTCACGCGCCGGTAAACGCTTTTCCGCCCGGGCGCGTCGTCGCGCACATGGCCGACCTCTTCCCCGACCGCATCGAAACCGAGCGGCTGGTGCTGGAACCGCTGACGACCGAGACGGTCGACGCGCTCGACCTCTACGAACACGTCCGCGTCGGCGCCCCGCACGTCGACGAGGTGACAGAGTACCTCACCTGGGACCCCCACGAGACGCCGAAAGAGACGGTGGAGTTCGTCGAGGCGGTCACCGAGAAACGCGAAGCGGGCGAGGGCGCGACGTACCTGATCCGGCCACGCGGGGGTGAACAGGGAGCGGGCGAGTTCGCCGGTCTCGCGGGTCTGAGCGTCGACTGGGAGGCCCGGACGGCGACGCTGGGGACCTGGTTGCGCAAGCCCTTATGGGGCCGGGGGTACTCGGGCGAGCGTGCGGCGGCACTCATCGAGGTGGCCTTCGAGCGACTGGACCTCGAGGCGGTGGTCGTGACGGTCCACGAGGGCAACGAGAAATCGAGGACGGCGGTCTCGCGCTACGTCGAGGCCCACGACGGCCGCCGCGAGGGCCTGCTCCGGAACTACCACGCCGACCAGGACGGCACCCCGGTCGACGTCTACCGGTTCACGATCGCGCGGGCGGAGTACGAAGGCGCGGCGGGGGAGTAGCGCCGTCGGGGATCGAGAGTCGCAGTCACGCGGACTCGACGACCGGTTCGAACCGCGTGGTCGCTTCGAGACGGTAGGACGACCCGTCGAACCCCTGTTCTGCGAGGTCGACGCTCGCTCTGACGCCGACCTCGTCGGCGGGGACGCCCACCGGGTCGACCAACAGCGAGAGGGTCATCGTCCCGCTGCCGACCTCCCGGGTGTCGTCGGCCTCGATACGGGTCCACAGGTCCTCGACCTCCTCGAACGTGAAGTCAGGCCAGCGGCCGCCGCCGGGTGCCTGCAGATAGATCTCCGCGGGCGGGTTCACAGAGGCGGGCGGCGCGCGCAGGTCGAACCGGAAGCGTTCGACGACGCCCTCGCGCTCCGGCTCGCCCGCGCCGCTCCCGTGCTGGATGTGCAGGCGAAACCGGAACGAGTCGGTCGGCTCGGCCTGTGCGTTCATCTGGTCGAGCGAGAGGACGGCGACCCGCTCGTCCCCGTCGCGAAAGTAGAGGTGTCTCTCGCTGCCCTCGTCGTCCAGTCGCTCCTCGTCCACGCCGAGTTCGGTCCGCCCGCCGACGGTCGAACAGCCGGCGGTAGTCGCGGCCGTCGCACTGAGGCCCGCGACTGCCAGGAAGCGTCGTCGGTTCACGTTCCCCGGTTCGGGGCCCGTAACATATCTGTCCGGTGGTTATTGAAACCGCCGTTTGACTGTCCCGACCGCGTCGGCGTCGCGCCCGTCAGGCATTTGCCCGCCGGCCACCGAGCGGCGTGTGATGGACCCGACCTGCCGGGAGCGGGCCGTCTTCCTCGACGGGACGCTCGTCGTCGCCGACCTCCACTTCGGGAAGGGCGCGGCCTCCAACGTCGAGTTCCCGCTCGGGGCCGAGGCGGACGTCGTCGAGCGCCTGGCGGGACTCCTCGACCGCTTCGACCCCGAGGAGGTGGTGCTCGCCGGCGACGTGTTCCACACGTTCGAGTACGTCCCCGACGCCGCCGACGAGGCGCTTGCGGACGTCGTGGCGGCGGTCCGCGAGGCGGGTGCGCGACTGGTCGTCATCGAGGGCAACCACGACGCGATGCTCGATTCCGTCCACCGGGGCGAGGTGCGCGACGAATACGAACTCGACGTCGAGGGGGAACGGGTGGTCGTCTGTCACGGCCACGAGGGACCCGACCGACGGGCCGACCGCTACGTGATCGGCCACGACCACCCCGCAATCGACATCGAGGGGCAGAAACGGCCCTGCTTCCTGGACGGGCGCGGCGCGTATCGCGGGGCCGACGTGCTCGTGCTCCCCGCGTTCAACCGGATGGTCGCCGGCGTTTCGGTGAACGGTCGGATCGGGGTGGCGCGGCCGGAACTCTCTCCCCTCGTGACCCGTATCGGGGAATTTCGGCCGGTCGTGTGGGACGACGACGCCGAGCAGGCGCTGGATTTTCCGCCGCTCGGGCAGTTCGAGCGGATGCTGTGAGCGGGTCCGCGGGCGCGGCGCGGGTCAGTCCTGCCGTAACATACCTCACACAGTCTTATGCTCGCCAGTGCGCTACCCCGGGACATGAGCGACGACGCGCCGGATCCGGACACCGACCCTCTGGAGTCGTACCTCGCTGAGACGCTGGGCGAACGCGTCGTCGACACGGCGGTGATGGAAGCGGGGCTGAACCGCGTGATCCGGGTGGCGACCGCCGAGGACCCGCGGGCGTACGTGATCCGCCAGCCGAACAGCGACCGGACCGACCACGGGTTCGTCGACATCGCGACCGAACACGCGGTGATGGAGCGGCTCGAACCCACCGACGTTCCGGCTCCGAAGGCGGTGTCCTTCTGTGAGGACGAATCCGTGCTCGGGGGGCCGTTCTCCGTGATCGAGTACCTCGACGGCGACGGGATCGACTGGGGCGACCCGCTCCCGGCGGGGCATCGCGACGAGGAGTCCCGGACGCGAGTAGGGGAACTGCTGGCCGACCGGCTCTCGGACCTGCACACCCTCGACGCCGGGCGGTTCGCGGGCGTTTGCGAGCGGGTCGACACGCGGACGCAACTCGACCGGACGCTCGCGCAACTTGAGGCCGCGACGAGCGAGACAGGACACGAGCCGGCCGCACTCGACCGGGTCGCCAACTGGCTGGGAGCAAACGCTCCCGACCGGTCGGCGACGGCGCTGGTCCACGGCGATTACAAGCCGGACAACGTCTGCTTTACGTGGGGGGAGCGACCGCGGGTCAGCGGGGTCGTCGACTGGGAGACGGCGAAGTTACGGGACCCCCGGACCGAACTGGGATACCTCCTGTTCTACTGGCGAGAGCAGGGGGGTCCGTCGCCGCCGCTGGACGACCTGGCGGAGCGCCATCCCGACCCGGTGGTGGCGGAGATCCGTGAGCGCGAACAGCGGGGGTTCTGGCCGTTCACGAAGCGTCCGGGGAGTCCGAGTCGCCGGGAACTGGTCGCGCGGTGGGAGGACGCGACGAGGCTGGCCTACGGGGACGACCGGTTCTACCGGGCGTTCGCCGCGGTCATGCTGGCGACCGTGTGGGAGGGGCTGTACGCGGACGCCCTCGAATGCGGCGAGGAGGCCGCCGACTGGGAAGCCCACATCGAGTACGTCGCGATGCTGGCCGAGGCCGTCGTCGACGGCGACCTGCCGCTGTAGGGTGGGAGCGAGTTCGCACCTGGCGTCCGCTACAGTTCCTCGCGGGCGGCCTCGGCGGCGACGCGCCCGCTTTTCATCGCGCCCTGGATGGACGACCAGTTCGTGTAGTCGCCGGCGAGAAAGACCGGGCCCTCGGGCGCGTCGACCGCCGGGAGGTCGTCGCGGAACCCGCGGGGCTGGTCGAACTGGGCGAACTCGACCCGGTCGGTCGCCACGAGTTCGAGGTCGTCGAAGCGGTGTTCGGGGTACCAGGTCGCCAGCGCGTCGCGGGTGCGGGTCGCGAGGTCGGCGTCGCTCGCATCGGGCGTCCCGAGCGTGGTCGCACTCAGGAGCATCCGGCCGTCGGGGGCGTACTCGGGCGCGACCGTCGAGAGGGGCGCGACGGTGTTCGGTCGGTCGTCCCCGGCGTTCAGAACGATGCGCATGCCCGTATCGAGCGTCCGCTCGTTCAGCGCGAAGTACTGGGTAACGCAACTCCGGGACCCGGTCGGGATGGCCGCGACCCCCGTCAGTTCGCGGGCCGTCTCGGGGTCGGCCGCGATGACGGCCGCGTCGGCGGTGGCCGTCTCGGCGCCCGTCTCGACGGTGACCTCGCCGCCGTCGCCCTCGACCGCGTCGACAGCAGCGTCGGTTTCGAGGGTCGCGCCGGCCTCGCGGGCGCGGGCCGCGAGTTGTTCGGAGACGGCGCCCATCCCGTCGGCAGGGACGGCGGTCTTCCCCCGGGAGAGCATGGCGAAGGTATACCGGAAGACGCCGGCGTCGGTCGACAGCGAGCGGTCCAGCGTGATCCCGCCGTAAAAGGGTGCGACGAAGTTTTCGAGGTACCGTTCGGAGAAGCCCCACCGTTCGAGGTACTCGCGGATGGTCTCGTCGGGGCCGTCGAACAGCGTCTCGGGGTCCTCGTCGGCGAGCGCGCGACGGAGCCTGAGCGTCCGTATCTTGTCGCCGATGGAGACGTCGGTGTTGAGCGCCGATTCGACGAGCGCGCCGGGGTCGCGGAAGGGGTCGGCGAGCGTCGAGCGGTGGTCCGGCCTGGCGATGGTCGCGCCCGGCGAGAACGCCCGCAGGTCGAGGGCGTCGAGGTCGAGTTCCCGCCTGACGGCCGGGTAGGCGGTGAACATCACCTGGAACCCCCGGTCGAGCGTGTAGCCGTCGACGACGCGCGAGCGGACCCGCCCGCCGAGTTCCTCCCGGCGCTCGAACAGCGTCACGTCCAGCCCCGCGTCGGCGAGGTGGCGGGCGGCGACCAGCCCCGCCAGCCCGCCCCCGACGATTGCGACCTCCGTCATACCCGCCCGTTGGCACGCCCGCACTAAACACTCGGTGTCTCGCCGCGGCGACCGGTGTCTCGACCCTGCGGCCGACCGGGTCTCTCCACGGCGGAAACGAACAGGGATTTGTCGCTGCTGTCCTTGAGTCCGGCATGGAGACGACAGCGGCGCTCGCCGGCCTCGCCTGCACGGAGTGTGACGCGTCCCACGACCCCGCGGCGGTCGCGGGTCGGTGCCCCGACTGTAGCGGCGTGCTCGTCGCGCGGTACGACGCCGACGCTCTCGAACTCGACCGAGAGACGCTCGGCGACCGGCGCTTCGACGGGGTCGCGCGCTACGCCGACCTCCTGCCCTTCCCCCCGGAGACGTCCATGAACGAGGGGACGACGCCGCTCGTACCCTGCCCCGCCATCGCCGCGGAGTGGGACGTCGGCGCGGTCTACGTCAAGGACGAGGGCGCCAACCCGACGGGGACGACCGCCGACCGCGGCGCGGCGCTGGCCATCGCGGCCGCCCGCGAGGGCGGCACCGGAAAAGTGGCGCTCTCGACGACGGGCGACGCCGGGCAGTCGGTCGCCGCCTACGCCGCCCGCGCCGGCCTCGACTCGGAGGCGTTCGTCCCGACGCGATCGACGTTCGTCGCCAAGGCCATGACCAACGTCCACGGCGGCGACATGTCCGTCGTCGAGGGGCGCTACCCCGACGCCGTCGCGGCCTTCGAGGACGCGATGGCCGAGGCGGCGGGAGCGGCCGACGGCGGCGCGGGCGAGGACGACGAGAACGTCCGGTCGCTCGCACCCTTCGACGAGCCCTACCGCCACGAGGGGGCCAAGACGCTCCTGTTCGAGGTGGTCGAGCAGTTGAACTGGGAGGTTCCGGACGCCGTCGTCCACCCGACGGCCCACGGCCTCGGCGTCGTCGGGAGCCACCGCGCGGCCAAGCAACTCGAAGCGGCGGGACTCGTCGACGGGACGCCCGCGTTCCACGTTGCCCAGCCCGAGGCGTGTGCACCGGTCGTCGCCGCCGAGGACGCGGGTGCCGACGATACCGAGGCGTGGGAGCGCCCCGACACGCTGGTCGGCGCGCTCGAGGTCCCGGACCCCGAGGGCGGCGCGCTGGCCCTCGACGCGGTCCGTGAGACCGGTGGCTTGACCACTGGGGTCAGCGACGACGATGCGCTCGAAGCCGCGGTCACCCTCGCCGGCGAGGGCGTCGAGATGAGCGCGACGGGTGGCGTCGGCGCCGCCGCGGCGCGAGAACTCGCAGCGGGCGGTCACCTCGGGAGCGACGACACGGTGGTACTCGTCAACCCCGTCGCCGGCAACAAGGAGAACGACGTCCTGCGGAGCCACCTGATGCGACAGGGGGTCTGAGACGGTCGGTTGTCGATCAGTTCCGGATTTCGTCGAACCGGTCGGTGAAATACCGGTAAATTGGTACAACCGACCGTATGATACCGATTAGCACGAGCACTTACCGGCGAGTCGGTCGGGTCGCCGGACGACAGCGTTTCTCCGGGCCGGCGCCGCGGACTGACCACTTTCGCCGCGCGGCCCAAAGGTCCTTGACGGCGTGGTTCTAACCGGCCACAAGAGACCGAGGATGGGAGGACGCGACCTGCTCGCGGAGTCGGACGTTCCGTTCGACCCCGTGACAGTCGACATCGACGACGGCAAGGTGCTCGACCTGCTAGAACCCCCGGTGCGGGAGTGGTGGGTCGACGAGTTCGGCGCGTTCGTTCCCGAGAACGGCGGGTTCTTCACGCCACCGCAAAAGGAGGCCATCCCGCTCATCCACGAGGGCGAGAACGCGCTGGTTGCGGCGCCGACGGGGTCGGGGAAAACGATGGCCAGCTTTTCGGCGGTCATCAACGAACTGTTCCGCCGGGACCGCGCCGACGGACTGGACAACTCCGTCTACTGCCTGTACGTCTCGCCGCTGAAGTCGCTGGCCAACGACATCCACCGCAACCTGGAGGTGCCCCTCGACGGCATCACGGAGCGCATCGAGGAGCGCGGCGGGGACGTCGAGATCAGACACGCCATCCGCCACGGCGACACCAGCGACGCAGACCGCCAGGCGATGCTGGAGGAGACGCCACACATCCTCAACACGACGCCGGAGACGCTGGCCA
This sequence comes from Halobacteriales archaeon QS_5_68_33, assembly GCA_003023785.1. Lineage (GTDB taxonomy): Archaea > Halobacteriota > Halobacteria > Halobacteriales > Haloarculaceae > QS-5-68-33. The sequence continues at coordinate 3,338 of PXRS01000060.1, read as the reverse complement.
TCCTCCTCAACTCGCCGAAGTTCAGCGAGAAACTCCGGACCGTCGAGTACGTGGTCGTCGACGAGATCCACAGCCTCGCGGAGAACAAGCGGGGGACCCACCTCTCGGTGTCGCTGGAGCGCCTGGAAGCGATGGCCGACAGGTCGCCGACCCGCGTCGGGTGTTCGGCCACCGTCGAACCCCTCGACGCGATGGCCGAGTTCCTCGTGGGCTGTGAACCCGCCGACGCCGCTGCCTCGCCGGACGGCGGCGACGTCCCGGCCGCCGCCAGCGACGGCGACGCGACCGCGGAGATGCCGGCGGACGGGCCGACGACAGGTGACCTGCCGACGATGGTCCCCAGGGACTACGAGATAGTCGACGCGCGCTTCGCCCGCGAGTTCGACATGGAACTGGTCTGTCCGACGGATGACCTCGTGAACACGCCCGCCGAGGTGGTCAACGACCGCTTCTACCGGCAGTTGCACGACCTCGTCGGGGACCACACCAACACGCTCGTGTTCACCAACACCCGGTCGGGCGCCGAGCGCGTCCTCCACAACCTCCGGGAACGCTTCGACGGCTACGACGAGGACAACTCCGGGTGTCACCACGGCAGCCTCTCGAAGGAGAAGCGCCAGGAGATAGAGCGGCAACTCAAAGCGGGCGAGGTCGACGTCGTCACCACCTCGACGAGCCTCGAACTCGGCATCGACATGCCGCACATCGATCTGGTCGTCCAAGTCGGGTCGCCGAAGTCGGTCGCAGCGCTGCTCCAGCGGGTGGGGCGGGCGGGCCACCAGCTGGGCGAGACGGTCACCGGCCGCGTGTTCGCCCTGGACCGGGACGAACTCGTCGAGTGCGCCGTGATGCTCACGAAGGCCGAGCAGGGGTTCGTCGACCGCGTGTTCGTCCCCGAGAACGCGCAGGACGTCGCCACCCAGCACGTCTACGGCATGGCCATCGCCGAGGTGCGCCCCGAGCGCGAGGTCAAGCGGATCCTCCGGCGTGCCTACCCGTACCGGACTCACGGCGACGAGGCCTGGGAGTCGCTCGTGCGGTACCTCACCGCCGACTACGAGGGTCTCGAGGAGAAGAACGTCTACGCGAAGGTCTGGCGCGACACCAATGACCCGCCCGACGGCGAGTACCACTACGAGGAGTACCCGGTCGGCGAGCCGCTGGTCGGCAAGCGCGGCCGCCTCGCCCGCGTCATCTACATGACCAACATCGGGACCATCCCGGACTCCTTTACGTGTGACGTGTTCACTCGGTCGGGCGACGACTGGGTCGGCCAGCTCGACGAGGCGTACCTCGACACCCTCGAATCCGGCGACGTGTTTGTCCTCGGGGGCGCCCGCTTCGAGTACCGCTACCGCCGCGGGTCGAAGGTGTACGTCGACCCCACGAGCGCCCGGCCGACCGTCCCCTCGTGGTTCAGCGAGCGCCTCCCGCTGTCCTACGACCTGGGTCGGGAGATACTGGCCTTCCAGCGGGACCTCCTCGACAGGCTGGAATCGGGCGGGACGAGCGCCGTCAGGCACTGGCTCCGGGACTTCCCCGTGGACGAGAACGGCGTCCGCGCCGTCGCGCGGATGTTCGCCGAGCAGGTGGCCTACGCGGGCGCCGAGAGCGTGAGCACCGACGAACGGCTCGTCGTCGAGGAGGAACTCGACCGCGAGGCCTACGAGCGACGCTACTACGTCCACTCGAACTACGGCCGGCGGTTCAACGACGGCTTCTCGCGCCTGCTCGCCTATCGGGTCGCCCGGGAGGCCGACGCCAACGTCCAGGTGGCCGTCGCCGACCACGGCTTCACGCTGTCGATGCCGCTGAACCGGAAGGTGGACGTCGTCGGCGTCATCGGGGACGTCGACCCCGGCGACGTGCGGCCGGACCTCCGGGCGAGCCTGGCGGGGACCGACCTCCTCAAGCGCTACTTCCGGATCAACGCGACGCGCTCTTTGATGATCCTCAAACGCTACAAGGGGTACGAGAAGTCGGCCAGCGAACAGCAGGTCAGTTCCGAGATGCTGCTGGGCTTCGCCGACGGCCTGGAGGACTTTGCGGTCATGGAGGAGACCTACCGCGAGATACTGGAGGACAAACTCAACGTCGCTGCCATCGAGGGCGTCCTCGCGGCGGTCGGGGACGGCGACGTGACAGTCGAGAGCTACCGCGTCGACTCGCCGTCGCCGCGGGCGTTCGGCCTGGCGACGCTGATGGCCTCGGACGTCGTCCTCGCCGAGGACGAGGGCGAGGTCCTCCGGGAGTTCCACCAGCGAGTCTTGGAGGAGATCGACGCCTCGTCCGACGCCGACCACGGTCGGGTCACCGAGTGACCGCGCCACGGTGGCCGAAGCGGTTCAGCGGGGGCGGGGCTTCGGGGAGAAGAACGCGGGGTCTCAGGCGGGCGTGACGGTGACGCGAATGGCGTCGCTCACCTCGGGATAGTCGTAGCCGTCCTCCACCTCGCCGGTCGGGCGGACCGCGGCACTCTCGTCGGGCCCGGCGTCGGCGCCGCCGTTCTGTTGCTGGAGCGGGGCGCCGACGTCACCGTACCCCGGCTCCTGGTTCGGTTCGGTACCGGCGTGCCAGAGGGTGACGCTGTCGGTGACGTCGCCGTCGACGGGAGCGCCGTCCTCGAACAGGGGGATCGCCTCCTCGCCGGGCGCGAAGAAGAGGTCGTTCGAGGGGACGAACATCGTAGCGAAAGAGAAGTGCTGGTCGGGTTCGGCCTCGACGGTGAACTCGAAGGCCCCGCCGGGAGCGATCGGCGGCGCGCCCGGGACCTCGCCCATGGGGTCGTTCGGGTCTGCGACGGTGTCCTCGGGCGTCCAGGACCCGGCGTGGGCAACCGATTCCGTCGCTTCGAGTTCCGTGACCAGCGACCCGTTCTCCTCGGTGCCGCCGGGTCGTCCCGCCTCAGCGATGGCCTCCAGTCCCTCGCTGGCGGTCTCACCCTCGGTGAAAACGGGATTAGACCCCTCGTGGATGCCGTACGCACCGGGCGTGATCCAGACTCCCCCACCGGTCGCCGAATCGGACGCGTAGAAGTCCGTCGGCGCGACGTTCTCGATCCTGACGGTGAAAGTCCGGGCTTCGGCTTCCATTATCCCGTCTTCGGTCTCGGTCATGTCGCTCATGCCGTCCTCGGTTTCGGTCATGTCGCCGTCGCCGTCCGAACCGCCGGCACCGTCTCCCCCGTCGCTCTCGCTACAGCCGGCGACTCCGACGGCGGCGGTTGCGGCGGCGATGCGAACGAACCTGCGGCGTGTCTGGTCGGTCATGCGTCGTCGGCGTCGGCGGCCGGAACCCGGATAAGGTATTTTCGAACTCGGGGTGGGCTTCCGGTAAAC
>PXRS01000059.1:23002-28525 GCA_003023785.1 Halobacteriales archaeon QS_5_68_33 | reverse complement strand
TCTGCTTCCTGGCCGGTGCATAGGGGTCTGCGTCGGTGGGGATGGTCACCTCGATATCGCTCGCCGCGAGGAAGTCGGGGGCGTCTACGTCGGCCGGGAACCACTTGAGGAACTCCGCGATGTCCTCGGCGGCCCCTATCCTGTTGAGCATCCCGGTGAACTCGTTCGCGACGACACGCCCGAGCGTCGTGAGTCGATACCCGGTATCGCGACGTTCGACCCAGTTCCTCTCACTCAGTGACTGGAGCGCCCGCGAGACGGTCGTCCTCGATGCGTCGAGGTGGGTTCGAAGCTCTCGCTGTGTCGCCGTTCCGGATTCGACGAGCTGTTCGACGACCTGTACGCGCGACTTCGCGCGAGCCAGATAGAGCACTTGCTCGCGCGGATCTGTCGTTCCGTCATCGCCCATGTGCCGGTCTAGTTGAGCAATGGACTACCCGCTATTATCAGTTGTGCGCACCGTGCACAGTTACGCCGATAACTATTTTTGGTGGTGGTTTCGTGCTTCGCGGAGTCCTTCTCATCCAGCGAGAGAGCCGATCCACTGAGACGGTCGCGTAACGACGGCCTCGAGTCGACGGAGCGAAACGGAGAGCGGTCGAGACCGTCCCGAGCGTGTCGCCGGAGGCGATGCTGTTAGAACCCTCCCCGTGGTGGCGGTAGCTGTATGCATCGGACGTTCGAGACGTCGACGACGAGACGACAGCGCTCTCTCGACGGCCAGTGGGCGTTCGCGCCCGATCCCGACGGCGAGTTCGACGGCCCCGGCGACCTCCCCGCGGACCCGGACACGATCCCGGTCCCGTGCGCGTGGAACGCGCTCCCCGAGCACTACGACATCGTCGGCGAGCGCCCGCGCGACGGCCAGAAGTGGAGCGAGCCCTACCAGGCGGACCTCCTCGAAGAAACCGTCGCCACCTTCCTCGATACCGAGTTCCTCGCCGGGTTCACGGTCTGGCAGTTCTGCGACACCCGGACGAGTCCGAAACGCTGGCAGGACCGTCCGCGGACGAAAAACAACAAAGGGATCGTCGGCGAGTACCGCACGCCCAAGGAGGCGTACCGTCGGCTCGAACGGCTCCTGACCGACTCCGGGAACGGCGGAGAGGAAGACTGATACGGATTGCTGTCGGTCTGTTCCGGATCGACCGCACGCGGTCGCGCGGTCGTACCGGTAAATCGCTACAGCAATCCGTATGACACGGTCGGTTGTAACACTCGGCGCGGTCACTCCCCGGCCTTCGGTCCGTCGGCCTTCAGCGACAGGACCGTGCGGTCGAACGAACAGACGAGCGTCTCGTCGTTCCCGGCGTCCGCTCCCCCGTCTACTTTGAACGCCTCAACGTGCATCGTGACGACGCCGCGTTCGCCGTCGCTGGTCTCGCGCTTGTCCGTCACGGTCGACTGCGCGCGAACGGTGTCGCCGTGAAACACCGGTTCGGGGTGTTCGACGTCGGCATAGGACAGGTTCGCGACGATGGTCCCGTCCGTCGTGTCGGGGACCGAGAGCCCGACCGCGAGGCTCATCGTGTAGAGGCCGTTGACCAGTCGCTCGCCGAACCCCGTGTCGGCGGCGTGGGCCGCGTCGAGGTGAAGGGGCTGCTGGTTCATCGTCAGGTCACAGAACCGCTGATTGTCCGACTCGGAAACCGTCCGGCGCTTCTCGTGTTCGATGGTCTCGCCGACCTCGAACTCCTCGTAGTGCTTGCCGGGCATGTCGGAGACGTCGGCCGCTCGCGGGAAAAGGGTAGGCGCTCACTTCACGATGTCGATCTTCCGGCGGTCCATCGACATCGCGACGGCGATGATGACGACGAAACCCAGCACGATGTCCTGTACGAACGACTGGATGCCGACGAGGTTCATCCCGTTGGCGAGCACCCCGATGACGAGGACGCCGAGCAACGTCCGGTGCGGGCCGCCGACGCCGCCCGTCAGTGCGGTCCCGCCCATGACGATCGCCGCGATCGACTGCAGGAGCAGTCCCGATCCCATGCCGGGCGCCGCGGAGGCGGTCCGCGCCGTCAGCAGCGCTCCGGCGGTCCCACAGAGCAGTCCGGAGACGACGAACGCGCCGATCTTGTAGCGGTCGACGTCGACGCCCGACAGGTCCGCGACGTTCTCGTTCTCGCCGAGCGCGTAACAGTAGCGACCGAAGGGCGTCTTGAAGGCCACGAACACCATCGCGCCGTAGACCAGCAACCCCCAGACAACGAGGTTCGGGACCCCCGGGATGACGTGGCCCGTCGCGATCTGTCTGACCCCCGGGTTCCGGTACGGGACGGAGGTGCCGCCGGTCATCAGGAGCGCCGTCCCCGAGAGGATCGACAGCGACCCGAGCGTCACGAGGAACGAGGGGATCTTGAACTTCGCGAAGACGATACCGTTGAGCGCCCCGAGCACCGTCCCGGCCAGCACGGCGGCCAGCAGCGCGAGCGCGCCGAACTGGTGGTCGGAGACGAGGATCGCGGCGATGACGCCGGTGATGCCGACCATCGACTCGATCGAGAGGTCGATGCTCTGCTGGAGGATCGGAAAGGTGCCCGCAAGCGAGACGAGCAGCAGTATCGTGCTGTTGCGGAGGACGTTGTCGACGAGGTTCGAGAACGTGAGAAACACCGGGCTGGCGATGCTGAACCCGACCATCAGCACCGCGAGGAGGGCGAACGGACCGAGGTCGATCACCCAGTCCTGTAGCGTCCGGTCCTCCGCGATGCTCTCGAACCGCTCCCGTAGCGCTGACTGTGACGTTCGCTCCGACATTAGATCATCTCCGCTATGAGTTCCGACTCGGTCGGTTTGTCCCCCGGCGGCGCGTCAACGACGTCGACGAGCCGACCCTTCTTCATCACGCCGATGCGGTTGGACATCCCGATGACCTCGGGGAGTTCGTCGCCGATGAAGACGAGCGAGACGCCGTCCTCGACGAGGTCGCGGCACACCCGGTAGACCTCCTCCTTGGCCGCGACGTCGATGCCGCGAGTGACGTTGTCCACGACGAGGATGTCCGACTCGCGCACGAGCCACTTCCCGAGGACGACCTTCTGCTGGTTCCCGCCGCTCAGCTGGTGGACGAGGGTGTCGACCCCGGGCGCCCGGATGTCCAGTTCCTCGATGGCCGCCTCGGTCATGGCGACCTCCTTATTGTGGTCGATGAGGGCGAGCGCCGAGCCGATGCCGGCCAGTCTGTCGGTGACGCGGTCCGTCCCGATGCTCGGCAGCGAGATGTTCATCGGGAGCGACTGGTAGAGCAACAGCCCCTCGCTCTTTCGGTCTTTCGGCACGTATCCGAGCCCGACATCGACCATCTCCGACATCGACTCGGCCTCGACGGTCTCCCCGCGGACGCGGATGCTGCCCGAGTCCGGTGCGTCGACGCCACAGAGAACCCGGCCTAGCGCGCTCTTTCCGCACCCCTCCACGCCCACGAGCCCGAATATCTCGCCCTCGTGGAGGTCGAACGAGACGTCCGCGAGGTCGTCCCCGCGGTCGATCCCGTCGACCGACAGGACCGCGTCGGCGTCGCCGTCCACCGACCGCTGGCGGCTGACGCGGTAGTACTCGTCGGCCGTCTCGCGGCCGACCATCGCCTGCTGGAGGCTGGACTCGGTCGCCTCCTCGCTCGACTGCTCGCCGACGAGCGTGCCGTCTTTGAGCACGTAGATCCGGTCGCTGACCTCGAGGACCTCGTCGAGTTCGTGGGAGACGAAGACGAACGACGCCTGGTCGCGCAGTTCGGCGATCCGCTCGAACAGCAAGTCGCGGCTGTCCTCCTCGAGGCCGGCGGTCGGTTCGTCGAGGAGGATGACCGGGTTGTCCGTGTGGATCGACTCGCTGAACGCCTTCGCGACCTCGAGCATCTGGCGCTGGTTGAAGCTGTAGGACTCGACCGGCTCGGAGACGTCGAGCGCGATGCCGAGGTCGTCGACGACCTGCTGGGCCTCCTCGCGCATCCGGTCGCCGTCGATGACGCCGCCGCGGGCGTAGTCGGGTATCCGCCCCAGGTAGAGGTTCTCGTAGCCGGTGAGGTTCGGGACGACGTCCTGTTCCTGCTTGACGATGGCGATACCGTGCTGGGCGGCGTCGCGGGGGCCGTCGATCTCGACCGGTTCGCCGTCGACCACGACCCGCCCGTCGGTCGGCTGGTGGATGCCGGTCAACAGCTTCAACAGCGTGCTCTTGCCGGCGCCGTTCTCGCCGACGAGGCCGACCACCTCGCCGGTCCGGATCCGGAGCGACACGTCGGTCAGCGCGTCGACGTTTCTGAACGACTTCGAGAGCCCCTCGACCCGCAGGCGGGGCGATTCGTCGCCGGTCGGTTCGACTGTCGCCGCGTCGCTCGCCGTGTTAGCCACCATCGTGTCCTAACTACGCGTAGGGGTTCTGTCCGTTCTCGAATCGCTCCCGGTAGTCCTCCTCCACCCCGTCGAAGAGTTCCGTGTCGTCGTAGACGTCGGGCACCTCGTAGTTCGAGGGCTTGTTCTCCTCCGTCCAGAGGAGTTGACTGAAATCATCCCGCCGGACGGGCACGAGCAGGTTCTGCGGGTCCCAGTCCTCGCCGCTCTCCTCGTAGGACATGGCCTCCCAGTCGTAGGGGGACGACCCGTCGCTGAAAGCGATGTCGAGATACTGCGACGGCTCGGTGAACGAGACGTCCAAGTCACTGAACGTATCCTGCGAGAGCGAGTCGTCGAGGACCATAACGCCGCCGCCGAACATCATGCGCTCCGGGACCTCGGGCCGCCAGCCGTGGAGCCAGTCGTACCCCTTGACGACGGCGTACCCGCCCTGCCAGAACGGCTGTGCGGCGAACGTCCCGGCGATGTAGGGGTCGCCCGAGTCTGCAGACCGGTCGCGGATGAGTTCCGTCGTCTCCTGAAAGCCGTCGTAGCCGACGACCGGGAGCGCCATGTCGTTCTCCTCGAGGACGGAGATGGCTCCCAGGGCCACGCCGTCGTTCTGTCCGTACACGCCGTCGATGTCGTCGCCGTACTGCGAGATGAAGTCCGACATCGCCTGCCGGCCCGTCGCGCGCGTCCACTCGCTGGGGATCGGGTCGCCGAGTCGCTCGATGTCCGGGTAGTCCTCCATGGCTCGTTCGACGCCCGCGTTGCGATGGGAACCGACGTGCCCGGGGACCCCCGTGATGTGGACGAAGTTCCCCGACCCGCCCATCGCCTCGAAGAGGACGCGCGCCGTCGCCGCGCCGGTCCGTACGACCTCGGGGATCTGGTACTGGAGGAACTCCGGACCGCTGTCCATCGGCGTCCACCAGTTCGCCATCGTCCAGTAGGAGGTGAACGGAACGCCGCCCTCGGCGGCGGTCTCGGCGACCGACCGGACGCCGGAGTTCTGGTAGGCGGTGCCGGTGATGATGTCCGCCCCCGCCGAGATGGCCGACTGCAACTGTGAGATCTGTTCGGATTCCTGTCCCCCGTGACCCTGGTAGTCCACCGACAACCCGAGCGCCTGTGCCGCCTCCTCGGCGCCCGCGAGGAACGTCTGCCAGATGTCGTTCTCCAG
>PXRS01000059.1:0-22989 GCA_003023785.1 Halobacteriales archaeon QS_5_68_33 | reverse complement strand
TGCCGCCATCACCCGCACAGCCAGCCAGTCCGGCCGCACCGAGAGCGCCGACCGCTTTCAGATAGTCTCGCCTGTCCTTGTCGGGTTCGCCAGCCCTGTCGGAAGTCATGTTTTTCCATACCGAGCGTTAATTATAAAGGTTTGTCACGGTCGAAGACACCGCCCGTAGCTACATACGACTGGCTCCCGCACTCCCGACCATGGCACGACGGAGCGTCCTGTTCTCGCCGGGCGACCGGCCGGAACTCATGCGGAAGGCGCCGTCGACGGGCGCCGACGCCGTCGTCTTCGACCTGGAGGACGCCGTCGCCCCCGACCGGACGGCGTCGGCCCGCGAGTCCGTCCGCGAGGTGCTGGGCGAACTCGCCGAGAGCGGGGACGAGTCCTGCCCGGAGGTGTGCGTCCGCGTCTCGCCGCCGGGGCGGGGCGCGGCGGCGGACCTGGACGTGGTCCTCGACGGGCCGGGACCGGACGCGCTGGTGCTCCCGAAAGCCGAGACGGCGGGGGACGTGACCGACCTGGCCGACCTGGCGGCCGAAGGCGGCGCGGACCTCCCCGTGCTGGCGCTGGTCGAGACGGCCGGCGGCGTGCTGGGCGCCGAATCGGTGGCGGCCGCCGACCCCACGGACGCGCTGGTCTTCGGCGCGGAGGACCTGGCCGCGGGCCTGGGGGCGACCCGCACCGACCGGGGGACCGAGGTGCTCTACGCCCGCGAGCACGTCGTCCTCGCGGCGAGCGCGGCGGGCGTCGACGCCATCGACACCGTCCACACCGACTTCGAGGACGAGGCGGGACTGCGCGAGTCGACCGCTTTCGCGCGGGACCTGGGCTACGACGGGAAGCTCGCCATCCACCCGGCGCAGGTCGGCCCCATCAACGAGGCGTTCACGCCCGACGCCGAGCGGGTCGCGTGGGCCCGTCGCGTGCTGGCGGCCCGCGCGGAGGCGGACGCGGCCGTCTTCGCCGTCGACGGCGAGATGATCGACGCGCCCCTCCTCGCCCGAGCCGAACGGGTCCGCGAGCGCGCTCTCGTCGCCGGCCTCGACTGGAACGGGCCCGAGTAGCGGAGCCGAGGGCAGTACGGACACGCCCGCCATTCTTTTCACGCTCCTGACCGATCCTGCGGTATGAGCGAGGCAGTCAACCCCTTCGAGAGCCTGCAGGAACAGGTCGACGACGCGGCGGCGTATCTCGACGTCGACCCGGGGCAACTGGCCCGGTTGAAACACCCCGAGCGGGTGCTGGAGACGAACCTCGCCGTCGAGATGGACGACGGGCGCATCGAGGTGTTCCGGGGCTATCGCTCGCAGTTCAACGGCGTGCGGGGCCCCTACAAGGGAGGGATCCGCTATCACCCCGACGTGAACCGCGACGAGGTGAAGGCTCTCTCCGGGTGGATGGCGTTCAAGTGTGCGGTCGTCGACGTGCCCTACGGCGGGGGCAAGGGGGGGATCGCGATCGACCCGGACGACTGCTCGGCGAGCGAACTCGAACGGATCACCCGGTCGTTCGCGACCGAACTGCGGCCGTTCGTCGGGAGGGACCGGGACATCCCGGCGCCGGACGTCAACACCGGCCAGCGGGAGATGAACTGGTTCAAGGACACCTACGAGACGTTGGAGAACACGACCGAACCGGGCGTCGTCACGGGGAAGGCGATCGAGAGCGGCGGGTCGGCGGGCCGCGTCGAGGCGACCGGCCGCTCCGTGATGCTCGCCGCCCGCGAGGCCTGCCGGTACCTCGACCGGGACCTCTCGGGCGCGACCGTCGCCGTCCAGGGCTTCGGAAACGTCGGCCGCATCGGCGCGCGCCTGCTCGCCGAGCAGGGGGCCACCGTCGTCGCCGTCTCGGACTCCTCGGGCGCGGTCTACGACCCCGCGGGCCTCGACACCGAGGCGGTCGCGGCCACCAAGGCCGAGACGGGAAACGTCGTCGACCACGACGGCGTCGAGGTCCGGACCAACGAGGACCTCCTCACGCTCGACGTCGACCTGCTGGTGCCGGCGGCGCTGGAGAACGCCATCGACGGCGGTCTCGCGCGCGACGTCTCGGCCGAGGTGGTCGTCGAGGGGGCCAACGGCCCGCTGACGCCCGACGCCGACGACGTCTTCGCCGACCGCGGCGTCGTCGTCGTCCCCGACATCCTCGCCAACGCCGGCGGCGTCACCGTCTCGTACTTCGAGTGGGTGCAGAACCGCCAGCGGTTCTCCTGGTCCGAGGAGCGAGTCAACGACGAACTCGAGACGATGGTCGTCGACGGGTTCGACGCGCTGACAGACGCCTACGAGAGCCACGACCTGCCGAGCTACCGGGTCGCCGCCTACGTCGTCGCCATGCGTCGCATCCTCCGGGCCGCCGAGCAGTCGGGCACCTGGCCCTGACGGGCGTCGGGCGGTTCGTCCCGTCGCGACGGTACTCGCCACGACGGCAACGCGATACCCCCATGGTAGGGCGGACCAGTTATGCGAGCCGGGACGCTATGGGGAGCATGAGCATCTATGAGCGCGAGACGGTCGTCGCGGCGCCGTTTGAGGCGGTCCGGGACTTCCACTCCGACGAGCGGGGCCTGGAAGCGCTGACCCCGGACTGGATGAACCTGCGCGTCGAGTCGACGACCGGGCCGGACGGCGAACCCGACCCCGACGTCCTCGAGCAGGGGTCCGTCGTCGAGTCCTCCGTCCGGCCGTTCGGCGTCGGGCCGCGCCAGCGGTGGGTCTCGCACATCGTCGCACGTCGCGAGGAGGACGGGCAGGCGATGTTCCGCGACGCCATGGCGGAAGGGCCGTTTCCCCACTGGGAACACACCCACCGCTTTGAGGCGGTCGAAGGGGGAACGCGAGTGACCGACCGCGTCTCATACCGCCTGCCGGGCGGGGCGCTCGGCCGGGCGGCGAGCCCCTTCGCCCGGGTCGGCTTCGAGCCGATGTTCCGCCACCGCCACCGCCGGACGAAGGAACTCCTGGAGTGACGGCGGTGACGCCCGGGCTGGCCCGCTCAGGTGACACAGGTGTAACCGAACCAAACACTTAGGCGAATTCCATCCGGACGTGCGCCCATGACGGACGTCGCAGTCGTCGGCGGCGGTCCCGCCGGCCTGAGCGCTGCACTGTTCACGGCGAAAAACGGGCTCGACACCGTCGTGTTCGACACCGACGGGACGTGGTTGCACTCGACCCACCTGTTCAACTACCTCGGCATCGAGTCGAAGGACGGCACCGAGTTCGTCGAGGACGCCCGCGAGCAGGTCACCGGCTTCGGCGCCGACATCCGGCAGGACGAGGAGGTCACGGCGGTCGCCGAGGACGGCGACGGGTTCACCGTCACCACCGAGGACGGCGAGTACAGCGCCGACTACGTGGTCCTCGCCACGGGCGCGGACCGCGACCTCGCCGAAGACTTGGGGTGTGCGTTCGACGGGGATGTCGTCGACGTGGACGTCACGATGGAGACGAGCGTCACCGACGCCTACGCCACGGGCGCGATGGTCCGCGAGGAGGAGTGGCAGGCGGTCATCTCCGCCGGCGACGGCGCCGCCGCCGCGCTGAACGTCCTCTCGAAGGAGAAGGGCGAGCACTTCCACGACTTCGACACGCCCGAAGACGCCGAGTAGGCGCTCACTGCCGCCGTCGCGGTCGCCCCGAGTTACTGCCCCCTGTCCGTGCGACCGTCGCTCCCCCGGGGGTCGGTTTCGGTACCCCGGGTGTCGCTCTCGGCGTCGTCGCTCGTCTCGCCCCCGCTCGGCCGCCTCGCGGTCCATCCGTCGGGTGTTCTCGGCCTCCCGTTCGACGAGCAGGTAGAGCACGAACGGGCCGACGAGCGCCAGGCCGAGGACGAGGACGACGAGGACGCCTGCACCGGCGGCCATCAGCCCAGGAAGACGTCCACGAGGTCGCTCCCTCGCGAGCGGTCGGCGAAATACCGGTACATCGGTACAACCGACCGTATCAGTCGTCGAGGCGGTCGGGGCGGATCCGCGAGAGCCGCATCGCGTTGCCGGTGACGCCCAAACTCATCCCCATGTCGCCGACGACGACGGCGACGGCGACGCTGACGAACCCCAGCGGGACGCCCACGGCCAGGAGCGCCTTCACGCCGAGACTCGCCCAGATGTTCTGGCGGATGACGCCGTTGGCGGTATGCGACAGCGAGTAGAGGTACGGCACCGTCCCGAGGTCGTCGCCCATCAGCGCGACGTCGGCCGTCTCGATGGCGGTGTCGGTGCCCGCGGCGCCCATCGCAACGCCGACGTCGGCTGCGGCGAGCGCTGGCGCGTCGTTGATGCCGTCACCGACCATCACCACGCCGCCCTCCCGGCCGAGGTCCTCGACGGCCGTCACCTTCTCGGCGGGCAGGAGGCTCGCGCGGTACTCGTCGACGCCGACCGCCCCGGCGACGGCGCGAGCGGTCGCCTCGTTGTCGCCGGTCAGCATCACCACCCGCTCGATGCCGAGTTCGTGGAGGCGTTCGACCGCCGGCGCCGCTTCCGGCCGGAGTTCGTCGGCGACCGCGATGGCCCCGACCACCTCGCGCTCGGTCCCCACGAGGACGACTGTCTTCCCCCCGGCGGCCAGGTCCGCGACCGTCTGCTCGACGCCCGGGGCCGTCGCGGCGGCGGTCTCTCCGGGGGACCCGTTCGCGCCCTCGCCGAGCGTCTCTCCGCCGTCGGAGACTGCGGGATCCCCCGCCGAGAGGTCGACGCCGATGTCCGCGAACAGTTCCGGGTTGCCGGCGTAGTAGGTTCTCGGCGCTTCGTCCTCCCCCGCACCGCCCTCGTCGTCGCCCGGCCACGCGACGGTCGCCCGGACGCCCTCGCCGGGCATGCTCTTGAAGTCGCTGACCGACAGTTCCGAGACGCCCGTACTCGCGGCGTACTCGCCGACCGCCTCGGCGATGGGGTGTTCGCTCCGGCGTTCCAGCGCCGCCGCGAGCGCGAGCAACTCGTCCTCGTCGTAGCCCGCCGCGGGGACGATATCGGTGACTGCCAGTTCGCCCTCGGTGAGCGTCCCGGTCTTGTCGACGGCCACGGTGTCGACCCGGCCCATCGCTTCGAGGTGGCGCCCGCCCTTGACGAGGACGCCGTTGCGCGCGGCGCTGGTGATTCCCGAAACCACCGAGACGGGGGTGCTGATGACGAACGCACAGGGGCAGGCGATGACCAGCAGGGTGAGCCCGCGGACGAACCACCCGCGCCACCCCGCCGGCAGGACGACCGCGGCGCCGGCGACGTCGAGAGTGATCGGCGTCGAGATGAGAAGCGGCGGGACCGCCGCGGTGAGAACTGCCAGGGCGACCACGACCGGCGTGTAGTAGCCGGCGAAGCGGTCGACGAACTGCTCCGTTTTCGTCTGCTTGGCCTCGGCGCCCTGGACGAGTTCGATCACCTTCGCGAGCGTCGAGTCGGCGGCCCTCGCCGTCACCTCGACTTCGAGGTAGCCCTCCGCGACGATGGACCCCGCGTACACCTCGTCGCCGGGCGCCTTGTCCACAGGGACGGACTCGCCGGTGATCGGCGACTCGTCGACCGCGCTCGTCCCCTCGACCACGACGCCGTCCAGCGGGACCTTCCCGCCGGGCGAGACGGCGACCACCTCGCCCGGCGCGACGTCGTCGACGGGCCGGACCTCGGTGCCGTCGTCGGTGACGACCGTCGCCTCGTCGGGCGCGAGTTCGACGAGTTCGCGCAGCGAGTCCCGCGCCCGGTCCATCGCGTCGGTCTCCATGAGTTCGGCGACGCTGAACAGCACGGCGAGGGTGGCCGCCTCGACGAAGTAGCCGATACCCGTCGCCGCGACGATGGCGACGCCCATCAGCAGGTCGATGTCGAGGCTCCGGTTGCGCGCCGAGTAGTAGCCGCCGCGGAGGACGGGGATACCGCTGGTCACGACGGCGACGAGAAACGCGGCGTCAGCGAGCGTGATCGACGCCGAGAGGACCGTCGCAACCTCGACGTCGAACCCGGTGAGGGCGAACTCGACGAGCAGGCCGGCGACGAGAAAGACCGTGCCGACCCACGTCTTGATTGCGCGCGGACTCGTCCAGACCGCCGTCGGGGGCGCGACCGTCGGCCCCCCGTCGCTGTCCGATTCGCCCTCGTCGTCGGGGTCGCCCTCCCCGCCGACCACGTCGTATCCCGCGGCTTCGATGGCGGTCACGACCGTCGCTTCGTCGGCCCGCTTGGGGTCGTACACGACCGTCGCGACGCCGCTGGTGGGCGACAGTTGCGTCTCGACCACGCCGGCCACGCGGTCGAGCGACCCGCCCACTTTCCGTGCGCAGGACGTACAGTCCATCTCCGGGACCGTCAACCGCACCTCGACGGTCCCCGCAGTCTCGTCTGTCATTGTCTCCGCGGAGGGGACGCGTTCCGATAAGGGTTGATTGGAATGTTCCAATGGACGTTCCGCTGCCCGGCCTATCGACCGGGCGGGCGTTCGGTGAACGCCCCGGCGGCGTCGGCGACGCGGCGCTTCGCGAGGTGGGCCTCGGCCCGCCGCAGGCGGTGGGTGAGCGTCGACCGCGGGAGGTCGAGCAGGTCCGCGAGGTCGCCGGCGTCGGTCTCCCGTGGCGTCTCGTAGTACCCGTGTTCGACGGCGGCCTCCAGAGCCGCCGCCTGCTCGGGCGAGAGACCGCCCGTCCGGTCGCCGGTCGCTTCCGCGGTGTCGGTCACCCGCCGGACCTCGACGGCGGCGGCGTGGGCGACAGCGGCGCCGACAGCGTCGAGAAACGCGTGGACGTCGCCGCCGTCGTGGACGACCCGCCAGGTGTACTCTCGGCCCGCCCGGCGGGTCTCGAACAGCACCCCCTCGCCGAGGTGCTCCAGCGCGATGTGGGGGACGGACGCGCAGGTCGGCGTCCGCTCCCAGTAGGAGTAGAGGACGAGCGCCTCGCCGTCGTCGAGCACCTCCGTGCGCTGGGTCGCGCCGCAGTTCTCCGGGACGAGACAGTCGGCGTAGTAGTCGCCCTCGCGGAAGGCCGTCTCGACGGCCGCGAGCGCCTCGGCCGACCCGCTGGCGTAGTCGACCCGCCAGAGGCTCGATTCCGTGGCGTGCAGCGACAGCGACCGCACCCGCGCGTCGTCGTGCTCGGCGAGGACGTCCGCCACCGCGTTACAGCCCGGCTCGTAGTCGACCGTGAACATCACCTCGCGCATGCCGCGTACTCGGACCCGCGCCCGCAAGAAGATTCCGCGCCGTCCGGGAGTTCCGCGACCCCGACGTCGTGGTCGACCTCGTCGCCTGCCACCCCCGCCAGGTCCGGGCGGCCACGGAGGCCTTCGCCGACACCTATTTTCGACGCACGCCCCACCGCACGCACATGGCAGACATGACCGTCGAGGAGGCCATGGCGGCGTACGGCCCCTCGGAGATCACCCGCGACGACCTCCTGGAGGTGGACGACCCCGCCTACACCGGCGAGAACGTCGCTATCGTCACCGGCGGCGCCAACGGCATCGGGCGGGCGACCGCGCTCGCGTTCGCGGCCAACGGCCTGACCGCCGTCGCGACCGACCGCGACGAGGACGGTCTCGACGAGGTGACCGCGCGGGCCGAAGCACTCGACCTGCCGGGCGAGGTCGCGGGCGTCCCCGCGGACCTGGCGGACGACGCCGACCTCGAACGGGTCGTCGAGGCGGCCGCCGACGAGGGGTCGGTGCGCTATCTCCTCAACGTCGCCGGCATCCAGACGGTCGCGCCCATCGAGTCGTTCCCGGTCGAGCGATACGACCTGATGCACGACGTGATGCAGCGGGCGCCCCTGCTTCTGACCAAGCACTGTTTCCCGCACTTCCGGGACAGCGAGGCGTCGACGGACGCCCCGGAGAGCCGGACGGAGTCCGGCGGCCACGGCGTCGTCGGGAACATGTGCTCGGTCCACGGCCACGTCGTCACCCGCGACAAGGTGGCCTATAACACCGTGAAGTTCGGGCTCCGGGGGCTCACCCAGTCCATCGCCGCCGAGGGGGCGGGGAAGATCCGGGCGTTCACCGTCAGCACCGCCTACGTCAGGACCGGCCTCGTCGCGCGGCAACTCCCCGACACCGCCGACCGCCGGGACATGACCGTCGACGAAGTCGTCGAGAAGGTGATGCTCGAACGGACGCGCGCCGACGAGATGATGGAGCCCTACGAGGTGGCGAACCTCTTCGTGATGGGCTGTTCCCGGCACAGCAAGCACCTGAACGGCGGCGACGTGACCCACGAGGGCGGCATGAGCCTCACGTACTGACCGCGTACCGGACGGGGCTCACCGGCGGGTTCCGTTCGTCTCTCGTCCGCCAGGGCGACCTTTCGGGGACTCGCGACCAGTTGCTCCGCTGTGCCGAGACCGGACACCGACGTGGTCTGATACGGTCGGTTGCCAATCAGTTCCGGATGTCGTCGAACCAGTCGGCGAACTTTCAGGGTCGATACTCGTGGATATCGTGTCCCGACGTGTAACAGAATCACGTCCGGGTGTAGATGTCGTCGGTGTCGCGCGCGTCGCCGGCGAGCAGCGCGGGGTCCTCGCGGCGGGTGAACTGTCGTCCACCGGCCGAACCCCTTTGAGGAGACGGCCCCAACCACCGACCGTGACCGGCCGACAGCGCGCCGCCGGTGTCGTGCTCGCCGCCGGCCTGAGCAGCCGGTTCGGCGGGGGGGACAAACTCCTCGCGACCCTGGAGGGGGACCCGCTCGTCGTCCACGCCGTCCGGACGCTGACCGGGGCCGACCTCGACGCCGTCGCGGCGGTCGTCGACCCGACGTCGGACGTCTCCGGGGCGCTCGAAGCGGCGGGGTTCGCCGACAACGGGGTCGGTGACACCGACGCCGGCGTCGACGTCGCGCTCGTCGAGAACCCGGACGCTGCGGCGGGACAGGCCACCTCGGTGCGGCATGGGGTCGCGTGGGCCCGCGACGAGGCCGACGCGGACGCCGCCGTCTTCGCGCTGGGGGACATGCCCCGGGTTCGACCCGAAACCGTGGACCGGCTCGTGACGGCCTGGCGCGACGGCCGCGGGTCGGCGCTCGCGGCCGCCCACGACGGGCGACGCGGGAATCCGGTGCTCTTCGAGGCCCGGCACTTCGACGCGCTGGCCGGCGTCTCCGGCGACACCGGGGGTCGCCCGGTGCTCGAAAGCGCCGCCGACAGCGCCCTCGTCGAGACCGGCGACCCCGGCGTCCGTCGCGACGTGGACACGCGGGCCGACCTCGAATCCCTCCGCGAAGAGGGCTGATAGTGTTTATCACGAGCGTTTACCGGTGAGTCGGTCGGGTCACCGGGTGAGAGCGTTTCCCCGAACCGGACTGGCGGGGTATCGTCGAATCTCTCGTGATAAACACTATGACAGCCGACCGTATCAGACCACGTCGGTGTCCACGAGTTCGAACGGTTCGCCCAGTCCCTCCTCGCTCGCCCGTTCGTAGACGACGTGGGCGGCGGCGACGTCCTGGATCGCCAGCCCCGTCGAGTCGAAGACGGTGACGCCGTCGCCCGCCTCGCGTCCGGGTCGCTCGCCGACTACGACCTCGCCGAGTTCCGCGTGGATGTCGTCGTCGTCGAGCAGGCCCGCGCTCCAGGGGACGTTGATCTCGCCCGAGTGGGTACACTGCTCGTAGTCGTCGACGACGATCTTCGCGTGCCGGAGGATTTCGTCGGCGATCTCGTGCTTGCCGGCGGCGTCGGCGCCGATGGCGTTGACGTGGGTCCGCTCGCCGACGCTGTGGACGATGGGCTCCTCGACGGGCGTCACCGTCGAGAGAACGTCGCAGGCGGCGGCCTCCTCGATGGACCCGCCCCGCACCGCGAACCGGTCGCCGAAGTGCTCGGCGAAGGCCTCGACCTTTCCCTCGTTGCGGTCCGCAACGACCACCTCCTCGACGGGGCGGACCCGCGAGACGGCTTCCAGTTGCGCGTACGACTGGACGCCGGCGCCGACGATGCCCATCGAGGTGGCGTCCTCGACGGCGAGGTATCTCGTCGCGACGGCGGCCGCCGCGCCGGTCCGGCGACGGGTCAGTTCCGTCCCGTCCATCAGCGCCAGCGGCACCGCCGTCTCGGGGTCGGAGTAGATGACCGTCCCCATGACCGTCGGGAGGTCGTGCTCACCGGGGTTGTCGGGGTGGACGTTGACCCACTTGACGGCAGCGGCGTCCCACCCGCCCCTGTCCCCGTCCCCGTCTCCACCCCGCGCGTCGAGGTAGCCGGGCATCGACCGGAAGTCGCCGCTGTACTGCGGGAGGTCGACGTATGACTTGGCGGGCATCCGCGCGTCGCCGCGGGCGTCGGCGGCGAACGCGTCCCCGACCGCCTCGACCACGGCCGCGTAGTCGGCGGCCGCCTCGACCGCCTCGGGACCGAGCAGGCGTGTCTCCATGCCCGGGATTTCGTCGTCGCGACACTTAGTGACACAGGCCGTCCTTGACTCCCCGGCCGGCGATCCGCGCGAACGGGAGTGGTGAAAGGGGTACCCTTTTTACGGCGCTGCCGGACTCTCCGTCCGAGGAGACGTTCGACACGATACACATACATGTCAACAAATAGTCAGAACGCCCTTCGTGAGAATCGCCCGAACGTGGTCCTGCTCACTGCACACGACCTCGGTCAGCATCTCGGCTGTTACGGGATCGAGACGGTCAAAACTCCCAATATCGATGCGCTCGCGGCGGAGGGTCTTCGATTCGAGAACGCGTATTCGACTTCTCCCGTGTGTTCACCGGCGCGAGGGAGCTTGCTCACAGGCCGCTATCCCCAGTCGAACGGGCTCATGGGACTGACTCACGCTCCCTGGTGGTGGGAGATTGACGATAGCGAAGCGATGCTCCCGGAGATACTCGCGGAACACGGCTACGAGACGCACCTTTCCGGACTCCAACACGTCGCTTCGGACCCGGAGCGGATGGGGTTCCAGCATACTCACTCTCAGGAACTCGATGCCGAGGAGACGACAGCGGCCGCATCCGAACTGTTCCGGAACGCGACCGATGGTCAACCCTTTTATGCACAAGTCGGGTTCTTCGAAGTTCATCGAGATTTCGACCAGGGAACCCACTCCGAGAACGGCGTATATGTCCCCCCGTATCTCGAAGAGACAGACGAGATACGCGACGACTTCGCCGCGTTTCAGGCCTCCGTTAATTACTTCGACGACCGCGTCGGCGACGTGCTCCAGGCTTTAGAATCCGCTGGCCTTCGCGAGGAGACGATAGTTATTCTGGCAGCCGACCACGGAATACCTCACCCAGGCGCAAAATGGACGTGTCGTCGACCGGGTATCGAAATCGCGCTGTTGATGGATGGGCCGGGTCCTGTCTTTTCCGGTCGTAACCGCGTAGACGAGGTTATCAGCAGTGTTGATGTTCTTCCGACTTTGCTCGATGTCCTGGATGTTCCTATCTCCGGCCGGACCGAAGGCCATAGCTTTCGACAGTTCCTGGAAGGGGAAACGGAGTCTCCGCCGCGCGAGGCAGCGTTTGCACAGTTCACCGAACACATGAAACGGGATAACGAGTCGAGGTGTATCATCACCAGGGAAAACCATCTCATCCGTTATTTCGACCAGGGCCGGACAGTCAAGTACCCTGTTGGGACCGATCCACAGGCGTTCGCAGACCACGTGGAGCGGATGTCAACCGAGCGGGAGCCCAGACCGTTCGCCCAACTCTATGATGTGCGAGAGGACCCGTACGAGCTGGAGAACCTCGGTGCCAGTTCGAAACACAAACAGTTGGTTACTGACCTTTCGCAACGACTCCTTCGGTGGATGGTCTCAGTGGACGACCCGCTCCTCGAAGGGCGGGTGCGTCATCCCTACTACGAGCAAGCGATCGACGATCTGCTAACCAGCAGTACGGACCCGGAATAGACCAGCGTTTCCCCTCCGTATCATACTGTCGGACACAAGTACGTGAACGTGCTCGTCGACGTTCGGGGATATGCATCCCGAAGACCCCGAAACAGTCACCGGAGCGGCGGCATCACTTGTGTCCGACAGTATCAGTAGTACCAGTCGTACTCGTCAAAATCGGGCTCGCGACCCTCGTTGAAGGCGTCGCGGCCTTCGGCGGCCTCGTCGGTCATGTACCCGAGACGGGTGGCCTCGCCGGCGAACACCTGCTGGCCGACCATCCCGTCGTCGGCCATGTTGAACGCATACTTGAGCATGCGGATGGCCATCGGCGACTTCGAGAGAACCGTCTCGGCCCACTCCAGGGCCGCGTCCTCCAGGTCCTCGTGGGGGACGGCCTCGTTGACCATGCCCATCTCCGCCGCCTCCTCGGCGTCGTAGGTCTTCCCGAGGAAGAACATCTCGCGGGCCTTCTTCTGGCCGACCTGGCGGGCGAGATAGGCCGACCCGAACCCCGCGTCGAACGAGGCCACATCGGGGTCTGTCTGGAGGAACTTCGCGTGCTCCTCGCTGGCGATTGTGAGGTCACAGACGACGTGCAGGGAGTGTCCACCCCCGACGGCCCACCCCGGGACGACACAGATGACGGGCTTGGGGATGTGACGGATGAGTCGCTGGACCTCGAGGATGTGGAGGCGACCGGCGCTGGCGGCGGTGTCGTGGTCCTCATCTTCACCCTGATACTCGTAGCCGGACCCGCCCCGGACGGACTGGTCACCGCCGGAGCAGAACGCCCAGCCGCCGTCCTTCGGGGAGGGGCCGTTCCCGGTCAGGAGGACACAGCCGACGTCGGTCTGGCGCTTGCGGACCGCGCCCACGTCCGTGGCGCGGTGGTAGGTCAGGTCCCGGAAGTCGAAGGCGTCGACCGACTCCCACCGCTCCGGGTCGAAGGTCTCGGAAACCATGGGCCACGCTGGGGTCGGCCCGCGCAAAAAGATTCCGCGCGACGGCGGAGCCCCCTCATACTGTCGGACACAAGGACGTGAACGTGCTCGTCGACGTTCGGGGACACGCATCTCGAAGACCCCGAAACAGTCACCGGAGCGGTGGCATCACTTGTGTCCGACAGTATCAGGAATCGACCAGCGCAGTCGCCTCGATCTCGACGCGGAACTCCTCGCGGACGAGCCGGGACACCTCGACCATCGACGTCGCCGGCCGAACGTCGCCGAAGAACTCCCCGTGTGCCCGCCCGATGGCCTCGTAGTCATCGATGTCGGTGACGTACAGCCGCGTCCTGACGACGTCCACCAGGCTCGCGCCGGCCTCGTCGAGGGCCTCCTCGACGATTTCGAGCGCCGCCACGGTCTGTTCGTAGGGCGTCTCACCGATCCCCTCGCCCGCGTCGTCGACCGGCGTCGTCCCCGAGACGTGGACCTGGTCGCCCGCGCGGACCGCCCGCGAGTAGCCCACGTGCGCTTCCCAGTCGGTGCCACTGGCCACCAGCTGTCGCTCCATACGCGACCCTTCCGCGGCCGATCCATTACTCTGGCGACACCCGGCTCGCTGGATCGCCGACTCCGGAAAGCCCCCGATCCGCCGCGAACGTGACGTCCGAATATCGAATTCGATACTCCGAACCCCTGCGTTAAAGTGGGAGTCGACCAATAAAAGAGCCAACGGATCACCGTCCGCGTTGTCATGGCTGAGAACTACTACGACCTGCTCGGCGTGCCCGAGGACGCCTCGACGGCGGCTATCGAGGACGCATATCGCGAGGAGGTAAAGCAGGTCCACCCGGACGTCAGCGACGACGTCGACGCCAGCGAGCGGACGAAGCGGCTCAACAAGGCGAAACGGGTACTCACCGACGACGAGGAACGAGCGCGATACGACGAAGTCGGTCACGAGGCCTACACCGCCGGGGGACCGGTCGACGCCGACGACACCCCGTCGGGGAAGTCGGGGACGACCTCGGGTACCCGGCGCGGTCGGCGTTCGACGGTCGATTCGAACGGCGGACACCGTTACTCCGGCGGGTCGACCGGGGGCAGTTACGGACAGAAGGACCGCGGGCGAGGCTCCGAGACGACGGGCGGTCGGGCGAACCGGCCCGGGTCGGGGTCGGCGTCGGCCGCGGGGAGCGCCTACCGGTCGGGCTCGGTCTCCGGATCGAGCGACCGCTGGCCCGGGCGGGAGGACCGCCGCGGGAGCGGGCAGGGGCGGAGCGTCGGGTCGACCGGGCCCACCTGGCAGTCCGCGGGTGTGGGCCAGGCGAGCGCGAGCAACGCCGCGGGCGCCGACGGCCCCTCCGCTCGCCGGCAGGCGGCGGCCGGCACGACCGACGGTCCGAACGCCGACTGGTCCTGGAACGCCTGGGAACAGACCCGGTCGTGGGCCGTCCGGCAGAGCGATACGGCCGGGCCGGGCTTTCACCCCCTGCAGCTGGTCCCGACCCAGGGGTCGTTCCTGCTCTTTCTCTCGACCTTTTTCCTCTACCCGTTTTTCGTCTCCAGCGCACTGTTCCCGCCGTTCCCGCTGGTGGCTCGCGCGCTGATAGCGCTCTGTACGCTGTTGATGTTCGCGTACCTGCTCTCGGTGCCCGAGACGGCCGTCACCGTCTTCGGCCTCTGGGGCGTCATGGCTCCGGTCGCGCTGGTCGTGTTGCCCGGCGTGAGCTTCTTCTCGCTCGCCGGCGTCGTGGTCCTCTCGGTGACGTGGGTACCGCTCGCCATCTCCGTCCTCACTCTGTCGGTCCTGGAAACCTGATACGGTTCCAGCCGGACCGAACAGGACGGTCCCGCGGCCGGTCAGACCCGTTCGTGGACCCGCCGTTCGAGTTCCTCCCGGAACCGGTGGCTCCGTTCCCCGTCGACCGTCACCTCGACGACCTGCGCCCCCTCGCTCTCGAGGGACTCTGCGTAGGCCCGCTCGAACGCCTCGCCGGTCGCGACGCGAGCGTACTCCAGGCCGTAGAGGTCGCCGGTCGGTCCGAAATCCAGCCCGTGGGGCGTCCGGAACTGTTCGGTGAACGGCGGGTCGAACGACTCGATGGGGAGCATGTGGAAGATGCCGCCCCCGTCGTTGTTGACGAGCACGACCGTCGCGTCGACGCTACACCGCGTCACCGAGAGCAACCCGTTCATGTCGTGGTAGTAGGCGAGGTCGCCCGTCACGACCACGAGCGGTTGCTCCGTCGCGCTGCCGGCGCCCAGTCCCGTGCTGAGGATACCGTCGATGCCGCTGGCGCCCCGGTTGCCCAGCACGGTGATGTCGGCGTCCCGGGGCGCGCCGAACCGGTCGCAGTCCCGGACGGGCATGCTGTTGGAGACGAACACCGTCGCCGGGTCCGGCGCTCCTTCGAGCACCGCCGCAAGGACGCCGCCCTCGAAGAGTCGCTCCTCCCGGCCACCTGCCACCGCGTCCCAGTGGACCCGCTCCGCCTTCCGGTGTCGCTCGCGCCACGCGCCGGTGGCGGCGGTCGCTGCAGACCCCTGCTCGCCCGTGGCATCGCCGAGTCGCCGGGCAACCCCCCGAAGGACCTGTGAGGGGTCGGCGGCCACGCTGTCGGTGGCGGTAAACTCCGCCTCGGGCCACTCGCCCGCCGGGTCGACGACGACCTGTCGCGCGCCGGCTCCGGCGAGGTGCTCGCGCAATGATTTCGACGTCGGGGAGGCGCCGATGCGGACGACCGCGTCGGGGTCCGGCCACCCTTCGCTCCCGACGTAGGCGTCGTAGCCGCCACAGACGAGCCGTCGACCCCCATCGTCCCCGTTGCCGTCCTCGACGAGCGACCCGTACCGCAGTCCGGAGACCGGGTCGGCCAGCAGCGGGACGCCCGTCGCGTCCAGGAACGCCCCGACTGCCTCGGGGTCGACACGGCCGGGATTCAGCGGGCCGGCCACGAGCAGCCCCCGGTCGGCGGCCCGGAGCATCGCCGCGAGGTCGGCCAGGGTCGCGTCGTCGGCCGTCGGCGTCCCCCGGTGGGTCTCGACGAACGGCCCGTCTCGCCCCTCGACGGCGAGCGGGTGCTCCGCGGCGAGCGACTCGGGGACGTCGTCCTCGACCGGGGTCGGTTCCAGCGGCTTCGCGAGTGGGACGTTCAGGTGGACCGGGCCCGGGTTTCCGCCCAGCGACTGCGAGACGGCGCGGGCAACCGTCACACGCAGCGACCGCAAGCGTTGCGGCTCCGGACCCGGTTCCGGGAGGGTCCGGTGGTACCGGGGCGCGTCGCCGTACAGGTCGGCCTGGTCGACCGTCTGGTTGGCGCCGCTGTCGTGCAACTCGGCCGGGCGGTCGGCGGTCAGGACGACGAGCGGGACCTTCGACTGGTGGGCTTCGACCACCGCCGGGTGGAAGTTGGCCGCCGCGGTCCCCGACGTGCAGACGACGGCCGTCGGGTCGCCCGAGCGGCGGCCGCGGCCGAGCGCGAAGAAGGCCGCCGAGCGCTCGTCGAGTATCGAGAACGTCTCCACCCCGGGGTGTTCCGCGAAGGCGACCGTCAGGGGCGTCGAGCGACTCCCCGGCGCGATGCAGGCGGCCTCGACCCCGGCAGCAACGAGTTCGTCGACTATCGTCTCGCCCCACAGCGTCGCCCTGTTCGGTGCAGTCATGGTCTCCGAGACCCGTCACTCCAGTGCGTCCAGCACCGGGCGGTACTTCAACTGGACCTCGTCCCACTCGCGGTCGGGGTCGCTGTCGGCGACGATGCCGTTGCCGGCGAAGAGGGTCGCCCGATCCCCTCGAGCGACGGCCGACCGGATCGCGACGGCGAACGTCCCGTTACCCGCCGCGTCGAACCAGCCCACCGGCGAGGCGTACCAGCCGCGCTCGAACGCCTCCGTCTCCTTTATCGTCCGGAGCGCCTCGTCCGGCGGGAGCCCGCCCACGGCGGGGGTCGGATGCAGCGCCTCGACCAGCGAGAGGACGTGGTCGTCCTCGGCCAGGTCCGCAGTGACCGGCGTCCGGAGGTGCTGGACCGTCGCCAGCCGCCGGACCGTCCGGTCCCCCGTCGAGATGGCGGTGGCGAAGGGGCCGAGCTGGTCCTTGACCGCCTCGACAACGAGGTCGTGTTCGTGGCTGTCCTTCTCGCTCTCCTGGAGTTCGCGCGCGAGCCACTCGTCCTCGGCTGGGGTGTCGCCACGGCCGGTCGACCCCGCGAGGGCGTCGGTCCGGACCGTCCGGCCGTCCCGGGAGACCAGCCGTTCGGGCGTCGCCCCGAAGAACTGCCCCCCGCCCTCGGGCGCGACGAGAAACCGAAAACAGTCGGGGTAGGTCCGGGTGAGGCGGTCGTAGACGGCCGGGACCGACACCGCGCGTTCGAGTTCGACCGTCTGTGCCTGCGCGAGGACGACCTTCCGGAGCGTCCCGGCGCGGATGCGCTCGACCGCGGCCTCGACTTGGTCGTGCCACCCCGACTCGTCGGGCGTGAACGCCCGCGACCTGACGCCGGGCGGGCCCGTTACCTCCGGCGGTGTCGCCGCCGCGAGCCGCTCGGCCCACGTTTCGAGGCGGTCCGTCGCCCGTCCCTCGGCGCCGGGCCCGGTCGCTGAGGCGACCAGCCACGTCGGCCCCTCGGCAGGGCTGACCACCACCACGCGCGGGAGGACGAACTGCGCGTCGGGAAATCCCGTCCACGGGGATTCCCCGTTGGCGTTGTCCCGTTCGTGGAACGCGAAGCCGCCGAACAGGCGCGGACGAGCGAAGTCGGGCAGCGACGACAGAGCGGTCACCCCGGCGAAGAGGTCCTGACCCGCCCGCTTGACCGTCTCGAAGCGGTCGCCGCCGTCGGCGGTGACCGTGACCGCCGCGCCCCCGGCCGTGACCTGCTGGCCCCCTTCCGACCACGCGACCGTCGGTCGTGACAGTTCCGAGAGGGCCGCCCCGGGTTCGACGCCCGGGAGTTCCCGCCCGGCCGTCGCCACCGTCGCGCTCCCGGGCTCGACTGCCACGTCGTCGCCGCCCAGTGATTCCATCTCCGGCGACTTGGGACTCCGTGCCTTTTAGCCTGACTACTCCGGCCCCCGCGAACCGCATCATCCATCGAGAGCGCATACATCTTTGACCCGCGCGCCGAACACACCACCAATGCGTCTGACCTTCCTCGGGACGGGAAGCGCGATGCCGACGGGCGAGCGGTTCCAGACCGGACTGCTGCTGGAATCGGGCGACGACACGCTCCTCGTCGACTGTGGCAGCGGCGTCCTCCACGGCCTGGCGCGCACGAGCGGCGGCTACGAGGCCGTCGACGCCGTCCTGCTGACCCACCACCATCTCGACCACGTCTCGGACCTGTTCCCGCTCTTCAAGGCGCGATGGCTCGCCGGCGCGACCGAACTCACCGTCGCCGGCCCCACGAGCACGGAGGCACTGCTCGACGGCCTCTTCGACGTCCACGAGTACATGCAGGACCGCCTCGACCTCACGATCCGCGAGGTGGACGAAGGGGCGTTCTCGCTGGCAGGGTTCGACATCGCCGCCACCGAGGTTCGACACTCGATGCGCTGTCTCGCCTACCGGTTCGCCGCCGAGGATGACCATGGGGGAGACACAGCGGGCGTCACCGGCGACGGTTCCATCGTCTTCAGCGGCGACACGGAGTCGTTCCCGGAGCTCGTCGAGTTCGCCGACGGCGCGGCGATTCTGGTCCACGACTGTTCGTTCCCCGACGACGTCGACGTCTCGAACCACCCCACGCCCTCGTCGCTCGGCCGCGTACTCGGGGAGGCCGACAGCGAGGTCGGCCGCGTCTACCTGACCCACCTGTATCCCCACACGGACGGCCGCCACGAGGGGATGCTCGACTCCATCGGTGGGGTCTACGACGGGGACGTCCGATTCGCGTGTGACGGCATGACCGTCGACGTTTCCTGATCCCATCCTGGCTGTGGTGGTCGCGTCGTCGTTGCTACGGCTCGTCGAAAGCCCTCGCACGCTCCGGTCCCGGGCCTCGCTGTGCGCTTCCCTCGCTCCCTCATACGGTCGGTTGTGACGGTTTACCGGCATTTCGCCGACCGATTCGACGACATCCGGAACCGAGTTACAACCGACCGTATCAGGGCTCCGCCCCTTCGACTTCCTCGACGTCGTCGGGGTCCACGCCGGGCGCCCGGTCGACGGTGACGTTCTCGGGTTCCTCGGTCCCGCCGACCACGATCTCGCCGTCGTCGGTTTCGACGTAGACGTCGTCGGCGAATCCACCCTCGGCGTGTGGGTGTTCGGGGTCGTCGAGTTTCTCCGGGGTCGACGGGGCGTTCGCGACCCCCTCGGGCGGGCGGAACCCGCCCAGTGGGTCGTCGATGGTGATGCCGTACCGCTCGAAGAAGTCCCGATAGCGCTCGTAATGGTCCACCAGTTCGTCGGCGGGGAACTCCATCATCTCGGTCCAGCCGTGGTTGTAGAAGTCGAAGTTGGCCTGGATGTGGGTGATCTCGCGGGCCTCGGCCTCGGGGAATCCCGCTTCCAGCGCCGCCACGTAGGTGTCCATCGTCGCGTCGAAGAAGTCGTCGAGGTGCCCGCGGCGTTCCTCGGTGCGGCCCTCCGCGGCCTTGTCGAGGAAGACGCGTGTGTGGAGGTTCACGAGCCAGTCGTTGGTCTTCTGCCCGACGACGGGCATGGTCAGCGCCTTCTTCGAGGCCCAGTGGCGGACGTTCTGCCTGATCTTCATACCTGCCAGTCAGGACCCGAGACCCTTGAACGTCCCGCTCGCACCGGCCCGAACGCTCGAGGTTGGACGTGCCTCGCGAGGCGTCATAGCTCAGCAGCATCACTGACCTCCTACAGAAGAGCGTTCGTCGGTCGAGCGAAAAACCGAGTGATTGCACTCTATTCTCGGGGTGTGAAGTGCCTCCGGACCCCGGACGGTCACAATTACTTTGCCGGTCTCTTCCGTATCCGTACACATGTCAGCAAACGATACTGACGGCGCTGAGCACGCGGAAAGCGGGGCGCCTTCGGAGGGCGAAGTCGTTGCCGATCGCTTCTCGACGGACGAGATATTCCAGCGGGTGCTGGCGACTGGTGGCGAAGAGATCAACTCCTCTCTACGGATACTGACACTCAGCGGTGTTGCAGCCGGTTTTGCCATCACCCTCACGTTCGTCGCCCACGCCGCCCTCGCGGGCGCAACGCCAGGTACGGAAACAACGCCGGTCGACCACTTGCTGTACCCCGTCGGGTTCCTTTACATCGTCGTCGGTCGGTATCAGTTGTTCACGGAGCAGACGATCACACCGGTATCGCTGGTACTGACCCGACTGGCGAGTGTTCCAGCACTGTTACGCGTGTGGGGACTCGTCCTCGCCGCAAACCTCATCGGCGTCGTCGTCGGGACCGCGTTTGTCGTCTTCGGTGCCGTCCTCGATCCCCCGGCTATCGAGGCGGGACTCGCTTTCGGCGAGGAAGCCTTAGCGAAAGCGCCGTGGAGCCTCTTTTCGCGAGCGGTCGTTGCCGGAGCTATCGTCGCGGGGATGGTATGGCTCGAACACGCGGCTCGCGAATCGGTCGCTCGGTTCCTGCTCGTGTACCTCCTCATGTTAGTCATTCCGGCGACGGGACTGCACCACGTCGTCGTCTCGACGGCCGATGCAACGTTCCTCCTCCTGCACGGTGTCTCATCAGTCTCGACTGTCGTCTTCGAGTTCCTGCTTCCGGTGCTGGCGGGCAACACCCTGGGTGGTGTCGGGCTCGTCGCGCTGCTGAACTACGGTCAGACCGAGGAGGCGTTCCCCGAGGCGATGCTCGAATCGCCGCGGCTCTCGTGGCGAGAGTGGGGTTTGAAGATCACAGCGGCCGATCCCCAGGCCAGCCAGAAGGAGTGACACCCGCTCGAAGGCAGTCAATCGCCGCCGACCTCGGCGCCGCACTCCGGGCAGACGCTGTCGAAGCCCTCCCCGTCCTCGGCGGGGACGACCCGGAGGTTGTCGTTGCCACATTCCGGGCAGTCCTGTGGCACGCGGACGTCCTCGCTACCGAGCGGTGCGCCGAGTCCGAGCACCCGCAGACCCCCGTCGCCGCTGTTACCGCCGGACTGGTACTCGCCCGGCGCGAAGCGGACAGCCTCGCCGGCCCCGACGGTGACGTCGTCCTCGTCGAGACGCTCGAAGGTTGCCTCGCCCTCGATGACGAGGAATACCTCCTCCTGGTCCATGTGCGTGTGGACGCTCCCCGAGAGTCGCTCGCCCGGTTCGAGATGGTAGTGGTTGATCGCCAGGTTCTCCGTCGAGAGCGGGTCGCTCAGCCCGCGGCGGTCGATGTCCGCACCCATCGCCATCGGCTCGACATCGTCGATCGACACGTGCTGCATGTGCGACCGCTCGGCTGCCACCCACAAGTAGGTTTCAGTTCTTCCGCGACAAGCCGCTTCGAGTCGTCGAAGTCGCGACCGGCGGCCACGAATCATACGGTCGGCTGGCAGAGGTGGATGTCGCTACTCCGAGGAGGGGCCGTTCCCCTCGACCAGTCTGCGGTACTCCTCGGCGGAGCGCGAGCCGTAGGTCAGTTCTCCGTCGAGCACGAGCGTCGGCACGCCGCGGATGGCCTCACGGGCGGCCCGCTGTGGGGCGTTGTCGAACCGTTCCCGCAGGTCCGAATCGTCGATGTACTGGTCGACGCAGTCGGGGTCGACGTCCACGCCCTCGGCGACCGAGCGGAGGACGTCCGGATCGCCGATGTTCCGGGTTTCGGTCCACAGCGCGTCGAAGACCGCGTCGTGAAAGGGGTGGAACCGCCCGGGTACGTCCCGCTGGATTCCGAGTGCGACGAGCTGGGCGTTCCGGGAGTCTATCTTCAGGTACGGCTCGACCTCCATTCGCATCTCCACGTCGTACTCCTCGGCGAGCGCCTCGACCTCCGACCACCGCGAGCGGACGTACTCCTCCTTTTGATCGCCAGTCCCGGACGGGACGGTGCCGTCGGGTCGTCGCTCGTCAGCGCGGAGGTCGAACGGCTCCCACACGACCTCGGCGGGGGCCAGTCCGCGCTCGACGCGCTCGTCGCGGTAGCGGCCGAGCGTGGTATTCCCGAGCCGACAGAACGGACAGAGGTAGTCGGCGTAGACGGTCAGCCGCGGGCTTTCGGGTCCGGTTCCGGAACCATCGCCGTCTCTCGGCCCGCTCATGCTGGCCCCACCTTCGGCATCTCGCGGACGTACTCCTCGCCTTCGAGGCAGTCGAGGATGAACAGCGCCACGTCCGGACGGTCGATCGACTCGAAGCCGAGCGCGATGTCACCCGCCCGGTAGTCGCCAGCGCCCTCGCCCTCGGTCAGACGGGGCGGGCGGACGACGGTCCCCCTCCCCGACAGGGAGACGGACTCCCCCTCCTCGCGGACGCCGGCGCCGACCAGCGTGACGAAGCGGTCGACGCCGTGCTCGTCCATTGCGGCGAGGATGCGCCTGCCGGCCACGGTCAGCAGGTCGTCCGGACCCTCGCTCGTCTGTCCCAGGACCGAAACGACGGCGTCTGCTCCCGCAACGCCCTCGCTCACGCCCTCGCCCGTGTAGGCGTCGCCCTCGACGACGGTGACGCCCTCCCTCGTCTCGACGTCCTGGGGCGAACGGGCGAAGGCGACGACCTCGTGACCGCGCTCGACGGCTCGCTCGACCAGCGGCTCTCCTGTCCGGCCTGTCGCTCCGAACACTGTGATCCGCATGGCCTTTACTACGGGTCCCGTAGTAATATACTTGCAACTTCGAATGATCTAAGTATTAGCCGCCTTATTTCGTTCCGGGTGATACTACGGAAACAAAAGTGTAAGTACGAGGGCCGCGTTGTGCCAGCCATGAGCGACCCACCGGACATTGTGGAGCTGAGCGCCGGACTGTCACAGGAGGAGGCTGCACGGCTACGGGACTCCCTCGACCCGGCGGATCGCGACCGCGTCGAGCGGACGGTAGCGAACCTGCTGGACCTGCTCGGACGGGCCCACGCGATGGAGATACTGAGTGCCTTCGCCTTCGCCGAGGGGCCGCTCCGCTTCTCGGACCTGGAGGCCGAACTCGACGTGGCGCCGAACACGCTCTCCGCCCGGCTCTCGGAACTGACGGAGGCCAGCCTCCTCGACCGCGAGGCCTACGACGAGATCCCGCCACGCGTCGAGTACACGCCGACGGAGAAGGCGGAATCGCTGTTCCCCGCGTTCGCCCACCTTCACCACTGGGCGATCGA
>PXRS01000058.1 GCA_003023785.1 Halobacteriales archaeon QS_5_68_33 | reverse complement strand
GCGGGTGCCCGCTCGCACCGCGCCCGGGTCGGGCGCGCACAGAGGCATCTGAACCCCTGGCGACAGCAGCCTGATACGGTCGGTTGTACCGATTACCGATATTTCGCCGACCGGTTCGACGGAATCCGGAACTGATTTACAACCGACTGTATTAATCGTGGCCGAAAACGGTCTCTGGCCTGCCGTCGCTGATATCACGGGGATCGGGGTCAAAATGGTCATCAACCACGTTGTGGACAGTTTGTCCGCTTGGGGGGTTTACTGATGGGAGCAGCCGAAGCTTGGAATGAGCACAAAACGCGAATCAAGAGCGCTCTTGACTCCCGGTGGGCGCTTCCATCCGCGACGGTACTGACCGGGTTTCATATCGCAGTCTTCACCGCCGTCATAGCACAACCGGGACGATTACCCATGCGGTCTGATAGTGCTATTTTCCAGTACGCCGGATGGAGAATGGCCGAGGGGGCTACGTTATATACCGAAATTTGGGAGGTGAAATTTCCGCTTGCCTACAAAATTCCGGCCCTGCTTGCTTTCGTCTCGGCTGGAAGTCCACGTGTCCATCACATCCTCAATATTGCGTTGACGATCTCCGTTGCGGTTGGTTCCGGTCTTCTGGTGGGACTCCTCATCAGGGACCTAACCGACGATAAACACGCCGCTTTTCTTTCCGCGATCAGTGTTTTGTTGCTGCCGGGATATTTTTATCTTCCTGCGTTCGGTTTCAAGGCCAAGTTTTATGTCACGTTCTTTATGTTGCTCTCCGTTTACCTCGCACATCGTGGCTATCCGTTTTTGAGCGGGGCCAGTGCAGCTGCCTGTATCGGTTTTTATCAGGCCGCGCTCGTTGTTCCGTTTCTTGCGGTCGGATTGGGTTACCAAAAGCAACAGGTCCGTGGGGTCATCCGGGCTATTGCTGGCGGGATAGCGCTGAAGATCCTTACGATCGTTCCAGTACTCCGGGCAGGCGCCCTCGAGGAAATGTTTGTTCAGGTCGTTTTAGTATCACTTATTTTAGAGAGCAGCAGCGGAAGCATACTACAGAGCGTCCTGCGTGGAGGACGGCATTTCAGTTTCGCCGCGCCAGGGGTACTGATCGGTGGGGTCGGTATCCTGCTCTCACTCAGCGACTACGACTGGCGTGATACCTGGTGGATATCGGTAGCGGGTGTCTGGTTCGCGATAGTTGCAATGTTTTTAGATTACGATAATTTCCCGGATTTGATTCCAGGACTGATGATTGTCGCGCTGGGTGTCGGAATCGTCTATCACGCAGCCGATTCACCCGATCGTAAGGCCATTATCGCCGGAGTGATTGTCCTCTGTCTCGGACTCAATTTGATGAATGTACTGGTGTTTTCCGGCGCTGTCGGTGGCTACCCGATCGACAAAGCCGAGCCCCTAAGTAATCTTGAGAACGTTACGCACGAAAACGGACCCGATGCGGAGTTTCAAGTAATGCGTCCAGATATCAAATATCTTTACTGGACGACAGCTGACCAACAAACATGCCACGTTCGCCTGTCAAGCGCAGAACTAGAGTGGCTACGATTGACCGGAAAACCGATTAGTGATAAATCTTGCGGCGACCTGGACAGGGCTTCCGAGCACATGTGAACCGCCTCGGGGTCAAGCCCCGAGGCACTCGCCTTGTTTCCTCTGCCGAGTTGAGGTTGAAGCATGGGAGGACTGGGCAAACGGTCCAACCGATGATGTGGGAGTGCAGGGTCGGCGAAGCGATATCGAGCGACTCGGCGACCTCCTCGGCGGTCGAGTCGCGCAGCCAGTGAAAATAGCCCGCCCGGAACGCGGCCTCCAGCGCCTCGCGCTGGCGGTCGGTCATGTCGGTCTCGTCGGGGAGCGGCTCCCCGTCCGACGCGGTGGCGTCGACGACGTTCGCGCCACACTCCAGCAGCGCGTTGTCGAGGATCCCGCCGCCCGCGCGCACCTCCAGCGTCGTTCCACCGCCGGTCGCGAAGAGACCCGGTCCGAGCATCGCACCGTATTTGTCAAAAAATATTTAAATCTGACGGAAATGCGGTCGGCTATCTCGTCCGATCCGCCGAGAACCAGCTATCGAGCGAGTTCCTCGCGCAGGCGCCGGTTCACGTCGCCGGGGTCGGCCGACCCGCCGGTCTTCTGCATGACCTGGCCGACGAGGAAGTTGATGGCGCCGTCCTCGCCGTCGTGGTAGTCGGAGACTGCGTCGGGGTTCTCGTCGATGGCCGCCTCGACGGCGTCCCGGACCGCGTCGCCGCTGGTCTTGCCCAGTCCCTCGCGTTCGACGATCTCGTCGGGCGCGTCCCTGTCGTCGAGCATGCCACGGAGGACGGTCTCGCGGGCGTTCTTGGCGGTGATCTCGTCGTTGGCGACGAGTTCGACGAGGCGTTCGATCTCGTCGAAGCGGTCGGCGACATCCGTGATCTGCATGTCCCGGTAGTTCAGCTCGCCCAGTAGTTCGTCGGCGACCCACGTCGCCGCGAGGTCGGCGTCGAACTCGCTGGCGACGTCCTCGAAGAAGTCCGCGACCTCCTTCGTGCTCGTCAACTTGGAGGCGGCCTCGGCGCTGAGACCGTACTCCTCGCGGAAGCGCTCGCGGCGGGCGTCGGGGAGTTCCGGGATTTCCAGTCTCTCCTTCCAGTCGGCGACCCGCAGGGGCGGGAGGTCGGCCTCCCGGAAGTAGCGGTAGTCCTTCTCCTCCTCTTTCGAGCGCATCGAGAGGGTGACGCCCTTGGACTCGTCCCAGTGGCGGGTCTCCTGTTCGACCGCGCGGCCGCGCTTGATGGCGTTTCTCTGGCGGGTTTCCTCGTAGGTCAGGGCCTTCTCGGCGCCCCGGTGGCTGGAGATGTTCTTGACCTCCGTGCGGTTCGGGTCGGCGTCCTCTAGGACCGACGCGTCGATTTCGTCGGCGGCCACGTCGCTCATGTCGACGATGGAGAGGTTGGCGTCGACCCGGAGGGATCCGTCGCGGCCGGCGTCGAACACGCCCAGGTACTCCAGCACCTCGGTGAGTTTCGCGAGGAACGCCCGCACCTCGCCGGGCGAGCGGAAGTCCGGTTCGGTGACGACCTCCATCAGGGGCGTGCCGGCGCGGTTGTAATCGACCAGCGTGTAGTCGGCGGTGTCGATGCCGCCGCCGACGTGCTGGAGGCTCCCCGGGTCCTCCTCGAGGTGGGCCCGGCGGATATCGACCGACCGGCGCTCGCCCCCGACGGGGAACGCGAGTTCGCCGTCCTGGCAGATCGGGTCGTCGTACTGGGTGATCTGGAAGTTCTTCGGGAGGTCGGGGTAGTAGTAGTTCTTCCGGTGGAACGTGGTCTCCTCGGGGATCGTGGCGTCGACGGCCTTGCCTACCTTGACGGCGGCCTCGACGGCGGCCTCGTTGACGACGGGCAACGCGCCGGGCAGGCCCAGACAGACCGGGCAGGTGTTGGTGTTGGGTTCGTCGCTGGGGTCGGTCGAACAGCCACAGAAGATCTTCGTCTCCGTCTCCAGCTGGACGTGGACCTCCAGCCCGATGACGGTCGCGAGATCCTCCGTCTCGACGGCTTGTGCGGTCATTACCCGCGATTCGGCACCGCGGGGCTAAAGGCTAACGACGCGGTCCGGGGAGCGGGGCCCGCCGGTCCCCGCTGGCCGTTCGCGTCTCCCGGCCCGCGCGTGCCTCCGATACGGTCGGTTGTCAGTCATTTCCGGATTTCGTCGAATCGGTCGGCGAAGTACCGGTAAATCGGTACAGCCGACCGTATGACACGGGCGACAGCCCTGTCCGGCCGCCGACTCCCCTCTGGCCATCCTGATAGTCGGGACACAGTACCCGTCGAGCGACAGCTTTCCGGAAGCGCACGCCTGTCAGTACTATCAGATCCAGTGTGAATGTCTGACGTACGTTTATCAGGCGGGAGGACGCCCATACGTGTATGTGCGGCAACCGAGTCGAGGAACTGGAAGCGCGCGTCAACGAACTCGAGGCGTCGGTCGAGGGGCTGACGGACGAACTCGTCGAATGCAAGGTCCGCCTGCGGGAGCTGGAGGGGGCCGTCGACGAGGACCTGGGCTTCGCGCCGGAGAACCCCGGACCGGGACCCGCTCCCCGGCCCGACCAGTCGGAATCTCCAGAGGAAGCGGAGGCCGACAGTTCTAACACGGAGGAGAGCGAGGGGTCGGATAGCACGGAGACCGGGTCGAACGACATCATCATCGCGTAGGGCACCCGGCTCCCCCGGGAACAATGCACATCAAGGAACTCGTCCTCGACAATTTCAAGAGCTTCGGGCGCAAGACCCGGATTCCGTTCTACGAGGACTTCACCACCGTCAGCGGTCCGAACGGCTCGGGCAAGTCCAACATCATCGACGCCGTGCTGTTCGCGCTCGGACTGGCCCGGACCTCGGGTATCCGCGCCGAGAAACTCACCGACCTCATCTACAACCCCGGCCACCAGGACGAGGCCGCCGACGTCTCCGGCGAACGCGAGGCCAGCGTCGAGGTGATCCTCGACAACGCCGACGGCGCGCTCTCGCGCTCGCAGGTCGTCACCGCCGCGGGGACCGAGAACGTCGGCGACGTCGACGAGATATCCATCCGTCGGCGCGTCAAAGAGACCGACGACAACTACTATTCCTACTACTACATCAACGGTCGCTCGGTCAACCTCTCGGACATTCAGGACCTGCTCGCCCAGGCGGGGGTCACCCCCGAGGGATATAACGTCGTCATGCAGGGTGACGTCACGGAGATCATCAACATGACCGCCCGCACGCGCCGGGAGATCATCGACGAGATCGCCGGTGTCGCGGAGTTCGACCAGAAGAAGGAGGCCGCCTTCGAGGAACTCGAAACGGTCGAGGAGCGCATCGAGGAGGCCGAGTTGCGCATCGAGGAGAAGGAAGACCGACTCGCGGAACTCGAAGGCGAGCGCGAGACGGCCCTCGAATACCGGGAGCTCCGCGAGCGCAAACAGGAGTACGAGAGCTACCGGAAGGCCGCGGAACTGGAGGACAAGCGCGAGGAACTCGACGCCGTCGGGGACGACATCGAGGAGACGGAGTCCGACCTCGCGGAGCTGCAGGCCGAACTCGACGAGCGCCAGGGGGAGGTCCTCCGTCTGGAGGACGAACTCGACGAATTGAACGCGGAGATAGAGCGCAAGGGCGAGGACGAACAGCTCGCGATCAAACGCGAGATGGAGGAGGTCAAAGGCGACATCGCCCGCCTGGAGGACAAGGTCGAGGCCGCCGAGGAGGCCATCGAGGCCGCCGAGAACGAGCGCCGCGAGGCGTTCGTCACCGTCGACCGCAAACAGGAGGAGATCGACGAACTGGAGAGCGAGATCCGCGAGACGAAAGTCGCCAAGTCCTCGCTGAAGGCCGACATCCAGGAAAAGGAGTCCGACCTGGCCGACGTCGAGGCCCGCATCGACGAGGTCGGCGAGGAGTTCGAGGAGGTCAAGGCCGAACTCGACGAGAAACGCGCCGGTCTCGAGGAACTCAAGGCGGAGAAAAACGACCTCCAGCGCGAGCAGGACCGCCTCATAGACGAGGCGCGCCGGCGCTCGAACGAGCAGCGCGAGACCGAGTCCGAGATCGAGGACCTGGAGGACCGGATCCCCGGAATCGAGGCCGAGATCGAGGACCTGGCGGCGGAACTCGAAAAGGCCGAGAAGAACAGAGCGACCATCACGGAGGTCGTCGAGGACCTGAAGGCCGAGCGCCGGGAGCGCCAGTCCGAACTCGACGACATCGAGGACGACCTCACGGCCAAACAGCAGGAGTACGCCGAACTGGAGGCCAAGGCCGGCCAGGACGGCGACTCCTCGTTCGGTCGGGCGGTCACCGCGGTGCTGGAGGCCGACGTCGACGGCGTCCACGGCGCGGTCGGGCAACTCGGCAGCGTCGACCCGGACTACGCAGTGGCCTGCGAGACGGCCGCCGGGGGCCGCCTGGCGCACGTCGTCGTCGACGACGACCGCGTCGGTCAGCGCTGTATCGACTTCCTCAAATCGCGGGGCGCGGGGCGGGCGACGTTCCTCCCGCTCACCGAGATGGAACAGCGGTCGCTCCCCTCGGCACCCGACCACGGCGGCGTGGTCGACTTCGCTTACGACCTCGTGGACTTCGACCCGGAGTACGCGGGCGTCTTCTCGTACGTCCTGGGCGATACGCTCGTCGTCGCGGACATGGACACCGCCCGGGAGTTCATGGGCGAGTTCCGGATGGTCACGCTGGAGGGCGAACTCGTCGAGAAGTCGGGCGCGATGACCGGCGGTTCCTCGAAGGGCACCCGCTACACGTTCTCGGGGAGCCGCGGGAAGCTCGACCGTCTCGCCGGCCGGATCAACGACCTCGAGTCCGAGCGCCAGTCCGTCCGCGAGGAGTTGCGCGACGTCGGGGACCGCCTCGACGACGCCCGCGACAAGCAGTCCGACGCCGCCGACGAGGTCCGGGACATCGAAACCGACATCGAGCGCCGCGAGGCCGAGCGCGAGGAGGTCCGCGAGCGGATCGACGACCTGGAGGACCGCCTCGAAGAGATCGAGGCCGAGCGCGACGAGGTCTCGACCGAGATGGACGACCTGGAGGCCGAGATCGAGGAGAAGACGGCGGCCATCGAGGAGCTAGAGGACGCGATCGACGAGCTCGAAGCGGAGGTCGAGGACTCCGAGCTGCCGGACCTGACGAGCGAGGCCGACGCGATCCGTGCTGACATCGACGACCTGGAGGGCGACGTCGACGACCTGGACGCCCAGCTCAACGAACTCCAGCTGGAGAAGGAGTACGCCGAGGAGGACATCGAGGAACTCCACGAGACGATCGAGGCGGCCCGGAACCGGAAAGCAGAGAAAGAAGAGCGGGTCGCCGAGCTCGAGGAGCGGACCGCCGAGAAAGAGGAGGTGCTGGCGGAGAAAGAGGCCGAAGTGGCCGAACTCGAGGCGGAGCTCGCGGACCTGAAAGCGGAACGCGAGGAGCTGAAAGCCGAGGTGCGGGAGGCGCGCGAGGCTCGCGACGAGCAGCGAGAGCGGGTCGGCGCGGTCGAGAGCGACCTCGAGGGGTTGCGCGAGGAGCGCGAGCGCCTCGAGTGGGAGATCGACGAGCTCGAAGCGGCGGTGGGGGACTACGACCCCGAGGCGATCCCCGACCACCACGAGGTCGAATCGGAGATCGGCCGGCTCGAAGCCGAGATGGAAGCCCTGGAGCCGGTCAACATGATGGCCATCGAACAGTACGACGGCGTGGCCGAGGACCTCGAAGAGCTGGGGGACAAGAAGGGCACCCTGGTCGAGGAGGCCGACGAGATCCGCGACCGGATCGACACCTACGAGGCCAACAAGAAGGCGACGTTCATGGAGGCCTACGACGCCATCGACGAGCAGTTCCGGGAGATATTCGAGCGGCTCTCGAACGGCACGGGCCGGTTGCACCTCGAAGACGAGGAGGACCCCTTCGACGGCGGGCTGACGATGAAAGCCCAGCCCGGGGACAAGCCCATCCAGCGGCTGAACGCGATGAGCGGCGGGGAGAAGTCCCTGACCGCGCTCGCGTTCATCTTCGCCATCCAGCGACACAACCCGGCGCCGTTCTACGCGCTGGACGAGGTTGACGCGTTCCTCGACGCGGCCAACGCCGACCTGGTGGGCGAGCTGGTCGACGAGCTCGCGGGCGAGGCGCAGTTCGTCGTCGTCTCCCACCGCGCGGCGATGCTCGAACGCTCCGAGCGGGCCATCGGCGTCACGATGCAGGACGAGAACGTCTCCGCGGTCACGGGCATCGACCTCAGCACCGAGGGGGTGCCGGCCGA
Organism: Halobacteriales archaeon QS_5_68_33; assembly: GCA_003023785.1. Classification (GTDB taxonomy): domain Archaea; phylum Halobacteriota; class Halobacteria; order Halobacteriales; family Haloarculaceae; genus QS-5-68-33. The sequence continues at coordinate 15,763 of PXRS01000058.1, read as the reverse complement.
TGACTGACGGCGAGGATGACGAAGTCGCCGAACCGGTCGAGGTGCTGGTCGGCATGGCCGAGAACGGCGAGATCGACCCGTGGGACATCGACATCGTGGCGGTGACGGACAAGTACCTCGACAGGTTGGACGAGGGCGACCTGCGCACTTCGGGGCGGGCGCTCTTTTACGCGAGCGTCCTGTTGCGGATGAAAGGCGACGCGATGCTCGCCGACGACGAACCCGAGGAGCCCCGACCCGACCCATGGGAGGAGGCGATGGTCGGCGACGAACCGGTCGACGGGCCGGACCCGTTCGCGGCGCTGGAGACGGAGATGGACCGCCGGCTCGAACGGAAACGCGCCCGCGGGATGCCACAGACGCTGGACGAACTCGTCCGGGACCTCCGCGAGGCCGAACGCGATAACTGGTGGAAGGAGTCCCGCGAGTACGACACCAGCGACTCGCCCACCGGGTACCAGCGCGGGACCCAGGAACTGGACTACCGGAGCGGCGACGACCTCCGGATGGACGACGAACCCACCGCGGCGGACGTGACCGAGCGGGTCCACACCGAGGAGATCGACGAGGTCATCGACGACGTCTACGGCGCCGTCCGGGACCACTACGAGAAGGGCCGGGTCGAGGTACTCTACCGGGAGATCGAGACCGCCGGCGGCTCGCGCGTCCGGACGTTCCTCGGCCTGCTCTTTCTCTCCCACCGCGGGCAGGTCCGCCTCCAGCAGGACGAACTGTTCGGCGACCTGTGGGTCCAGGACCCCAGTGCCGTCTCCGCCTCCGGCGAAGCCGTTGCCGACTGATTTTCCGCTCCCGATGCTTCTCGGCCACTGATTCGAGCGTTTCGGCGAGCCGCGACTCCGGCGGAGCAACGCTTACAGAGCGCAGCGGTGTATGGTAACACGAAACACGACATCGACGAAACTCCGCGAGCGGCTGATTGAGTTGGACGGCGTCGAAGCGGAGCAGTACGTCGGGGCGCTCGAGTACGTCCACGAGAAGCGGAAACGGCCCAGGGACTCGCGGCGATAGTCCCGCTGGTGCGGGCGGCGCTGTAGTTCTCGGAGCGGCGGGAAGTGCAACAGTGCGAGGCACTACGGAGAGTCGGACACACACCGGGCCGTCTGTCCCTGTCGGGGAGTCGGACCCTCCTCCGCGGCGTCGCAGGCCTCGCGCTCGCAGGGGGACTCGCCGGCTGCAACGAATCAGCCGACGACACACCGACGCGGACCGCGACCGACCCGGCGGTGTCGCCGACGCCGAGTCCGACCCCGACGGAGATGGATACGGCCCGAGCGTTCGTCGCGTCGTCGCTCGCACGTCTCGGACGGCTCAATTGACCGTTGCGGTCAGTTCCCCCCTCCAGCTATCGGTCGATCCGGTCCTCGTATCCTTCTGCCCGCGCCCGCTCTTTGGCTCGCTCGATGACGTCGCTTTTCGCCCGGGTGTAGGCGGCGACGTCGTCGGGGTGCTCGCGGGCGGCCTCGCGTTTGACCCGCTCGTACTCGTCGCGGACGTCGGGGTTGTCGCGCAGGAACTCCCGGAGGAGCAGGTAGTTCTCGACGGCGGCCGCCCGGGGCCGGACGTGGACGTTGAACATCTGCCCATCGTCGGCGAGTCGCTGGTGTTCGATCCACGGCCTGTCGCCGCGCTCGTCGACGAGCGGCCACTCGCGTTCGTCGAGCAGGTCGCTCACCCGCCACGCCGTCTCCATGTCCTCGACCACGGGACAGATATCGACGATGGGCTTGGCGGCCAGCCCCGGCACGGCCGTGCTCCCGACGTGTTCGATGCTGAGCACCTCGTCGCCGACGGCCTCCCGCATGCGTTCGCGTTCGCGCTCGAACCGGTCGGGCCACTCCGGGTCGTACTCGACGATCTCGATTCTGGGGGTCACTACCGAACGCACGCCGCCGGACGGAGAGTAAGTTGCGGTTGACATGTGGGGGCGTTCCGCGCGAGTCAGCAATCCTACTGTCGGGGCAACCGTCGTGAGACGTCACTCCGGGAGGACGGTCACCGATGGGAAGTACGTCTCGTAGAAACTCCGGTCGAACGTGACGAGCGCGTCGGCGTCGCGGCCCGCGTGTCCTCCGATCAGAAAGTATCTCGCGGATACTCCGCGCGCAACCGACGCATTCGTTCCGGCATCGTCTCGTCGCTCTCGGCGTTCCCCCGATATTTTTCGAACGGATCGCCGCCCGTCTCGGTCGTCGGGGCGCCCTTCCGGATCTCGTAGCCGCCGTCGACGGGTTCGAAGACGACTTCGTCCCCCGGTTCGATCCCGAGTTCCTCGCGTATCTCCTTCGGGATCGTGACCTGTCCCTTCGTGGTGACACGCGGCATCGCTTGGTTAAACTTACGGGGTAATACAGTAAAAGTATTACTTCGGGGCAGTTACTGCGCTGCCGGTCACTCCCCCGTCACGCGGAAGGGGTCGTAGCAGGCGCCGACGGAGTCGACGATGTCCCATCGGTCCGGAGAAACGCTGTCACCCGGTGACCGACAGACTCATACGGTCGGTTGTCAATCAGTTCCGGATCTGTCGGACACAAGTACGTGAACGTGCTCGTCGACGTTCGGGGACATGCATCTCGAAGACCCCGAAACAGTCACCGGGGCGGTGGCATCACTTGTGTCCGACAGTACGTATCACCGGTAACTGCTCGTGAGAAACACTATGAGACAGGTTGGACGGACCGCATCCTCCCGGGTGACGACCGCAGGGTTAAGGTGGCGGTGGCCGTTCCCCGGGGCATGAGCGAGACGCGACGCGTCCAGCTGGTCGACGCCTTCACTGACGAGCCGATGGCGGGCAACCCGGCCGGCGTCGTCACGGACGCGCGGGACCTGACGGACGACCAGATGGGGGCCATCGCGGCCGAACTCGGCGCCAGCGAGACGGCCTTCGTCCGCCCGAGCGACGCCGCCGACCGCCGGCTGCGCTACTTCTCGCCCGAGCGGGAGGTCGACCTCTGTGGCCACGCCACCGTCGCGGCGCTCGCCGCGCTGTACGACCGCGCCCAGGTCACCGCCGACTCCTACACCGTCGAGACGAACGTCGGCGTCCTCGACGTCGAAGTCGAGCCCGACGGCACCGTGTGGCTCACGCAGTCACCCCCCGATATCCGGCCGGTCGACCCCGACGTCGAGGCGGTCGCCGACGCGCTCGGCATCGAGCCGCCGGCGCTCACCGAGGTCGGCGCGGACCTGCCACTCTCCTATGCCTCGACGGGCTTCCCGTTCCTGCTCGTTCCCGTGAGTTACTTCGAGCAACTGTCGGCGGTCGACCCCGACCTCGACGCCGTCGCGGACCTCTGTGAATCGGTCGGTGCGGAGGGGCTGTACGCGTTCACGTTCGACACGCTCGAGGGCGGCTCGACGCTGCACGGCCGGGCGTTCGTCCCGGTCGCGGGCATCCCCGAGGACCCCGTGACGGGGACGGCCAGCGGCGCGGTCTGTGCCTACCTCCGCCACCACGGCGCGCTCGACGAACCCGACCCGCTGGTCTGCGAGCAGGGCCACTTCCTCGACCGGCCGGGACGCGTGCTCGTCCGGACGGGCCACCCCGCCGAACCCGCCACCGGGGACGGGGAGGACACAGGCGACGGGGAAAACGACAGCCTCGGTGCCGACCCGACGGCGCCGACGGTCGGGGGGCAGGCGGTGACGGTTCTGGACGGCGACCTCACCCTCCCGGCGGCCGACGGGGACGACATCATCGAGGCCTGAGTGGTGGCCGGTCGGTGGAACGGAACCGGTCATATCCGCCTCGAAATGGTACTCGGGACCGAAAAAACGGCTCGCGAGTATTGGTTATACAGCCCGTAAGCGTCTGGTATTTGCCGGAACTTCCGGAAGGTTCTTGGTCGTCGTCGCGGTTGGTTCCTCCAAGCCTATGACAGTACTGTGGCTGGACGACGTGACCGCGGACGACTTCGACTCGGTGGGCGGCAAGGCCGCCTCGCTGGGCGAACTCACGGCGGCGGGACTGCCGGTGCCGCCGGGGTTCGTCGTCAGCGCGGAGACCTACCGCTCGTTCCTCGAGGAGACGGGGATCGCCGCGGAGCTGTTCGACGCCGTCGACGTCGACGCGAGCGACTCGGCGGCCCTGGCCCGGGCCGCCGAACGCGCCCAGGAGCTGATCCGCGGGACGGAAATGCCCGAGTCCGTCCGGTCGACGATCCTCGCCGCCTACGACGACCTGGACGACGGGGCGGCCTCGGTCGCAGTCCGCTCGTCGGCCACCGCCGAGGACCTCCCCGACGCATCCTTCGCCGGCCAGCAGGAGACGTTCCTCAACGTCGACCGCTCGCGCCTGCTGGACGCCGTCCGCGACTGCTGGGCCTCGCTTTTCACCCAGCGCGCCATCTACTACCGCAACGAGCAGGGGTTCGCCCACGACCGGGTCAACATCGCCGTCGTCGTCCAGCGGATGGTCGACGCCGAGCGCAGCGGGGTCATGTTCACCAGCCACCCCACGACCGGGGACTCGCGGGTCATCGCCGAGGCCGCCTGGGGACTGGGCGAGGCCGTCGTCTCCGGCGCCGTCTCCCCCGACCGCTACGTCGTCGACCGCGAGACCGGCGAGGTGCTGGAGGTCGACGTCTCGACGAAGAAGGTCATGCACGTCCGCGACCCCGAGACCGGCGAGACGGTCGAGCGCCCCGTCCCCGAGGAGCGCCGCGACGAGCGCGTCCTCTCGGACGCCGAACTCGAACGCCTCGTCGAACTCGGCGAGACCGTCCAGGCACACTACGGCGCCCCCCAGGACGTCGAGTGGGCCATCGACGAACGGGGGACGACGGAGAGCGGGTCGGATGCCGACGCCGTCGGGACAGACGGCGACCTCTTCCTGTTGCAGTCCCGGCCGATAACGACCATCGACGGCGACGCGGGCGCGGAGGACGCGCCCGACGAGACGGACGCGGCCGACCCGGGGGGCGCGACGGGAGCCACCGGTGCGAACGCCGGCGCCGGTGCTGACGCCGGGTCGGGCGGATCCTGGACGGACGCGAGCGAGTCGGCCGGGCCGGACGCGGCCGGGAGCGGCACGGCCGACGGCGGGACGCGGGTCGACGAGAGCGGGTCGGGGTCGGGAGCGGGCGGCGACGTCGCGCTGACGGGCTTCGGCGCGAGTCCCGGGCGCGTCGCCGGGGGGGCGGCCATCGTCCGGACGCTCGACCACCTCGACCGGGTGAGCGAGGGCGACGTCATCGTCGCGGAGATGACCACCCCCGACATGGTGCCCGCGATGGAGCGGGCGGCGGGCATCGTCACCGACGAGGGCGGCATGACCAGCCACGCCGCCATCGTCTCGCGGGAACTGGGCGTCCCCGCCGTCGTCGGCACCGAGGACGCCACCGACACGTTCGAGGACGGCGACCTCCTCACCATCGACGGCGACAAGGGCACCGTGAGCCACGGCGACGCCACCGCCGGCGACGCCGCCGGTGAGGGGGCCGGCGGCGGCGGCGGCACCGAGTCGGACGCCGACGCCCCGCCCGGACCGGTCGACCTGTCGGCCCAGTCCGGCGCGGGCAAGCCCATGACCGCCACCGACGTGAAGGTCAACCTCTCGGTGCCCGACGCGGCCGAGCGCGCCGCCGACACCGGCGCCGACGGGGTCGGCCTCCTCCGGACCGAACACATGGTCCTCTCGACGGGCAAGACGCCCGAGCGCTTCATCGAGACCGAAGGGAAAGAGGCCTTCACCGACGAACTCGTCGCCGGTATCCGCACCGTCGCCGACGCCTTCTACCCACGGCCGGTCCGGGTCCGGACGCTCGACGCCCCCACCGACGAGTTCCGCGAACTCGAGGGCGGCGAGGACGAACCCCACGAGCACAACCCCATGCTCGGCTGGCGGGGAATCCGCCGCAGCCTGGACCAGCCCGGCGTCTTCGCCCACGAACTCGCGGCCTTCCGCGACCTCTACGACATGGGCTACGACAACGTCGAGATCATGTTCCCGCTGGTCAACGACGCCGAGGACGTCCACCGCGCCCGCGAGGCGCTCGCCGACGCCGGCATCGACCCCGACAAGCGCACCTGGGGCGCGATGGTCGAGACGCCCGCCTCCGCGCTGTGCATCGAGGGAATCGTCGGCGCCGGCGTCGACTTCGTCTCCTTCGGCACGAACGACCTCACGCAGTACACGCTCGCGGTCGACCGCAACAACGAGCGCATCGCCGGTCGCTTCGACGAACTGCACCCGGCGGTGCTCGAACTCATCGAGTCGACCATCGAGACCTGCTGCGAACACGACGTCGCGACCAGCATCTGCGGGCAGGCCGCCTCCAAACCGCAGATGGTCGAGGCGCTCGTCCAGGCCGGGATCACGTCCGTCTCGCCCAACGTCGACGCCGTCCACGATGTCCAGCGCGAAGCGAAACGGGTCGAACAGCGACTGTTGCTGGATTCGGTCCGGTAGTCGGGTTCGGGTTTCGGAGTTCGGTTCTGCGGTCGGCCCGGCTTTCCCGGACGGCCCCGTTCGTGTCGAACGTCGAACTCAGGGGCGGCGCACACCGTCGAGCCTCTCGTGGCGAGACGGCGTCGCGCGAGGGACGAGCGAACGAACAGAGTAAGTGAGCGAATCGGTTGGGGAGGCGTGTGGCGTCTGCAGGTGGGACTGAAAGGGGCGACCCGTTCGGGGAAGCCCGACGACGTAAGCACTGGACCAAGCGAACGGAGTGAGCGAGGGAAGCGCGCAGCGAGTCGCGCGACTCGAACGGGTCGGGGCTTTCATGCTGTGTCGTACGGTTTAGTGAGAGCTGACGACGACGTCCGTCGAAAGCCCTCGGCTCGCTCGCGGTCGCTGAGCGGGATATCTTCGCTCACTCCGTTCGCTCACGGGTCGCTTCGCTCCCCGTTCGCATCGAGGCCTCCCTCCGGTCGGCCTCGCACCGCTCCGATAGTGCCCGCTCAGCGACTGCAATGAACGCGAGCGCGCCTCGCCCTTTCATCCATCAGGAACCGCACAGCACCGCAGAAACCACACGCCTCCCCAACCGATTGCGCTTCTCGGCCTCCGGCCTGCGATGCTCATCCCTCGCACAGCTCCGTCGCTCGCATGAACGCGAGCGACAGCGCGCGCCACCCAGAAATCCGATTGTCGTTGCTTCCGGATCCACTTGATCCCGAACTCAGAAGAAGGTCAGCTTGTCCCGCCGATACAGGTCGAGTTCCGAGACCATCGAGGGGTCCTGCTCGGCTCCAAAGCGGACCGCGGCCGCCACCTCCTCGGGGTCGGACACCTCGCCGGGTTCGAAGCGGTCCTCGAAGGCCTCGCCGTCGCCGCCGCCGATGCCATCCCCGCTTGACAGGTTCCTCGGCGACAGCGCCGGGGACGTTGACCTCGACGCCTGCAGGCGCGAGGCCGTCGAGAACCTCCGGGCGCTGGTCTCGCCCGACCCCTACGGCATCGACGACTGCGACGTGACGGACGTCGCCGTCGTCAACGAAGGCCCCGAGGGCGAACCGATCGTCGTTCCGGTCGCGCGGTTCTCGCTGGGCGCGGAGAAAGAGTTGCCCGACTACGACGTCGTCTGGGAACTCGCCTTCGGCGGGAGCGGCCTGTTCGACGCCGAGTCCTGCCGTCGGATGTCGGTCTCCCGCGATATCGCGGACCGGGTCGTCACCGAAGTCGGCTGGCGCGTCGCCGATTTCAAGAGCGCGATGATCGACAGCCACGACGTCGACGACGAGGTGGCGCCGGTCGCCTGGGGCCAGTGTACGGACTACACCCAGGGTCCCTACGGCGGCGGCGCGGGCGCCGGGACTGGCGGGACGTTCTGACCCGTCGCCGGGGAACCTGGCCGATGCGCTCGCCGCCGTCAGTCGGCGGGCTGTGGCCCGCTCTCGTCTGTCGCGTCGCCGCCGTCGACCTCCCGGACCCGGCGCATCCGTTCGGGGATCGGGGGGTGGTCGTAGTGGAACGTCTCGTACCAGGGGTGGGGAAAGAGCCCGGAGAGGTTCTCTGCGGCGAGGTTCGCGAGCGCGTCGGCCATCGTCTCGCCGTCGACGGTGCGGGCGGCGAAGGCGTCGGCTTCGCGCTCGTACTCGAGCGAGAGGTAGTTGTCGAGCGGGGAGGTGAGCCGCTGGAAGGGCGCGACGATGAGGAAGGCCAGTGCGAGGCCCGCGTAGGCCGTCTCGGGCGCCCACGCCGGGGCGTAGAGCCACCCGGCACCGACGAGATACCCGAGGACGGCGAAGATGACGGCGAACTGGGCCGCCGCCAGGCCGACGAACTTCCAGATGTGGCCGTTCTTCCAGTGGGCGAGTTCGTGTGCGAGGACGCTCTTGATCTCCGGGAGCGACATGTCCTCGACGAGCGTATCGAAGAGGACGACCCGTTTCGTCCGGCCGAAGCCGACGAAGTAGGCGCTGGAGTGACCCGAGCGGCTGCTGTAATCCATCTCGTAGACCTGCTCGCACGAAAAGCCCGCGCGCTCGAACACGTCGTCGACGGCCCCGCGCAACTCGCCCTCCTCGATCTTCTCGAAGTCGTAGAACAGCGGGTCGATCACCCGCGGTTTGAGTATCTGCATCGCGAGGACGAACCCGACGAACAGCGCCCACGCGGCGGCCGGCCAGTAGGGCGCGTTCCCGACGAACCAGACGACGGCGGTCAACAGCGGCACCGCGAGCGCCACCCCCACGACGGAGCCGAGGGCTTGGTCGCGCGCCCACAGCGCGAGCGACTGGTTGTTGAACCCCCAGATCTCCTCGATAACGAACGCGTTCACGAGGTCGAACGGGATCCCCCACAGTTGCGAGGCGAGGACGACGCAGCCGAAGAAGACCGCCCCCTGTGCGAGCGGGGGCCAGCCGGTCGCTGCCAGCGCCCCGACGGCGTCGGCGAAGGCGCCCGAGAACAGGACGAACAGCACCGCCAGCAGCGTGAGCCACTGCCGCAGCAGCGACAGGCCGGTGCTCGCGCGGTTGTAATCGAGCAGTTCCCCCGGGTCCTCGACCCCCAGTTCCTCGATCACCCACTCCCGTTCGGCCTCGACGGTCGCCTCCTCGTGGCGCAGGTTCAGCACCGACAGCGCCGTGAAAAACGCCTCCGTCCCCACGAGGAGGGCCGCGAGCCCGATGGCGACGAGCGACACCATACCTCGAATTGGCCCCTCCGGCCCGTAAATTCGACGGTCAGTTCGCCCCGGGTCGCCTCCGACCGCTCCCGCCGCCGACCGCGAAGGGAGCGGGGCCGCTCATCCGCTCTCTTCGTCCAGGACGGACAGACACTTCTCGACGAAGGAACCGAGGCCCTGCGCGACGTCGCGGTCCAGGGAGATCAGCAGACCGCGTCCGCCCGTATCCCGTCGGAAGTGGACGAGCGCGGCGTTCTCCTGGAGTTCGACGGCGGCCTGTGTCTCCCCGAGCGCGCCGTAGATGTCGACGGGGACGACCGGTTCGTCGGCCCGCGCCCGTTCGACGATGGTCGGGAGGGCCGCCCGGAGTTCCTCGGTGCCGATGTCGTCCCGGACGTACAGCACGGTGAACCCGTCGGCGTCGTACCGGACCGCTCCGCGAAAGGCGTCGCCCGCCCGCCCGCGGACCAGTTCGAGAAGGCGCCGGTCGGACTCCCGCATACACCGACTGTAAGGCTGCCGAAACTTAGCTCTTTGTCGGTTGTACTGTTTCCCGGTGATTCGTCGGGTGGACGAATTCCGGAGGTGACTTCCAACCGACCGTATCAGGCCTCGCCGTAGACGGGGACGGCCGCGCCGCTGGTGACCGAGGCGGCCTCCGAACAGAGGAACACGATGACCTGCGCGATGTCGCCGGGGTCGACCCACTCCTCGAAGTCGGCGTCGGGCATCATCTCGCGGTTCATCGGCGTGTCGATGACGCTCGGCATGACGGCGTTGGCCCGGACCTCCCCGAGGTTCTCCTCCGCGATCGTCTCGGTCAGGATGCGCACGCCGGCTTTCGTCGCCCGGTAGAGGCCGTCGCCCTCGCCGCCCTCCAGCGAGGAGCGCGCGGAGATGCTGACGATGCCCGCCCGGTCGTCGTCGCTCGCCGACTCCCGGAGGTGCGGGAGGGCGTGCTTCGACGCGAGGAACATTGTTTTCAAATTGACATCGAACAGGAAATCGAACGTGTCGACGTCCGTCTCCTCGACGGGCGTCCCGCCGCGCCAGGTGCCCGCGACGGTAACCAGGTAGTCCAGGCCGCCGTGCTCGTCGACGATGGCCTCGACGGTGTCGGCGACGTCGTCCTCGTCGGTAAAATCCCCCTGGTAGAAGTCGACCACGTCGGGGTCCAGAAGGAAGTCCTCGCTCTCGGGCGTGACGACGTCCGCGCCACAGACCGTCGCGCCCGCTGCGTCGAACGCCTCGCAGACGGCGCTGCCGAGGGCCCCACCGGCTCCCGTCACGAGCACCACGTCGCCGCCGAAATCGAAGTCGACTGGCATATCTGACCCTGGACCGCGACCGGCAAAGGGCTTTCCCGGGGGCGACCCGGAGAACACGCTCCCGGCGGGGCCGCACGGTCTCGACGAAAACCGTTTTGCGGGCTCCCGTCGTGGACGCGGTCATGAGCGACGGCCCGTTCGACGTCACGGTCCGCGTTGCCGAAGTCCAGCAGGCCGAGCCGTTCCCCGAGGCGAACAAGCCGGAACTCGTCAAACTCCACCTCGACCTCGGCGGGGAGACACTGCAGTCGGCCGCGCAACTGGGCTATCACCACGACCCCGCCGACCTCGAGGGGCGACGGGTGCTCTGTGCGACCGACCTGGGGTCGGTCCGCATCGCCGGATTCAGATCGGAGGCGCTGACCGTCGGTGTGCCCGGTAACGACGGCAATCCGGTCCTCGTCGTTCCCGACGAGGAGGTCCCGCTGGGCGGGGAACTGCACTGACCGGCGAAATCCGGTCGGGAATCCCCCGGGTGGGGGCGCCCTCTGTCCCGTCTGTCCTGCGCGGTCCCCGTCCGGGAACTGTTACGGACGACATGGAGGGTCGATGTCGGATTTCAGCCACGACCTGGGACGGTACGTGCTATTTCGATGTCGGATACTTATTCCCGATTATCGTAATTTATACTGCCGCGACAGAGATATATATCGTGGCCGCGTGCGATATGATATGGGATCCGCACCGCAACTGAACGTCTACCGCAGCTGCGAACCCGTGGTCGATGCTCGATTCGAGAAGGGTGGCGAAGAGACGATAACGGACGCGCTGGTAGGGGCGCTCGCGGCGGCGGAGGGCGTCGGGGTCACCGACATTGACCCGGTTTACGACGCGGTCGATCTCGACGCGCTCGAACGGCTCTTGGAGAACCACGAGGGGGCCGCCGACGCGGAGAGACTCCTTAGCTTCACGTTCGATAGGTGGAACGTGTTCGTCCGGGCCGACGGACGGATCCGCGTCTGTGACGGCGGAAAACACGTCGATCCCGCGCCGGTATTCGAGTAAGCGTCGGCCCACGCGAGGTGCGTGTGCCGACCGGGTAGCGGGCCACCGCGGCGGATGCGTTCCGGTCGGAGGCTCGCGAGGTTCTGCCGGAGTTTGATCGTCGCGGGGTCTTCCAGCGCCGCCACCGGCGACTCGGGCAGGGCGTCCCGGTTGCCGTCGTTTTCCTCGACCATTCTCGTTCGGCGTCCGCAGGAGGCGCCGGCCCTCACCCGCGAGCCGATAGCTTATACATCGCGACCCCCTCCGCCGGTGTATGGACACGGACTCGCGGCTCGTCGTTCCCGAGGAGACGGTGCTGGAGGCCTGCGGCGACGTCGACCTCCCGCGGATGGGGCTGGTCGAACAGGTCCGGGAGACCGACCCCATTCCCGCCGATGCGCTCGAAGGCCGCGCGGGCGCGGCCGTCGAATCGCTCCCGTTCGGCGACGTTCCCGACGGCGGCGAGGTCGCCGTCGGCGTCGGCAGTCGCGGCATCGCGAACCTCCCGACGGTCGTCGCCGGGGTGGTCCGTCGCCTCGACGAGCTGGGCTACGACCCGTTCGTGTTTCCGGCCATGGGGAGCCACGGCGGCGCGACCGCCGAGGGCCAGCGGGAGATGCTCGCCTCGCTCGGCGTCACCGAGGAGTCAGTCGGCTGTCCGGTCCGGTCGAGTATGGACGTGGTCGAGGTCGGTCGAACCGACGAGCGGGACGTCCCGGTCGTCGCCGCTGCCGACGCGGTCGCCGCCGACGCCATCCTCCCCGTCAATCGAGTCAAGCCCCACACCGACTTCGACGGAACCGTCGAGAGCGGCCTCTCGAAGATGCTCGTCATCGGCATGGGCAAACAGCGCGGGGCGAAGACCGCCCACGAGTGGGCCGTCGACTGGAGCTTCCGGAACATGATCCCCGAGATCACCGAGCGGTTGCTGGCGGAATTGCCCGTCGTCGGCGGCGTCGCGGTCGTCGAGGACCAACGCGACGACACGGCAATCGTCGAGGGCGTCCCGCCCGAGGGCTTTCTCGACCGCGAGGCCGACCTCCTGGAAACGGCCTACGAGACCATGCCGAAACTCCCGTTCGACGACCTGGACGTGCTCGTGGTCGACCGACAGGGCAAGGACGTCAGCGGCCAGGGGATGGACACGAACGTCATCGGGCGCCGCCCCTTCGCGATCAACGAACCCGAGCCCGACAACCCCTCGATAAAACGCATCTACACCCGCGGACTCACGGAGACGACCCACGGCAACGCGATGGGGATGGGGTCGGCGGACTTCGTCCACGCCGATGTCGCCGCCGACCTCGACAGTTCGACGACGCTCATCAATGCGATCACCGCGAGCACGACCCGGGGCGTTCGCCTCCCACCGGTCGTCGAGACGGACCGCGCCGGTCTCGTCGCTTCGCTGTCGACACTGGGCGTCGTCGGCCCGGACGACGCCCGGGTCCTCAGGGTGACCGACACCATGCGACTCGACCGGTGTTACGCGTCGACGGCGCTGGTCGAGAAAGCCCGTGAGCGGTCGGACCTCCGCGTCGTCGCCGACCCCGAACCGGTCGCGTTCAGCGACGGGGAGTTCGCCGCGCCGACGCCACACGAAACGGACTGATACGGTCGGTTGTCGATCAGTTCCGGGACCCGCCGGACCGGTCGGCGAATCACCGGTAAATCGGTACAACCGGCCGTATCAGTGGATGCCCATCGCTTCGATCTGTTCCTGGTACCGGTTCCGGATGGTGACCTCGGTCACCTGGGCGACGTCGGCGACCTCGCGCTGTGTCTTCTTTTCGTTGCACAGAAGCGAAGCGGCGTAGATGGCGGCGGCGGCATAGCCCGTCGGGGACTTGCCCGAGAGCAGACCTTTCTCGGCGGTGACGTCGATTATCTCGTTGGCTTTGGCCTGGACCTCCTCCGAGAGGCCGAGTTCCGAGACGAAGCGGGGGACGTACTGCTTCGGATCCACGGGTTCCATCTTCAGGCTGAGTTCCTGGGCGACGTATCGATACGTCCGGCCGATCTCCTTCTGTTCGACCCGGGAGACCTCCGAGACCTCCTCCAGCGAGCGGGGGATGTCCTCCTGCCGGCAGGCGGCGTACAGGCAGGCGGTGGCGACGCCCTCGATGGACCGCCCGCGGATGAGGTCCTCGTCGAGCGCGCGCCGGTAGATGACCGAGGCGACCTCCCGGACGGAGCGTGGAACCCCGAGCGCGGAGGCCATGCGGTCTATCTCCGAGAGGGCGAACTGGAGGTTGCGCTCGCCGGCGTCTTTCGTGCGGATGCGCTCCTGCCACTTTCGGAGCCGGTGCATCTGGCTTCGCTTCTCCGAGGAGAGCGAGCGCCCGTAGGCGTCCTTGTCCTTCCAGTCGATCTGGGTAGTCAGCCCCTTGTCGTGCATCGTCTGGGTGGTCGGCGCGCCCACCCGCGACTTCTCCTGTCGCTCGCTGTGATTGAACGCCCGCCACTCCGGCCCGCGGTCGATGTTGGCCTCGTCGATGATCAGTCCGCAGTCCTCACAGACCACCTCACCCCCGTCCGCACTCGTGACGAGCGCGGCGGAATCGCACTCGGGACAGGTCTGTTCGGCCCGTTCGTCCTCAGATTCCTGCTCTTTCTCCCGGGACTCCGCGCGCTCACGCTGGCGGCTCGGCCGTTCCATTGTTCTTATATAGACAAATTTTGGCTATATTTAAATCTTTCGTCAGTATCGAGTCCCTACTACGAGGTCAGGATCCCCGGGAGCCGCCTATATACTGTTCTGCGGGCTACATACTCGAAATCAGCGCTCGACGAACTCGACGAGCACCCCGCCGGTCGTCGCGGGATGCAGGAAGGCGACGTGGTGGCCCCACGCGCCCGGTCGCGGTTCCTCGTCGACGAGATCGACGCCCGCCTCCCGGGCGGTGTCGAGCGCCGCCTCGATGTCGTCAGTGCGGAGCGCGAGGTGGTGGATCCCCGGCCCGTGTTCGTCGAGATAGCGGGGAATGGCGCCTTCCGCGCCGGGAAGCGGTTCGAGCGGTTCGAGCAGTTCGAGGTGGCCGTTCCCCAGGTCCAGAAACGCGACCCGGAGGCCGTCGAACTCCTCCTCGTGAGCGAGTGTGGCGTCCAGGAGGCCGTCGTAGAGGTCGGCTAGGTCGTCCAGGTCGTCGGTCGCGATACCCGCGTGGTCGAACTCCATACCGGTAGTGTTCGGGCCTCGGGCATAATCGCGGCGGCCTCCGGTCCGATTTTGGGCTGCGGACACTGTCGGTTGAGCGGGGGTCGAGTGGGACTCAAAACCGTTCAGCACAGATGACTCGCTCGCCGCTCGCTTCGCTCGCGGTTCGTTCGTCATACCGCAGAGAGACGCGCTCTCGCGCGTCTCGAACGGCAATCTACGCTAGCAGAAACTGCGAGCGAAGCGAGCAGTTTGCACGCTCTCATTAACGCCCCATAACCGCAGTCGGCGGCCTTAACCGCGCCGGGTCCGTCGATACGGGTGATGGATCCCGAGGACCTACGCGCGGAGATCCCGGCGCTCGACGGGACGGTCTATCTCAACACGGGCGCGGCCGGGCCGAGTCCACGGCGGGTGGTCGACGCCGTCGAGGACGCCCTCGAATACCACGAGTACGAGGCCTTCGGCGGCGCGGGAACCTACCCCGCGATGTTCGACGCCATGGACGAGACGCGGGCGGCCGTCGCCGACCACGTCGGCGCCCCCGCGGAGTCGGTGGCGCTCACCCGGAGCACGACCGACGGCATCGGCCGGATCGCCGCCGCGATGGAATGGGAACCGGGCGACGTCGTCGTCCGCACCGACCAGGAACACGCCGCCGGCATCCTCCCCTGGGAGCGTCTCGCGAAGACCGACGACATCGAGGTGCGGGTCGTCGAGGCCGCCGGCGGTGACGTCGACCGCGACGCCTTCCGGGCGGCCGTCGCCGACGCGCGCCTCGTCCTGTTCAGTTCGCTCAACTGGACCGACGGCGCGCGCCTGCCAGTCGCCGAGTTGACCGATATCGCTCGCGACGCCGACACTCGCGTCGTCGTCGACGCCGTCCAGTCCGTCGGGCAACACCCCGTCGACGTCGAAGCGTGGGGCGCCGACGCCGTCGCCGCGGCCGGCCACAAGTGGCTGCTCGCCCCCACCGGGACGGGCTTTCTCTCCGTCGACGACGAGTTCGCCCGGTCGCTCGAACCCGCGCAACTGGGCTACCGGAGCCTCGCCGACGACGAGGCCGACCCCTACGAACTCCACCCGGACGCCCGCCGGTTCGAGGTCGGTACCGCCTCGCCGGCCGTCCCCGCCGGTCTCCGCGAGGGCATCGCCGTCATCGAGGAACTGGGCTACGACGCCATCACGGACCGCGTCGCGCG
>PXRS01000057.1 GCA_003023785.1 Halobacteriales archaeon QS_5_68_33 | reverse complement strand
GTCAGCTACCAACACGATGTGGAAATCGCTCGAACAACGGAACGCAGCGGTCTTCGTCGTCGCTGGTGTTCTGTATGTCGGATTCGTCATCGTCAGCGCGATCACCGGATTCACAGAGATAACCAGCATCTGGCTCGGTGTTGCCGAGGTAGGAACGGGATTGGGAGGGTTGGTCGTCTCCATTATTGGAGTTATCGGCCTCTATCCCCGGCTGAACGACCGTGTACCTCGCTTGTCGGGGGCAGCTCTCTTGGCCTTCGTGCTTGCCGTCGTCGGGCTCGCGGGAACGGTTGTGTGGCTTGTTGGGATTATTGGTCTCGAAAATGCCCCTGAAGCTGTTCCGGTAGCTCTCACGGCTCTTGCTTCTCTGTCCATATTACTGATCGCCGCGGGCTTCTTGCTGTTTGCCGTCGCCTGTCTGCGGACGAATACGCCCTCCCGCAGGGTCGGATACCTCCTGTTCGTCCCCGTCATTATGTGGATCTGGCACTACGTCGCCCTCGCAATATTCGGTTCGACGTATCTCGGGACGGTCATTGATTACACGGTGATCGCCGCGGCGTTTCTATATCTCGGATATCTCTTCCGTACCAATCATGACCTGCCTGAGCACGCCGGGCCGTCTCCACGTGAAGGCGAACCGACGTGATGGAGCGACCGCCTGTCTGGTCCGCGATCGCTCTCCGATTCCTGCTTTGCTGACTATACTGACGGACAGAACGGTTGATAGAGTTCGCCGCCGCCATGTTTCGGCGGACATCTATCAGGGCTTCTGTCCGCCAGTATATTACCTCTGAATCTGGCACGACAACCGGTGACAATATCACTAATTCGATGGTTGTTTCACTGAGTTCGGTAAGGGCCAAACCGTTTCCGAACTTCGTCGAACCGGTCGGCGAAATACCGGTCAATCGGTACGAGCGTCCATATGACGCCCTCGCGGCCGGCGGGCGCACATCCGGCGGGGTCCACGCCAGCCAGATGTCGGGCCTGAGCCCGGGAGGACGGACAGACGAGCGTCTGATGAGGAACAAGATTTTAAGACCCCACCAGCCGAGGCACCGTATATGAGTACAGAGACGGCACCGCAGGAGATAACGACGCTCGTGGGGCGCGAGGTCTACACGAAAAACGGCGTGTTCGTGGGTGAGGTCGAGGACCTGCGGCTCGACCTCGACCGGCAGGGGGTCACGGGGCTGGCGCTGCACGAAGTCAACGACGAGCTGTTCGACGCCGACGCCAGGAGTTCTCGCGGGGTCATCCTCCCGTATCGCTGGGTCCAGGCCGTCGGCGACATCGTCATCGTCAACGACATCGTGGAACGCCTCGAAGACGAGGACGAGGACGAGACGGAAGTTACCGCCTGATACGGTCGGTTGTACCGATTTACCGGTATTTCACCGACCGGTCCGACGAAATCCGGAAACGATTTACAATCGACCGTATGAGACGGTCGGTTGTACGTCATTTCCGAGATTTGCCCGTCCGGCGAATCATCGATACAGAGTTACAACCGACCGTATCACGTCTCCGCAGCGACGACTTCGGCGAGGTCGACCCGCGCCGAGGGGATCCAGCCCAGCAGCGCCGGCAGGTACACCCCCAGCGTGCGGTCGACGAGCACCGCCACGGCCGCGAGTTCCGGTGCGACGCCGAGGCCGACCAGCACGGCTGTCGCCGACGCCTCCGCGACGCCGACGCCGCCCGGCGTCAGCGGCAGGACCGTCACGCTGTAGGCGGCTACCAGCGCGACGCCCGCGAGCGCCGGCGGTGAGAACCCCCCGCCCAGCGCCCCGAGCACGAGCACCACTCGCAGACCGGGGAGGACGACGAGGTTGCCCATCCATCCGAGGGCGTAGGGGACGAGGACGCCAGGTCGCGAGGTCAGGTCCCGGAGTGTGGCCGCCGAGTCGTCGGTGAACGACGGCAGCGCCCCGGCGACGCCGGCGAGACGGTCGCCGACTCGCGGCACCCGCCGGAGGACTCCTCCGAGGCGGGCGACGAGTCGGCCGGCGACGTCCATCCGGCGGCCCGCCAGCAGGACCAGCGCCCCGGCGGCGACGTAGATGCCCGTCGAGAAAACGAGGACGAGCAGCCACCCGCCCGAGAGACGCCCCGTGAGGGGGCCGAAGTAGGCGACGCCGGAAAGGGCTGTTGCCCCGTAGAGCGCGGCGTACAACGCCGTATTCGCGCCGGCGAGGCCGACCGCGTCCGACCACTCGACCCCGGTGTAGTGGCGCAGGACGAGCGGCGCGACCGAGTGGCCCGCCGCCTTGGACGGGACGACGTGGTTGACGAACTTGATCACCAGGTCGACCCTGGCCGTGGTCGCGAGCGAGGCGTCGACCAGTCCGTTGACCAGGACGTACCACATCGCGAACCGCGCGCAGAACTCCAGGGCGGTCACCGCGAGGACGGCGGCGACGACGACCGCCGAAATGTCCCCGAGGGCTGCGGCCGTCGCCCCCCAGTCGAGGTCGCGGGCGACGAACCAGAACGCCCCGAGTGCGACGACCCACTGCAGGACCGAGACGGCCCATCGACGGGACGAACGGCCCGAGTCATCCGGTTCTGTCACGGGTCGCCCCCCCGTCGGTTCTCGTCTGCCGGACCGCCACCGCCGGGAGTCTCACCGCCGGAACCGCTCCGGTCGACCCCGGCGGCGATCGTCCGGACCGGGACGAACTCGAAGGGCGCTGCGAGGATCCGTTCGACGGCCCGGCGCATGTACGCCCCCGACCGGACGTAGATCCGCCGTGGAACGCCCTCGATTCGCGGGATGTCGACGAGTTCCCAGGGGTGGACGTACAGCACCGGCGCGACCCCCCGGCGGGCGAGCCATCGCATCCCCAGCAGCGTATACCGGACGCCGAAAAACCGGATCCAGGTGCCGGTCAGCGGCAGGCCCAGACCGGGCATGACCGCGACGGGGACCTCCGCGAGGCCGGCGGGCGCGTCGGGGTCGACCGCCGTCGCCGGCGCGGGGCGCTGGAGACGGTGTTCCCCGCCGTACCACCCGGGGATCGACCGGGCGGGGACGACGCTGGAGTCGTACTCGTAGCCGGTCGCGGCCAGCGTC
>PXRS01000056.1 GCA_003023785.1 Halobacteriales archaeon QS_5_68_33 | reverse complement strand
CCGGTTCATGGCCCGCGGCTCGGAGCACAGCGCCGCGCTCGCGGAAGCCTGTGCCGAGGCCTGCGAGGCCTGTGCGGAGGAATGCAGCACCCACGACGCTAACCACTGTCAGGTCTGTGCCGACGTCCTGGGGGAGTGTGCCGAGAGCTGTCGGCAGATGGCGAGTGCGTAGGTGAGAGTCCGGTCACAGGGGGAGTCCCCGCTCCCGGCCGCGACCACTACGACCGACAGCCGATTTTCACGAGAGATGATTCCGGACGACGATCCGACGACACGACGGAGATCGAAGAACGGCTCCAGCAGGTAGGGCGCTACTCCCAGTTCGTCAGGGCCGGCCTCGGCGTGATCCTCGGCGCGTTCGTCCCGGCGTCGGCGGCCTCGGTCGTGACCGTTTCCAGGCGCTCCATGCGGTCGGACAGCGGTTCGGTCATGGGGGCACGAGCGTCCCGGACGGGTTGACTCCCCCGGCCGTTCGCAGAGCCCGCAGTGAGCGAAGCGAGCGAGGACACCCCTCCGGGAAAAAGGTGGTTCGTCAGCTATAGGGGACACCGCCCCTGAGTTGCGGGGGAATGGAGTATCTGGAGCGTCGTCGGGGGCAGGTCGAGGACCGCATCGAAGCGGTGCTGGCCGACGTCGAACCCGACGAACTCGGCGACGAGGTGGAACACGTCGTGCTCTCCGGGGGCAAGCGGGTGCGGCCCACCGTGACAGTGCTGATCTGCGAGGCGCTGGGCGGGGACGTTGAGGACGCCGTCGACTTCGCGGTGGGGATCGAACTCGTCCACAGCGCGTCGCTGGTCGTCGACGACATCATCGACCGCTCCGAGCTGCGCCGCGGGACGCCCTCGGCGTGGGCCGAATACGGCCACGGCCCGGCGATCATCGCCAGCGACGGCCTGCTGGGGGAGGCCTTCGCACTTTTTTCGGCCGACGAGCGGGCGATGCAGGCCGTCTCGGAGGCGATGGTCGAACTCGGCGAGGGCGAAGCGACGGAACTGGTCGCCCGGCCCGAGAGCGAGGACGAGTACATGGAACTGGCCCGCCGCAAGACGGGCGCGCTCTTTCGCGCGGCGGCCGAACTGGGCGCCATCGCGGCCGACGCCGACGCCTACACCGTCGAGCGCTTTGGCACGTACGCCGAGCGCGTGGGCGTCGCCTTCCAGATGCGCGACGACGTGCTCGACGCCACCGCCGACTCGGCCGAGCTGGGGAAACCGACGGGGCACGACGCCGCGATGGAGCGGCCCTCGCTGGTCCAGGTGGCCGACCTCTCCCACGAGGAGGCCAACGAGCGCGCCCGGGCGGAGTCCGAGGCGGCGCTCTCGGCGCTCTCGCGGGTCGACGTCGCCGACACGCAGGCCATGGAGTACCTGCAGGACCTGGCGGAGTTCGTGGTGGTTCGGGAGAAATAGCGAGGCGCGAGCGAAGCGAGCGCCTCGATGCGAACGATGAGCGAAGCGAACCGTGAGCGATAGCGAGGTGCGAGCGGTGCGAGGCCGACCGAAGGAGGCCTCGACGAGCGAACGGCGACCCCAAGGAGCCGTGAGCGGCGTTTTCCGGCGTCGTCGGTCAGACGCCACCGCTCAGCAGGAACAGGGTGAGGTTGTTGGCGGCGGGGCCGAGGCCGACGGCGGCGACGAACGCGAAGAGGAGGTTGCCCTCGGTGGGGTCGTCCTCGACGTAGTCCGCGAGGAGGACGACGATGCCGCCCGCGACGGCCATCTTCGCGAGGACGAACAGCCACCCGCGGCCGAGGTAGGGGGCGGTCGGGAGCGCCCCGGCGAACTCCATGATCATCCGGGGGATGGGCGTCCGCTCGTCGGTGCCGAGGATGTCGACGCCGATGGCCGTCGAGACGCCGTCGAGCGCGTGGGCGAACAGCGCGACGACGGTCCCGTGATGGGCGACGACGGCCGGTTGCCACGACCGGAGCGCGAAGCACGCGGCGCCGGTGGCCGCCACCGCACCGAGGAGGCCGAGCGGCGGCCAGAGAAACCCGCCGGTCCCGGCGCCGCCGCTCGCGAGCGCGGCGGCACCAGCCACGAGTGCGAACAGGACGACGCCGCCGGCAGCACCCAGCGCCAGCGCGCTCCGTTCGTCGGCGGGCGTCGGGGTAGCGCCCCCCTCATCGGCGGGTACCGGGGCGGGACCGCTCTCGTCGGTCCCGCCGTCGCCGGACAGGTCGGCGTTGCCGGAAGCGAGGAGTACGCCGACCCAGACGGCGGCGGCCGCGGCGAAGGTGGAGACGTAGACGGCGGGGGCGGCCGCGAGCGGGTCGAGGGCGGGCGGGACGGCGCCGTACTGGTGGAGCGCGTGGAGCGCGCCGCCCGCGGCCATCCAGGGGACGAACGCGAGGACGTGCCGGCCGGTGACCGCGGGGCCGAGACGCGAGAGCACGGCGACGAGCACGGCCGTGGCGACGAGGAGCACCACCGCGTAGGGCAGCGGCGGGAGGACCAGACCGCTCGGCAACACCTGCATGTCACGAGCGGGCGCCCGGAGCGTCGAAAGCGTTCCGGTCGGCCGGACCCGCGGCGTCGAGCGAGTTTTTTGTGCGCTCGCTCCGTTCGCCGAGACATGGAACTCGACGCCGAGGAGGATCCGGCGGCGGTCACCGAACGGATCGAACACACCGTTCTCGGGCCGGAGACGACGCCGGACGACGTGATCGGGGTGCTCGACGCGGCCATCGAGCACGGCATGCGGGTCTGCATCCCGCCGTGCTATCTCGAACTGGCCGAGAGCTACGCCCCGGCGGTCGACGTGAGCACTGTCGTGGGCTTTCCCCACGGCCAGCACGCGACGGACACGAAGTGCCACGAGGCGAAATCGGCCTGGGAGGCCGGCGCCGAGGAACTGGACGTGGTCATGAACGTCGGGCGCCTGCGCGCCGGCGAGGACGACGCCGTCGAGTCGGAACTCGCGGAGGTGGTCGCGACGGTTCCGGTCCCGGTGAAGGTCATCGTCGAGGCGCCGCTGCTCTCCGAGGGTGAGTTGCGCCGGGCGGCCGAGTGCGTCGTCGGCGCCGACGCCGATTTCCTGAAGACCGCCACCGGGTTCTCGGCGGGCGGCGCGACCGTCGCCGACGTCGAGGTGATGAGCGAGTACCTCCCCGTCAAGGCCTCGGGCGGAGTCGGGTCGTGGGCCGACGCCGAGGCGATGTTCGCCGCGGGCGCCGAGCGGATCGGCGCCTCCAGCGGCGACGCCATCGCCCGCGAGTTCCTCGAACAGCACGGCTGATCGACACGGTCTCCGCGGTCTCACCGAGCGGGACGACCGGAGGGTCGAAACCCCGGGCAAACCGATACCCGCGACAGGCAATCGTCGTCAGCGTATTGGGTGCGGGGTCCCAAGCGGCGGTAATGGACGGTCACGCTGTGCTCGTTTTCGTCGCGCTCGTGGCGCTGGCCGGGTGTGGGGCAGCGCCGCTGGGCGGGAACACCCCCGACGACCCGACAGAGACGCTGACGCCGGTCCCCGTTTCGACGGAGACGCCGACGAGCACGCCGGGCGAGCGGCCGCCGGGCGTTACGCCGAGCGGGACCGTCGACGCCGCCCGGTTGCGGACGGCCCACGAGTCGTTCCTCGACGGGCGCTCCTACGAGTTGCGGCTTGTCTACGACCTGCAGGACCCCGAGGACCCGACCGCTGTCGAGGGATTCACGCGGCGGGTGTTCGTCGACGACGACCGGTTTTTCGTCAAGCAGCGGGACGGAGACCGACCGGTCGTCCACTCGCTGTTCGTCGACGAGACCGGCGGGTACCTGCGCAGGGTCGACGGCAACGAAACCACGACCGAGACGACCCTCGACCCGGGCGTCGCAACGGACTACGCCGTCGGTGGCGGGCTGATCGAACGGTTCCTCACGGGGATGAACACCGACGTGAACACCACCGAACGGGACGGCGAAACCTATTACCGGTTGCACGCCACCGGGACCCCGCCGCCGGCGTTGCGCCGGCTCGGAACGGCCGTCAGCGACTATCGGGTGACCGCGTACGTCTCGCTCGAGGGGTTCGTCAGAACGCTCGTCGTCAGGTACGACCGCGTCTGGAACGAGAACAGGGAGGGGGTCTATCTCCGGGTGGACTACTCCGGGGTCGGCACGACCAGCGTGGAGGAACCGGACTGGGTCGACGAACTCGACCCGCCGACGCCCTCGGCCGGGACATCGACGCCGCGAGACGCGAGGGTGCCGAACGACACTTCGACTCCCGAGGAAACGTCGACACCGACACCGCCCGCTACCCCGTCCTGACGGGAGGTGGGGCTGGTCCGCCCCGCCGGTAGCCGGCCCGCGACTGGACGCGAAGGATTCGACCGGGGATCACTCCTCCAGCCAGCCCGGGTTCGGCCGCGGCGGGCTGAAGATGTCGATGGCGTACATCGTCTCGTCACCCCTGTTCAGCGCGGCGTGTGGTTCCTCGCTCTCCAGATGGTAGGACTCGCCGGCGTCGATGTCGACCGTCTCGTCGTCATCGAGGAGGAACGTCTGGGTGCCCTCGTAGACGAACCCCAGTTGCTCGTGGTGGTGGTCGTGCATCGGGACCTCGGCGCCGGGTTCCATCCGGAGGTGCTGGATGCTCATGCGCTCGCCGATGGCGAGTTGCGTCAGGTGGACGCCCTCCGCCACCTCGACCGTCTCGTTGTCCGCGGGTACCACGTGGTCCATGCACGACGGCACGGCCGACCGGGGGAAAACGGTTGCCCCGTCGGGGGAGTGGGAGGGTCGCTCGTCCCGACGGCGCCTGCAGGTCCGAACGCGCAACTCGCCGGAGGGGCGACGGCCAGCACGGGGCGACGCGGCCGTATGACCGCACCACGGGAGTTCAGCGGGACCGAGCCGTTTTTGCCTCCCGTCGGGCAATGGGCGGGCGTGTACGCGGTCGAACTCCACGCTCACTCGGCGGCGTCCTACGACGGCCGGGACTCGGTCGAGCGGTTGCTCGCCCGGGCGAACGAGGTCGGCCTCGACGGCCTCGCGGTGACCGACCACGACGAGATCCGGGCGAGCCTGCAGGCCGTCGAGCGCGCCGCGGAGTACGACCTCGTGGGGATCCCGGGGATGGAGATCTCGAGCGCCGCGGGCCACGTCATCGGCCTCGATATCACCGAAGCCGTCCCGCCCGGGCTCCCCTTCCGGGAGACGCTCGCGCGCATCCATGAGCAGGGCGGCATCGCCGTCGTTCCCCATCCCTACCAGGAGATGCGCAACGGCGTCATGGAGGGGATCGGGCCGGACGAGCTGGCCGAGGCCGACGCCATCGAGGTGTACAACTCGCGGCTGGTCACGGGCTACTCGAACAGGCAGGCCGACCGGTTCGCGACGAAGCAGGGGCTCCCGAAGACGGCCGGCAGCGACGCCCACGTCGCGGAGATGGTCGGGCGCGCGGTGACGCTCGTCAACGCCGAGGAGCGCACCGCGTCGAGCATCTGCGCCGCGATACGAGAGGGGCGCACCGCCTTACAGACGCGCCGGACGCCGTTCCGGGTCAGCCTCCGCCAGGCCGTCGGTAACACCCGTCGGCGGGTCCGCCTGTTTCTCGCCGGGCTGCTCGAATGACGCTCGAGACCGACCTCCGGGGTGCGAGCGCGGCGACGGTCCGCGGGGCTATCGAGCGCGGCGACCCGCTCCCGGGCACCGCGGGCTTCGCCGGCCTCGTCGACGGGGCGCTCGTCCGGGACGTGCTCGGGCGGGAACTGGTCTACGTCGACCGGGAAGCGGCGGGCGAGGGCGCGAGCGCGTGGTCGTTCGACCCCGGGGGCCTGGCTGACCCGGAACTCCTCCCGGCGGGGAGCGTCCGACCCCTCCGGGGGGACCCGGCGGGTGAGGGCCGCGGAGAACCCGGGGGCAGGCAAGTCTGGACGCTGCCGGACCCCGCCCCCGAGACCGACGAGGGGGCCGCCGTCGCGGCGGTCCGGGCGGCGGTCCGCGAGAGCGTCGACGAGGTCGGGTCGACGGGGCTGGCCGTCGCCTTCTCGGGGGGTGTGGACTCGACGGCGGTCGCCGCGCGGGTCGACGCGCCGCTGTACGTCGCGGGGTTCGAGGGGAGTCACGACCTGACGGCGGCGCGCTCGGCCGCGGCGGCCATCGACGGCGACCTGCGCGAGACCGAGGTCACGCACGCCGACATCGAGCGGGCGGTCGAGGCCGTCGTCGCGGCGACGGGCCGGACGAACGCGATGGACGTCGGGATCGCGGTCCCGCTGTACCTCGTCGCGGAGCGGGTCGCCGCCGACGGCTACGACCGCCTCGCGCTGGGCCAGGGCGCCGACGAACTGTTCGGCGGCTACGCGAAGGTGGCGCGGGCGCCCGAGGACCCGCGGGTCGAGGCCGACACCGTGCGGGCGGCCCGCCGCGAGACGGCCCTGGGGCTGCCGGACCAGTTCGAACGGGACCTGCGCGCGATCCGGGCGGCCGGCGTCGAACCCGTCGCGCCGCTGCTCCACGACCGGGTGGTGCGTGCGGCGCTCGCGCTTCCCGGGGAACTGCTGGTGGCCGGCGAGGGGCGCAAGGTCGCGTTCCGCCGGGCGGTCCGGGCGTGGGTGCCCGAGTCGGCGGCCGCCCGGGACAAGAAGGCGCTGCAGTACGGGAGTCTCGTGGCGCGCGAACTCGACCGCCTGGCCCGCCAGGACGGCTTCAAGCGGCGCCTGAATGACCACGTCCGAAAATACGTGGAGGCGCTGACGGACGCCTGTGGGATTACAGGAAAACATAAGAAGGGTGGTCTGCTAGGGACTCCGCACTGCATGCGGGGGAGACGAACAGGCGTCGGAGACAGGGCCATCTCCAAGGAGGGGATGGTGGCCATCGCGTTCGCGCTGACGGTGGCGATGATGGCCGTCACCGGCGGCCTGCTGATCCAGTCCAGCGGAAGCCTCAGCGCCGGCGGGCCGTTCCTGTCGGCCTCGACCGACCCCGTCGACGCCGGGAGCGGGAGCGACGGGCAGTGGGTCCGGATCACCCACGAGAGCGGCGACGCCGTCGAGGTGGCCAACCTCTCGGTCAACGTCTCCGTCCCGGACCACCGCAAGCGCGCGACGCTCCACGGGCTCCCGACCGCGGAGCTCGGACAGGACGACTACACCGGCAACCACCTCTTCACCCTCGGCCGTGCCGGCATCGCGGGCGAGACCTCGACGAACGACACCGACGGCGTCTGGAGTTCCGGGGAGACCATCTCGCTGCGGATCGAGGAGAGCCGCACCGACCTCCGGCCCGGCGAGAGCGTCGAGGTCTCCGTCTATCACGTCCCGGAGCGGAGACAGCTCTACAGCGAGACCGTCCCGGTCGTCTGACCGTCCGAAAGCGAAGCCGTCGGACGGCCACGACCACTCGCGTCGATTCACCCGTCGACGACCTCGATCGCCGCACGGCCCAGGTCCCGGACGTCCGGGTCGACCCGGTCGGCGGCGAGATCCGAAGGCGCGAACCACTCCCACGCCGCCGCGGGCTGTTCGCCCTCCCGCGGGCGGAGCTCCCGCCTCTCCGCTCGCGCATAGTAGACGAAATCGATGTGCTGGTGTCCGACGGTCCCGTCGTGGACGTTCACGTCGGCGAGCTGGAGCTGCTGTGGCTGGGGCAGCGACTCGACAGTCGAGGAGCTGACGTCCTCGCGCTCGGCCACGAGGTCGACCGCGAGCCCCGTCTCCTCGCGGACTTCCCGCAGCGCCGCCTCGTGGGGGAGTTCGTCGCGGTCGATGTGCCCGCCGGGCGGGAGCCACATCCCCAGGCCGTCGTGTTCGTGCAGCGCGACCGCGCCGTCCGCGACGACGTAGGTCGTCGCCGTGAAGTGCCGTGTCGTCTCCATGGTCGGGCGTCGGGACCCGGCGGTATAGGGGATCGGAAACCGGGCGAACGGAGGGGCGAACGGAGGGTCCCGGTCAGGCCGGGGTGAAGTCCTCTTCGGCCTCGAGGAGTTCGTGGTAGCGGTTGCGGATGGTCACCTCGGAGATGTTGGCGACCTCGGAGACCTCGCTCTGGGTGACCTTCTCGTTGGCGAGCAGCGACGCGGCGTAGACGGCCGCCGCGGCCAGCCCCACGGGCGACTTGCCCGAGTGGACGCCCTGCTCCTTGGCGGTCGAGAGCAACTCGCGGGCGCGTCGTTCCACTTCCTCGGGGAGGTCGAGGTCCGAGGCGAAACGGGGCACGTAGCTCTCGGGGTCGGCGGGCTGGATCTCCAGGCTCAGTTCGCGTACCACGTAGCGGTAGGTGCGGGCGATCTCGTCCTTGTCGACGCGGGAGACCGCCGAGATCTCGTCGAGGCTGCGGGGCGTGCCCGCCTGCCGGGCGGCCGCGTACAGCGCCGAGGTGGCGACGCCCTCGATGGAGCGGCCGGGCAGCAGGTCCTCGTCGAGCGCGCGCCGGTAGATGACCGAGGCCGTCTCGCGGACGTTCTCGGGCAGGCCCAGCGCCGAGGCCATCCGGTCTATCTCGCCGAGCGCCTGTTTGAGGTTGCGCTCCTTGGAGTCGCGCGTCCTGAATCGCTCGTTCCAGGTGCGGAGGCGCTGCATCTTCTCGCGCTGGCGCGAGGACAGGGAGTTGCCGTAGGCGTCCTTGTCCTGCCAGCCGATGTTGGTCGAGAGCCCCTTGTCGTGCATCATGTTCGTCGTCGGGGCGCCGACGCGGGACTTCTCGTCTTTCTCGCTGGCGTCGAACGCGCGCCACTCCGGGCCGGGGTCTATCTCGTCTTCCTCGACGACCAGGCCACACTCCGTACAGACCGTCTCGCCGCGCTCCTCGTCGGTCACGAGGTTGCCGGCACACTCCGGACAGACCAACTCCTCGTCGCGCCGCTCCTCGCTCTCCTCCTCGCTCTCGCGTTCGTTCTCGCGCGTACTCGCGTATCGTCGGGTCGTGGTGTCGGTCATTGGTTGGGGACTCGGGGGCCGCCAGAACGCTCTCTTCACCCTTTTGTTGTGCCCGCGCCGACTTAAATCTTTTGGCGAAAACCGAAAGATAACTTTCCGATACGGTAACGGCCGCGCACGATCACCGAAGGGGTTCCGGCAGGTTGCCCGTCCCGGATGTCGTCGAATCATCGGCGAAATACCGGTACATCGGTACGACCGACCGTATCGACCGTGAAACGGCCGGGATGGCCGAGAGCGAACGCACCGACGAGTGAGCGCCGGGGTGGCGGGAGAGAGGTCGGGGGAAACCGGACGCATCGGTGGGACGGCGGCAGGCATCGAAATCCTTACCGCCGCGCCGGGCCACCCGGCAGGTATGAGCGACGACGCCGACGCGGTCGGCTCCGAGGAGGTACGCCACGTCGCAGGGCTGGCGCGGGTCGACCTCGCGGAGGAGGACATCGACCGGTTCACCGAGCAGTTCGCCGACATCCTCGCCTCGTTCGAGGCGCTGGACGAGGTGCCCGAGGTCGACCGCGAGGAGGACCTCGCCAACGTGATGCGCCCCGACGAGACCCGGGAGGGACTTGCGCGAGAGGAGACGCTGGAGAACGCCCCCGAGACCGAGGACGGCTGCTTCAAGGGCCCGCGGGTGTCCTGAATGGCGACCGGCTACAACGGCTACGTCACGGCCGAACGCATCGAGGGCGCCGACGACGGGCCGCTCGCGGGCGTGACCGTCGCCGTCAAGGACAACATCTCCACCGAAGGCGTCCGGACCACCTGCGGGTCGGCGATGCTCGAGGACTACGTTCCCCCCTTCGACGCGACGGTCGTCGAGCGACTCGAGCGGGCGGGCGCGACCATCCCCGGCAAGACCAACATGGACGAGTTCGGGATGGGCACCACGACGGAGACGTCGGCGTTCGGGCCGGTCGAGAACCCCGCCGCACCGGGACACGTCCCCGGTGGTTCCTCCGGCGGGTCGGCGGCCGTCGTCGCCGCGGGCGATGCCGACCTCGCGCTGGGGTCGGACACCGGCGGGTCGATCCGCTGTCCCGCCGCGTTCTGTGGCGTCGTCGGCATCAAGCCCACCTACGGGCTCGTCTCGCGGTACGGCCTCGTGGCGTACGCCAACTCGCTCGAACAGATCGGCCCCATCGCCCCCACCGTCGAGGAGGCCGCCGAACTGCTGGCGGTGATCGCCGGCCCCGACGAGCGCGACGCGACGACGCGTATGCCGCCCGAGCAGGGCGGGGACGGGGAGGACGGCGGAAACGGTGACGGCGGCGACCTCGAGTATGCCTCGGCGGCCGACGGGGACGTCACGGGCCTCGATATCGGCATCCCGACGGAACTGGTCGAGGGGGCCGACGAGCGGGTCACCGAGGTGTTCCGGGACGCCATCGCGGGCCTGGAGGACCGCGGCGCGAGCACCCGCGAGGTCGAACTCCCGTCGGTCGAGTACGCCGTGGAGTCGTACTACGTGATCGCGATGAGCGAGGCGTCCTCGAACCTGGCGCGGTTCGACGGCGTCCGCTACGGGCAGTCGGGCGGGTACGACGGCAACTGGAACGAGACGTTCGCGGAGTCCCGCCGGAAGGGGTTCGGCGACGAAGTCAAACGCCGGGTCCTGCTCGGGACCTACGCGCTCTCGGCGGGCTATCACGACAAGTATTACGCCAAGGCACAGGACGCGCGGGCCTGGATCCAGCAGGACTTCGACGAGGCGCTCTCGGAGGCGGACGTGCTCGCCTCGCCGACGATGCCGGTCCCACCGATGGAACTGGGCGAGTCCCTCTCGGACCCGATGACGATGTATCTGGCCGACGCGAACACGACGCCGGTCAACATGGCGAACCTGCCCGCCATCTCCGTCCCGGCCGGCGAGACCGACGAGGGCCTCCCCGTCGGGTTGCAGTTCGTCGGCCCCGCGTGGGGCGAACGGCGGATCATCCGGGCCGGCAGCGCGCTGGCTTGAGTGCGAGGCCATTCGGACAAACGTCCGCGCGAGCGAAGCGAGCGCGGTTCGCGGGACCGAGCGGTGCGTGGTTCGAGCGAAGCGAGAACCATGAAAGCGAACGGGGAGCGAAGCGACCCGTGAGCGCAGCGAGGTCCCGCTTTTTCGCCCACGTTTCTGTCGGAGGGGTGCCCGCAGGCTGCGAAGCGGCCGAGGACACCCTCCAATAAAAAGGTAGGTGCTAAAAATTTACTCGAACAGTACTCAGCGGGGATTTATACTATTCCGGCGGTAACGGGCTGTTGATGCCCGATATCACCGTCTCGGAGGAACTGTACCGGCAGATCGACTCGGAGGGCGACGAGAACACCGAGAAGACGCTGTGGAAGATGGTCGGCACGTATCGCCGGTCGAACAACCCGCAGGCGAAGTAACGATTTACCGGTAGTTCGCCGACCGGTTCGACGAATCCGGGACTGATTGACAACCGGCCGTATCAGGAGAGAAAGCGCCGTTCGAACCGTTCGACGCCGTTCCGGATGGCGTCCTGCTTGTAGTAGCCGAGCGCGGAGAGCACGGCCACGACGCCGATCAGCGTGAGGCCCGTTTCGAGGCGACCGCTCGCGAGTTCGTCGCCGGCGTAGACGGTGACGACGTACGCCGGCAGTCGGCCGACGGTGATGGCGACCATGAACGTCCGGAGGCGCCACTTCGTGAGGCCGGCCAGGAAACAGATCGCGTCGTCCGGCAGGCCCGGAACGAGGACGAACGCGAGCAGCCCGGGGAAGCCGATATCCTCGATGAAGCCGTCGAAGCGGGTCATCACCTCTTCGTGGAGCAGGCCCTCGACGAACCCGCGGCCGTACCGCTGTGCCAGCACGAACGCGACGGCGCTCCCGGCGAGAACGCCGGTGAGGCTGTAGACAGTCCCGAGCAACGGGCCGAAGAGGTACCCCGCGGCCAGCGCGACGATCTGGCCGGGGATCGGTGCGAAGATGACCTGCAGGAACTGGATCAGGGCGAACACCAGCGGCGCGAGGACGCCGAACTGTGCGATCCAGAGCCGGAGTTCCTCGGCGTCGAAGACAAAGGAGGCGTACCGACGGATCCCGAGATAGAGGGCGAGGACGAACGCGGCGACGAGGAGGACCGCGAGGACCCCGCGGCGGCGGGCTTCCCTGGAGGAGAACAGTTGCACGACCGACGGTGCGCTACGCACGGACTTCAACTTTGTCGGTCGCCTCCGAGACGCACGTTCCCGACCTCGATAGCACGTTCACGGTGGCGTTCGCTACACCGAGCACGAGGTCGCCCCGCGAGCAGATGGCTGGATATTCGTCTACGAGTCACGGGAGAGAGGTCTGGTGCTTCCGGACCGGACGAGACGGGAGTTCGTGCAATCTTTATAACGGCGAGCACTGAATGCGTAGTGCGGGTATCCCAGAATCCCGTATCAAGCGGTAGAGACCCGCAAACTGCCGACGCGTGCGAGGGTAGCCAAGCCTGGAAACGGCGGCGGACTCAAGATCCGCTCCCGTAGGGGTCCGAGGGTTCGAATCCCTTCCCTCGCATGGCATCGCGCCGTGTCTAATGAACGAGAGAAGTGTTGGGAGTCGGAGTGTCGAAAGCCCCAGGTCGCTCAACTCTGTTCGCCTCGTCGTCCGAGAATCGAAGATTCTCGTGATCACGAAAATCGAAGATTTTCGAACGACTGCGCTCGGCTCACCATCCGGGGCTCGTTGCGCGCGCTCCCTGCAGTCGCGTGCTTACCTCGCCCGGGATGGATTGAGCGACCTGCCCCTTTCAATCCCACCCACGTCGGCTGATTTCCCGGCTGACAGACGATGACCGGCTGAATTGCTGGAGCGCAGCGACCGAGTCACACAGCGAGCCCCCCGAGTCGAGACGGTCGGGGGCTTCCAATTCATAAACTGCCTTTGCAATTCTTTTCTCTATCATTAAGCGCGGTGCGAAAGACGCGCGAGGGGATTCGAAGCAGAGAGGTCGCATCAGCGTCCGACCGTGGTTCGAATCCCTTCCCTCGCAAGTTTTCGCGACGTCGCATCGCCGGTCCGCAACCACGGGCGATAGAGGTGTCGGCGGGCGTCCGA
This sequence comes from Halobacteriales archaeon QS_5_68_33, assembly GCA_003023785.1. Lineage (GTDB taxonomy): Archaea > Halobacteriota > Halobacteria > Halobacteriales > Haloarculaceae > QS-5-68-33. The sequence goes on along the minus strand of PXRS01000056.1, from coordinate 24,748 downwards.
TCGACGGGCGAGCAGGGGTCGACCCTATCGTTTTTTACGGGGGACACACAACCGTGTGACATGGCAACGGATGGCGCGGGTCCGGACGGGCAGGAGGTGCCGTCGCTGGAGAACACGGCGTTTTTCGACATCGATACGCGGCGGGGGTACGTTCGCGTCGACCAGTCCTGGGGCGACAAGACGCTGTACACGCCCGACGAGGCGAAAGACATCGCGGAGGCGATCCTGGCAGCGGCCGAGGAAGCCGAGACGCGGTAGTCCCGGGGCGTAGCGAAAGCGGTGGGGATTTCCATCCGGTCCTCGGAGGGTCGGTATGGCAGACGCGCACAGGCGAGCGGCGACGGCCGAGCGCGCGGCCCGGGCCGGGGGAGCCGTCGCGCGCCAGTCGTTTCGCGAGGACCTGCGAGTGGAGACGAAAGCCGACGTGATGGACCCCGTGACCGAGGCGGACCGCGACGCCCAGCGACAGGTTATCGCGACCATCCGGGAGGAGTTTCCGGGGGACGCGATCATCGCGGAGGAGGACGCCCTGCCGGTGGGGGTCGACGGCGAGGAGGCCGACCCGCTGGTCGAGACGCTCCCGGAGACCGGCGACGCGTGGGTGATAGACCCCATCGACGGGACGACGAACTTCACGCGTGGGTTGCACACGTGGGTCACGAGCATCGCCGCGGCGGTCGACCGCGAACCGGTGGGGGCCGCGACGTACGCCCCGGCCGCCGGGAACGTCTACACCGCGGGCCCGGAGAGCGCGACCCGCGACGGCACGACGCTCTCGGTGAGCGAAACCGAGGACCCGGAGACGTTCGTCGCGGGCGTCGTCGGCCGCTGGCTCGCCGACGGCGCGACGGAGTTCGGCGGGCTCTCCGAGGGCCTCGTCGAGCACCTGGGGGATTCGCGCCGGTTCGGGAGCATGCAGGCGACGCTCGCGTACCTCGCGGACGGTGCCCTCGACGCCGTCGTCGGCCCGATGGACCACGCGCCGTGGGACTCGGTGGCCGGCGTGTACCTCGTGCGGTCGGCCGGCGGCACGGTGACCGACCTCGACGGCGACCCCTGGACGGTCGACAGCGAGGGGCTGGTCGCCTCGAACGGGCAGGCACACGACGCGGTGGTGGACGCCGTCGCGGCCGGCCTCGACCGGTAACGCGACCGGACGGCCACCGCCTCCGCCGACGGGATCCCGCCGGGTCGCCGGTATCGCTGTCCGTACGCACGGTATCGGAACACTAAACAGGGTACGTGGCGGGGTTCCCGCCATGGAAACCGAGGAGGTGCTCTCCGAGCGGGCCTGGCTCGGGGGGGCGCTCGCCCTGGTGGGCGGGCTGGTCGTGGGGTCGCTCGCCCTCCCGGGGCTGGTGTACGACCGCTTCGTCTGGCAGTACTTCTGGGGGCCGATCTACTCCGACGCGAACAACGCCGTCTGCGCGGTCAAATCCGGCGATGGCGTCGAGTTGCTCGGGAGTGATGCCGCCTGTCGGGCCGCGGCCGACACGGGCGTCGTCGCCTACACGGGGTACACGACCGTCTCGACCGTCGGGTACATGCTCGTCCTGCTGTTCGCGATACTCGGCGTGTTGCATCTGCTCGACCGGATCGAAGTGGGGGGAAACCGCCGACTCGTCGTCGCGCTCCTCCCGTTCATGCTCTTTGGCGGCGCCCTCCGGGTCGTCGAGGACGTCACGGACCGGGCGGTCGAGGTCGGCGTCGAACCCATCGTCACCTACCCGCTGAACACGCTGTTCATCAGCCCCGTGATCTACGTGACGGTGTTTCTCGTGACGCTTGCCGCGGTCCTCGCGAGCCTGCGGCTCGAATCGGCCGACGCCGTCCGGAGCCGCTACCGGGCGCTCGGCGGGATCGGCGCAGGCGTTCTCGGGGTTACCCTCGCCTACCTGTTCCGGGTCGCGTTCGCGACCGACTACGTCGATTTCTACCCGCAGGTCCTGGTGGTCGACGTCGGGCTGGCGTCGATTCTCGCATACGCCCTGTACGTCGGCGCCGACCGGTACGACCCCGACATAAACAGGGGCACTGCGGCGGCCGGACTCGTCGTCCTCTGGGCACACGCCATCGACGGGGTGGCCAACGTCGTCGCCGCCGACTGGCTGCCGACGCTCGGCCACCCGATCGACTCCTACAGCGCGAAACACGTCATCAACCGGCTGATAATCGACGTCACTCGGACGGTCCAGCCGGCGGAGCTCTCCGCGGCCATCGGGACGTCGTGGCCGTTCCTCGTCGTGAAACTCGCCGTCGCGGTCGCCATCGTCTGGCTGTTCGACGAGCGGATATTCGAGGAGTCGCCCCGCTACGCGGTCCTGTTGCTCGTCGCAGCCTCGGCGGTCGGACTCGGACCCGGGACCCGGGATATCCTCCGGGTCACGTTCGCCATCTAGAGGCGACTCAACGCTTGCTCCGGGTAATAGCGGCCCCCGCAGCACGGACACTCCGCCACCGTCAGCGCGTCGCCTGCCCTGTCGACCTGCCGGCGGACCAGTTCCTGACCGCAGTCTGCGCACGGGAGGTCGAATTCCGAAACCATGTGTCTCTCTGGCCGGTGCTCGTCGAGAACCCGCCAGCGTACGAACTGTCGACACACCACAAAATAAATCCTCGCATCCCTCCGGGAACTGCCAGGTTTCGTGATGCTGCCGGCTGTAAGTCCGTCGAGAATTTCGCCGGACTGCCCGGCGAATCACCGGGATACAGTTACAACCGACCGCATCAGGGATAGGGGTGGAGACGCCGGTCGACCGCGGGTTCGAACCCCAGCGTCCCGGGAACGCTCCGGGCGCGCTCGCCGAAGTACGGTGTGTCGAAAAAGAGTGGCTGGGCGGCGGGGACCAGCACCCGGACGGCCTCGAAGCCCATCGCCCGCACGTCCCGGGTCGTCGTCCGGGCGGCGTAGGGGTGCAGACCGGCGTCGGTGACGCGCTTGCGAACCGCCGCGAGGCGGTCCCGGCCGTCCGGGACGGTGTCGGCCCCGACCGAGTCGGCGGGGACCCGACCGCCGGGGTCGACGAACGGCTCGACCGGCGAGGGGTCCGCGGCGTACTCCCCGATGGCGCCGTCGGTCTCGGCGGCCCCGTCGGGCCCCATCTCGCGGAGTTCGACCCAGTTTTGCACCGCCTCGGCGAGCGCGTTCCGGGCAGCCCGCGCGGGGTCGAGGTCCGCGGCGGTTCCCAGCGCGAGTTTCGGGTACTCCTCGCGGGTGACCGCGACCCCGACCACCGGCACGTCGACGTCCTGAGTCAGGAGGAGGGCCGTCGCCTCCAGCCCCTCGGCTCCCGCCCGGGCGGCGAGCTCCCGGTACGCGTCGTCGTCGACGACCAGTTCCAGCGGGTCGTAGGTGGAGTACCACGCGATGGTCGCCGCGTCGCGCTCGACGACCTCGTACAGGCCCGAGAGCAGCGCTTCGACGGTCGAGTTCCCCAGCCCCAGTCCCGTCGTGACCGCCGGCCGGATGGTCCGTTCCGGGGGGGGATAGTGGACGAGTTCGGCCGGCAGGCGGACGCCCTCGCGGGTCGCGAGCGACTGGCCGGGGACCCAGGGACGTTCGTCGGCGTCCACCGCCTCGGGCCAGTCGTCCGGTCCGGCGAACGACGACGGCGCGACGGCGTCCTCGACGTCGGCGGCCGCCGCGGTCACGAACTCGGACTGGCGGTAGACCCCCGCGCAGTAGCGCTCGAAGCCCTCCCCGAGCGCCTTCATGAAGGCGGCGTTCCACCCGGGGTCGACGCCGGCGGCCTGCCGCGCCGCGCTCGCCTCCGAGAAGCCCGCGGTGTCACAGACCTGCGCGAGGTAGTACGGCGCGGGGTAGGACTCGGCCTCGCCGACCTCCGCCACGACGCCGAGGCGGTCGTCGAGGCCCCGTTCGGCAGCCGCGAGCGCCGCATCGACCTCGCGCATCCCCTCGGCGCGGTCGAGCGTCCGGTCGCGGTCGTCGCCACACCCACACCCGGGCACGGGCAGCAGCGCCCGGTCGACCCGGGGGAGTTCAACGACCCGACCAGTCGGATCCGGTTCACCGGGGTCGAGCGTGTCGACGGCGCTGTGACCGGCGATTGCGCCGGCGAAGCGGGCGGTCGCGTCCGACGGCGGGGAGACCGGGTCGGCGTCGGCGGGGGCGTTCGATGCCACCCGCGTCGCGAGACACCGGTAGCACGGCCCCGCCGGCGAGAGCGCGGCGACGGCGGCGTCGACGACCGGATACCCGCCGATGCCGCCCAGTTCGACCGCGAAGTAGGGGACGCCCGCCGCCCCCGCGCGGTCGGCGACGCGTTCGAAGGCGGTCGCCCCGGCGGTGTCGACGGCGACGACAAGGTCGTGTTCGGGGCCGATATCGGCTGGCGAGAGCGAGTCGACGGCGCGCTCGACGTCGCCGAGCGCGGCCTCGACGGCCGCCGCGGCCGGGCCCGCCCCGACGAGTCCGACTGACATGGCTCGCCCGACGGACGGCCCGAAGTAAAGTTCCCCGTCTGCGGGATCGGTTCCCGACGGTCGGTTGTCGATCAGTTCCGGATGTCGCCGAACCGGTCGGCGAAATACCGGTACATCGGTACAACCGACCGTATCATTCGGCGTCTGCCAGGCGTTCCCTGACCGTCCGCAGGAGTTCGGGAATGCCCGCGTCGTCGAGGTCGGGTGCCAGGCGCAATCGCAGGCGGGGCCGGCCGACGTCGATGGGGACTTTCTCGGTGACGACGACACCGGCCTCTTCGAGGTCGCTCTTCGACCGGGAGAAGGTCGCCTTGCTCGCGAGGCTGACGTTCTCGCCCCACTTGCTGACCTCGTAGAGGAGTTTGTCGTGGCGCGCCGCCGCGAGGAGGACGAGCGTCACCTCGTTGGGGCCGTCCTCGCCGGTGACCGACGACAGCTCGCCGAGGATGGCGTCGAAGTCGTCGAGGACCGGCCTCCCGAGTTCGGCGGCGAGCGTCTCGCGAACGTCGGTGATGGGAGGGGTCCGCAGGCTGTGGGGCTCGGCGTCGACCCAGGCCTCGTCGTAGCGGCGCCAGGCGTCCTCGACGAACGCCGACTCGGTCGCGGTCAGGCCCCCGACGCCGTCGCCGGCGTGGACCAGCGAGACGACCTCGGACCCGGAGACGAACAGCGACGCCCGCGGCAGGTCGGGGAGGAGACGAACCGAGAGCGCGTCGGCGGCGACCAGGTCGGCGGCGTGCCCGGCGACCATGAAATCGTCCGTCGCGGCCGTGATGTCGTCCCAGTCGACGAGGAGTTTGACCGCCGGCGGGTCGTCCAGGTCGTGCAACCGGAAGACCAGGTCCGGGATCGTCCCGGCCCCGAAGTTGACGGCGTACACGCCCCCGTCGTCCCCACCTATCGTCTCTGCGAGGACCTCCCCGACGTCGTCCGCGAAGACGTTCGCTGTCATACGTTCCTTTTCATTTTCGGATTATCACACTTAATTTTAACGAGGACGACGGGTTGAATTCTCTACACAGGCGGAGCAGGCCGAGTGCCTCGGGGTCGTCCGGAAATCTTCGATTTCCGTGATGACGAGACGCCTGCGGCGTCTCGAACCACTTGCCCCCGAGGGTGAAGGCCGTCGAAAGATTAAGCAGCCCACAGTTCGTACAGTTGAGACAGTCAGAAACCCACAAAGACGGGTTAAAGACCTTAATCCAACGCTGACTGAGACGGTTTGGAAATGCGACTCCTCTCAAAATCCGTGTCTTCGGCGTGGTGCGACGGGAGTTGTCGGGCGGGGGGGAGCCGCCGACCCTCACGGACGCATCGAGCGTTCGGGTGTGAATTCCAGCCGACCCACTATAGGAAGGTCGAGGGGAATTAGATTCGCCTGCGACGGCACGACCCGGTTTGGAACGTGCGGTCAAAACGGTGAAACCTCGGGGCTTGTCCCCGCGGTACTTCACATTCCGTGGCGTCATATACAGGCGACATTGCGGCCCCGATGCTGGGTGGTTCGCCGGACCGCTTCGGTCACTGACGGCGTGTCCGGGACGGCGCGACGCGTGGACGGACCAGCGCAACGCGGTGGCATGTCCCCAACGCCGGAAGTGGCGACGACCACGGAAAGATAGATTATTGTCGCGGGGGTCCCGAGGTACCGGCATGAACTACGAGACGGTCCGGGAGGTCGACCCGGAGGCTGCCGACGCGCTGGCCGCGGAGGTCGAACGCCAGCAGGACACGCTCGCGCTGATCGCCAGCGAGAACCACGTCAGCGAGGCGGTGCTGGAGGCACAGAGTTCGGTGCTCACGAACAAGTACGCGGAGGGGTACCCGGGGTCGCGCTACTACGGTGGCTGTGAACATGCCGACACGGTCGAGCAACTTGCCATCGACCGCGCGAGGGAACTGTGGGGCGCCGAGTACGTCAACGTCCAGCCCCACTCGGGGTCCCAGGCGAACATGGCCGTCTACCTCGCGATGCTGGAACCGGGGGAGAAGATCCTCTCGCTGGACCTGACCCACGGCGGGCACCTCAGTCACGGCCACCCCGCGAACTTCGCGGGGCAGGTCTACGAGGTGGAGAACTACGAGGTGGACCCCGAGGGCGGTCGCCTGGACTTCGAGGCCATCCGCGACCACGCCGGGGAATTCGACCCGGACATGATCGTTTCGGGCTTCTCGGCGTACCCCCGCGAAGTCGACTGGGAAGCGTTCCAGGCCATCGCCGACGACGTGGACGCCTACCACCTGTCCGACATTGCTCACATCACGGGGCTGGTCGCGGCGGGCGTCCACGACTCGCCGGTGGGCGTCGCCGACTTCGTCACCGGGTCGACGCACAAGACCATCCGCTCGGGTCGGGGTGGCATCATCATGGCCGACGAGGAGTACGGCGATGACATCGACAAAGCGATCATCCCCGGCACGCAGGGCGGCCCGCTGATGCACAACGTCGCCGGCAAGGCGGTCGGGTTCGAGGAGGCGCTCCAGCCCGAGTTCGAGGCGTACGCCGAACAGACCGTCGCCAACGCGAAGGCGCTGGGCGCACACCTCGAGAAACACGGCTTCTCGCTGGTCTCCGGCGGGACGGACAACCACCTCGTCCTGGTGGACCTCCGGGACTCCCACCCGGAGGTCACCGGCAAGGAGGCCGAGGAGGCCCTGGAGGAGGTCGGCATCGTCCTGAACGCCAACACGGTCCCGGGCGAGACGCGCTCGCCGTTCGTCGCCTCGGGCATCAGGGTCGGCACCCCGGCGATCACCACCCGCGGCTTCGACGAGGACGACGCCGAGACGGTCGGCCACTGTATCGCCGAGATCATCGACAACATCGGCGACGACGACGTGAAGGGTGAGGTCGCCGAGATCGTCCAGGAGCTCTGCGAAGCCAACCCCATCTACGAGGACGAGAGCGAAGTGCTGGTCTCCTGACCGGCCGCCACGTCGGAGGCCACACCGGTCCCGTACTGCGACCGCGCAGCCGCCGAGTCCTTTTTTCGCGCTCCCGGTGTCTCGGCTCGAACTGCTCGTCACGGAGGGGATATCCGCCGGGTATCAGCGCTCGACCGCCACCGCCTCGGTCGACTGGATCCAGGCGCGCTCGTTCGACACGTCGGAGATGAGCGCGACCGTTCCGTCCTCCGCCCCGATCTCGGTGAACCTGGTCTCGGGGATCCGGCCGCGTACCTGGTCGGTCACGCACGGACCACCGCCGTCTCGCGGCCGTCGTTCGTCCGGTCGCCCCACCCGAACAGCGCGTTCAGCGCGTCCGGGTCGACGTAGTCTGCGAGGCGGACGTCCAGTTCCGTCGGGTCCGTGTCGTGCAGTCCCACGATCGCACGCACGACTGCAGCAGTCAGGCAGTGCTCCGCGACCGACCGGTTCGGCGCGGCGCTCGGTTCGCTGCTCATCACGACCGGAGAGACGATCCATGCGAGCATGAGACTGTCTCCAATATGAGTTGAACCGGTGCTGTCCGGGGGGCTATACTGATAGTGCTTCGTCCCCGAGCTCGGCCGGGAGATGGCCGGGCGGTCGGCGACCGGACCACCCCCCCGGGAACCATCGAGACGCGACCGACCAGCAACGCCGCGAGCCCGGGAAACGGCCACCCCGCTGTGGGTCGGGCGCGCGGTTTTTACGCGGGCAACCCGGAGACGGGATATGACCGAACTCGACGCGACCGACCGGGCGATACTCAACGCCTACCAGGGCGGGTTCCCGGTCGTCGCCGAGCCCTACGAACCGGCGGCGGCCGCCCTCCGCGAGCACGGGGTCGACGTCTCCGCCGCGAACCTCCACGAGCGGATAGTCGACCTGGACGAGGCGGGCGTGCTGACCCGCTTTGGCGCGCTCATCGACGCCGAAGCGATCGGCGGGACGGCGACGCTGGTCGCGATGCACGCCCCCGAAGAGCGCTTCGACGAGGTCGCCGAACGGGTCAACGCCCACCCCGAGGTAGCCCACAACTACCGGCGCGAACACCCCCACCTGAACATGTGGTTCGTGGTGTCGGTGGCCGAGGAGGACCGCGTCGCGGCAGTGCTGGGCGCCATCGAGGACGAGACCGGCCAGGAGACGTACAACCTCCCCAAACAGCGGGAGTTCCACGTCGAGGCGAAGTTCCCGGTCGAGGGCCCCCTCGAAGACCTCGACGGCGGTATCGACCGCTCGGACCTGGGGCCGGACGTCGAACCAACCGACCAGGCGACGCTGACGCCCCGCGAGCGGGATTTGGTGGTCGAGATCCAGGGCGGGTTGCCGCTCTCGCGGACGCCCTATCGGGACGTGGCCGAGACGCTCGGGGCGGACGTCGAGTGGGTCCTCGAAACGGTCAAGCGGTTCGACGCCGAGGGGAAGGTCCGGCGGGTGGGCGCGGTGCCCAACCACTACTCGCTGGGCTACACGGAGAACGGCATGACCGTCTGGGACGTCCCCGACGATGTCGTCGAAGACGTGGGACTCGCCGTCGCGTCGTTCGATTTCGTCACGCACTGTTACCGGCGGCCCCGCCACGAGGGGGTGTGGCCGTACAACTTCTTCGCGATGACCCACGGTCGCAGCGAGGCCGAGAGCGACCGCCGGGTCCGGCAGGTGAGAGACCGCATGGCCGAGCACTGGGACGTCTCCGGGGCGGACTGGGACACGCTGTTCTCGACGGAGATCCTGAAGAAGACGGGCATCCGTCTCGAAGAGCGGGCCGACGCCAACACGGACGGCGGAATCGGCGACGGCACGGCGGAGAGTTCGGAGCGTGAGGGAGCGAACGCGTCGCCGGGCGAGGCCGAATGATCCCGCTGCTCCACGACTTCGAGGGCGAGACGGTCCTGGCGTTCGGCGGCGGGCGCGTCGGGGCGCGGAAGGCACGCCGGTTCGCCCGCGAGGCCGACGTCGTCGTCGTCAGCCCGGCGTTCGTCGACGAGTCGTTCGGGGACGCAAAGCGAGTCCGGGCCGCGCCCGGTCCCGGAGCGGTCGCGGGATGGGTCGAGCGGACCGACCCCGCGCTGGTCGTCGCCGCCACCGACGACGAGGCCGTCAACGGGGCCGCCGAGACTGCCGCCCGCGAGCGGGGGATCCTCCACAACCGCGCCGACAGACACGACGAGCGCGGTCCCGGGGGCGTCGTCGTCCCCGCGACAGTCAGGGACGACCCAGTAGTGGTCGCCGTCGGGACGGGCGGGACGAGCCCGGCGCTGAGTCGCTACCTTCGCGAGGGAGTCGAGTCCGAGTTCGCGGGGGCGGGGGCGATGGCCGACCTGACGGGAGAATTACGTGAGGAATTGCAGGACCGGGGCCTGCCGGTCGAAAAGCGCCGAGCGGCCGTGCGGGCCGTTGTCAGGTCGCCCGAAGTTTGGAAGGCTTTAGATAGTGGGAGTGCGAAGCCACGATCGGTAGCACTGGACGTGATCGAAGACGTGACGGGTGATCTGTCGTGACCGGGAAAGGCGTGATATCCGGGGCGAGCGTCGCCCACGACCGGGCGAGCATCGACGAGATAGAGGCCGCAGCAGTCGAGAGCCACCGCTCCGGCGTCTCGCAACTCGTCTCGGTCCCCTGTGTCGAGGAGGCGTTCGTCATCCAGACGTGCAACCGCGTCGAGGCCTACGTCGTCACCGAGGAGGCATCCGACGGCGAGGCCGCCCTCGCGGCTTTCTTCGAGGACGTCGCCCCCGACGCCGTCAAAGAGATGGGTCACGAGGGGACTCTGCGCCACCTGATGCGCGTCGCCGCGGGCCTGGAGTCGCTCGTCGTCGGCGAGGACCAGATCATCGGCCAGGTCGGCGACGCCTTCGAGGCCGCCCACGACGCCGACGGCATCGGCCCGGTCCTCGAACAGGGCGTCACGAAAGCCATCCGCGTCGGCGAGCGCGCCCGCACCGAGACGGCCATCAACGAGGGTTCGGTCTCGGTCGCGAGCGCCGCCGTTGCGCTCGCCGACGAGGAGGGCGCGCTGGCCGAGGCCGCGCTCGTGGTCGGCGCCGGCGACATGGGCCGGCTCGCCGCCAAGAGCCTCGCCGACCGCGTCGAGACGCTCTACGTCGCCAACCGGACGCCCGAACGCGCCTGGAACCTCGCCTCGCTCGTCGATGCCGAGGCGACGGTCGTCGGTCTCGACGCCGTCGAGGGGATCCTCCCGGAGGTGTCGGTCGTCGTCACCGCGACCGGCAGCGGGGAGTACGTCTTCGACGCCGATTCCTTCACCGGCGCGGGCGAGACGTTCGTGGTCGACATCGCCCGCCCGCGGGACGTCCCGCCGGCCGTCGCCGAGTGCGAGTCGGTGACCGTCCACGACATCGACGCGCTGGAGTCCGTGGCCGACGAAAACCGCGAGGAGCGGGCCGCCGCGGCCGCGCAGGTCGAGGAGATGATCGACGTCGAGTTCGAGCACCTGCTCGCCCAGTACAAGCGCAAGCGCGCCGACGACGTCATTTCCGCGATGTACGAGAGCGCCGAGCGCGTGAAGGCGCGGGAACTCGACACCGCCTTCGAGCGCGGCGAGTTCGACGCCGAGGAGCGCGAGACCGTGGAGGCGATGGCCGACGCCATCGTCAACCAGTTGCTCTCGGCGCCCACCCGGAGCCTGCGCGACGCCGCCGAAGAGGACGACTGGTCGACGATCAACACCGCGCTCCAGCTGTTCGACCCCGAGTTCGGCCCCGAGGACGTCCCCGTCTCCGCCCTCACCGAAGACGACGTTTCGCCCGAGGACGTCCCCGAGTCCGTGCGCGAGCGCATCCCGAGCGGCGTCTTCGAGGATTCGGACGACTGATGCGGTCGGCCTCGCTTCGCTCGGCCGCTGCGACTCGCGTAGTTCAAATCCCTCCGGCGACTTTGCTCGCCACGTCCGTTCCTCGCAAAGGGCTCACGGCTCCCTTCGGTCGCCGTTCGCGCTTCGAGGCGCTCACTTCGTTCGCGCCTCACCATGCGCCGGCCGGGATTTGAACCCGGGCCATGAGCTTGGAAGGCTCAGGTCCTACCGCTAGACCACCGGCGCACATCGCTCACTTTGTTCGCTCGTGCGCCGAGGCTCGCAAATCCTCCGGATTTGCTCACCACCGGCGCACGCTTGTTCGCGCCGTGCCCGATCTCACGCCGCTCGGCCGGACACCGGCGCTCACCCCCACGTATCCGACCGCCGACTAAGGGTGTTTCCCTTCCGGACCGACCACCCCGTAACAGTTCCCGCTCGATACCCACACGGAGCGGGCGTCGACCTCGCTCTCGCACAGGTCCGCCCGGAACTCGTCGGGGTCGTAGATGTGATAGAACCGGGCGACCGTCTCGCCGCCGGGCAACGTCCAGTCGACGGTCGTGTCGAACCCCTCGTCGGCGTCGAACCGGTCGTGTTCGGTCGACCACGCGCTGACCAGCGCCCGCCCACCGGGCACGAGGACCCGCGCGAGGTCGGTCAGGCTCGCGACGCGCCCCGCCCGCGTCGGGAGGTGGTGTAACGTCGCCACGTACACCGCCAGATCCACGCAACCGGACGCGAGCGGCAATCGCGCGGCGTCGCCCTGCAGGAGCGATGGCCGGGCGCGGTTCCGCTCGCGGGCCACGTCGAGGAGCGCGCGGCTGGCGTCGAGCCCGACCGTCCGGTCACAGCGTCGGGCCAGGGGTTCGGTGTGTCGACCGTTGCCACAGCCGACGTCGAGTCCCATCTCGCCCGTCCGGCCGTCGAGGAAGTCCTCGACTTCCGGCCAGGGGTTGACCCGGGTCTCGGCGAAGTGGGTACCGATGCGGTCGTACGTGGCCCGGACGGCGGCGCGCGTGCGAGCGTCGCCCTCTCCCGGGAGCGGAGCTTCCTCGTCCGGAGCGGGGTCCTCGACCATTCAGTCGTACGTCTCGGGGTAGGCCTCGCGGAGCAGTTCGGGTCGCTCCCGGAGGTGCCGGCGCACGGGGTCGATGACCCTCGAGATGTAGGCGCCGGCGGCGGGCTTGAGGTCGGCGGGGTGCAACTCGCCCGAGCGGAAATCCGCCTCCAGGTCCGCGTAGGAGTCGTAGGTCAGGTCGCCGCCGTACTCCTCGGGGCGCTCGACGTGAAACTCCGCCCCGCGCTCCGCGATGACGGGAAAGACGAGGTATTCGAGGTACTCGAGGACGCCGTTGTCCTCGCGCTCGCCCGCCGGACAGTAGGCCCCGTCCAGTTTCTCGACGACGGCGTCGCAGTCGTCGGTGAGGTTGACCTTCGAGGCGTCGTCCGAGGCCGACATCTTCCCGCCGGAGAGCCCCGACAGGAGGGGTGCGAGGATGCAGACCGGCGCCTGGCCGCCGTGGTCGGAGAGGACCTCGCGCGAGAGCATGTAGATGCCGCGCTGGTCGATGCCGCCGTAGGCGACGTCGGCGTCGAGCGCGCCGACGTCCAGCGTCTGCATCAGCGGGTAGAGGAGGCTGCCCAGCTTGGGGGAGTCGGACTCGCGGACGACCTCGCTCCCGGCGCGCTGGGCGCGGGAGACGGTCGTCTCGGCGGCCATCCGGAGGAGTTCGAGCGTGTACTCCTCGTCGAGTTCGAAGTCGCTGCCGCGGACGAACTCGATGGCGTCGGCGTCGGCGCCGGCGGCGTCGATCATCGCCTCGATGGACTCCCGGTAGTACGCCGAGCGGGCGTCCAGCAACTCGAAGGGACTCTTGTTGTCGTCGAGGTGGGCGTGCAGGTCCGCGATGAGGACCGTGACCTCCATGCCGGCGTTGAGGAAGTCGGCCAGCTTGCGCATCGTCGTGAAGTGGCCGATGTGCATCTCGCCGGTCGGCGCGTAGCCGATGTAGGCCGACGGGGACCCCTCCTCGAACAGCGCCTCGAGTTCCGATTCCTCGACCACCTCCGCCGTGTTGCGCGTCGCGAGGTCGAACCGCTCGGCCGTGTCCATACTCTCCCGTCCCTGCGGGGGCGAAGTAAGCGTTTCCGTCGAGTGCGACGCCGTGTCGAACCGCCCCCGATGGTGATACGGTCGGTTCTAAATCGTTTCCGGGATTCGCCCGCCCGGCGAATACCCTGTTTTTAACTGTCGGGACGCGGTACGTCCGCTCGCAACCCGCGTTCTCGGCCTCGCAGAACCCGCGCACCCGCTTCGGGAGAAAACGCGGTACGCCGGGCTGTGTCGCGCCCTCGTGGAGGGGCGGACGCCCACGGACACACCCGCTACGGCGACAACAGATGATCTCTGTTGCGGTGGCAGTCTCGGTGTGTTCGGCTCGCTGGCTTCGCGCCGGAGACCACGGCGAAGCCACGGGCCACCGCGCCCGTGGTGCCTCGTGCGTACCAGCACACGTAAACCAGATGGCAGACGTATCGAACCACGCGAACGCTCGATGGAGAAGGCACTGTGGTACCTGCTCGCGGGGACGCGGGGCGGCGAGAACCGCGCCCGCATCATCAGGTTGGTCGACGAGCGACCGCGCAACGCGAACAAACTCGCGGGCGAACTCGACGTCGACTACAACACCGTCCGCCACCACCTCGACGTCCTGCTGGACCACGACGTCGTCGAGCGCGGCGGTGACGACTACGGCGCGATGTACTTCCTCACCGACCGCTTCGAGCACCACCGCGAAACCTTCGAAGAGATAACCGACCGGATGGACTAACTATGGCAATGGGACCCTGGCTGACCGTCGCGACCGCGCTCGCCGCCCTGAACGTCGTCCTCCTGGGCGCGCTGGGCGTCGTCTGGCTCCGCAACTACCGCACCTTCCGCACGAACCTCATCCTCGGGTTGCTCGCGTTCGTCGCGGTCATGCTCGTCGAGAACCTGCTGGCTGTCTACTTCTTTTTCAGCACGCAGATGCTCTACGCCGGCAGCCCCGGCGTCCAGGGGGCCGTCGTCGTCCTCCGGGGCCTGCAGTTTCTCGCGCTGGTCTTTCTCACCTACGTGACGATGCAGTGACCCGCCAGGGGCCTTCGAACCGGCCGCTGTACGACGGGACGTGTCGACAGTTCCGCGCCAGTCGAACTGTCGGCTATTGAGCCGAACATACCTCTCAAAGCAGTACGTTTCCGAACGGACCGTTCATATAAGACGATTTTACACGGACCCCTTTTCGGGTACGTGTATGCGTGATATATCACGGCGAAATCTGATGAAGACGTCGGTCGCGGCCACACTGGGCGCGAGCGTGGTCGGCGTCGCCAGCGCGGAGAACCGGGACCAGGAGACCGCTGCGCCGACGGTGAGGGGGGACCTCAAGCGGTTCTCGTCGACCGCTTTCGGCGCCGAGGCGACGGGCCCGTACGTCTTCGACGACGGATCGTTCCTGTACAGCCTCCAGCACCCGAGTCGAGCGAACCCCGCGCCCTACGACCGGGCCGGGATCGGGTACGCCAGCGGGTTCCAGTTCGAGATGGCGGGCAGCAACGACGACTTCTCGGAGCAACCGGCCCCCCGGACCGAGGACGAACAGCGGCAGGTCCTCGTCGGCGAGGGCGAGTACGAACTGCTCGCACGGGAGGAGGACCCGATCAACTACCAGGACGGCGAACCGACGGAACTGCTCGGCGTCGCCCGGACGCCCGACGGGACGAACATCGTCCTGCGCGACGGGAGCGACGAGGGCGACTTCGAGACGAACGGGAACTTCGCGAGCACCCAGTACGGGAACGCGGCGTCGAACCCGGACTGCAACGAGTTCGTCCCCACCAGCGGCGACAAGACCGAGGGGTACCTGTTCACGGGCTGGGAGAACAGCCCCGGGATGATCACCCGGATCCCGATCAGCCAGCCCGAGGAGGGGGAGTGGGAGGCCGACCTGGAGAACGCTATCAATCTCGCCAACACCGAACCCATGCGGGACCTCGGCGGGACCCGGATCAACTGCTACGGCGACCTGTCGCCGTGGGGAACGATGGTCTCCTCCGAAGAGAACTACGCCCACGCCCGGGTGTCGCTGACCGCGACGGTCGGTGACATCGTCGAGCAGGGGACTGGCAGGGGGCTCCGCGGCGCCCACGAGTTCTGGAACCGCCCCAACCCCACCGAAATCCAGGGCGCCGTCAGCGAGTACTACGGCGACGACTCCTGGTACGTCCAGGGCTACTGGGCGCTGGACGGCGTCGAACTCCTCGCGTACCACCTGGGCGCCGAACAGCGCGACCAGTCACCCGGGAACGCCACCAACATCCCGACGCCGCTCGGCGAGGGATACCCCAATCCCTACCGGTACGGGTACCACGTCGACGTCCGGGAACCGACGGCAGACCCGCCACAGCCCATCAAGTACTGGGTGATGGGCCGCACCTCCTGGGAGGGCCCGGATTTCCAGGCCGACCGCCGGACGGTCTACGGCTGTTCCGACGGCGACAGCAAGGGGATCTACAAGTTCGTCGCCGACAACCGGATCGGCAGTTACGACGACCCGATGGACCTCTCGGGGACGCTGTACGCCCCGAAGGTGACCAACTCCGAGGCCGCCACGAAGAACCCGCCCTCGGAAGTCGACCTGGAGATCGAGTGGCTCGAACTGGGCAGCGCGTCCAACCGCGAGGTCGAGTCCTGGATCGCCGAGTACGACGACGTTACCCAGGTCGACTACCTCGAGACCCACGTCGAGGGCTGGAGCGAGGGTGACGCGGTGACGGCCTCGGTGCTCGAAGAAGCCGACCGCGAAGTCGCCGAGAACGGCAACCAGGATCTCGTTACCGACGAGGAGATCGTGGAGTGGGCCCGACAGCACGAGAGCCGTGGACCCGACAGAATCGACGCGGACCTCCGGCGCGTCCCGTTCCTGGAGACGCGGGCCGCCGCCAAGGAGATCGGTGCCTCCATCGAGTTCAACAAAGCCGAGGGCGTCGACAGCGTCGAAGGCGCGGGCCCGGGCGACTACGTCTACTTCGGCATCTCCGAGTTCAACGACGATCTCTCGAACGACATGGGCGACATCCGGATGGAACGCGTCGACGGCGGCGTCGTCTACCGGGCCGAACTCGAACAGGACTACAACATTACGACGCTGGAACCGGTCATCGTCGGTCCCGAGTTCAGCCAGCCCGCGGAGGTGGCTGACGACGCGCTCCGGAACGTCGACAACGTCTACGTGATGGATGACGGCCGGGTCCTCTGTCTCGAAGACGGCTTCGCCGAGAGCAACCGCTCGTACCCGAACGACTGCGTCTACGTCTTCGAGCCCGAGGACCTGTAGGAACCGACACGACTCTCATGCCAGAGGCAGACCTGACCTGCGACGACCGAACCGAATCGCTCCACCGGGAGTACGTCCTCGACGTGCGTATCGTCGCGGTCGACGACGACGGCGCGACGCGATACCGCTTCGAGGCCCCGAACCACGAGGGCAAGGTCTTCGAGGATCCGGATCTGGCCGAACTCTACGCCGACGTTTACTTCGACGTCAACGGCTTCGAGGAAGCGGGGACCGGCGAGCGCGGCGTTCCCCCGGTCGTCATCGGCGCCGGGCGGGACACCCTCGCCGCTTACCTGCTGACGCTCCCCGGCGTCGACCGGCACTGGGTGGCCTCGTTTTTCGGGTTCAAGCCACCGCGCGTCGAGCGCCACGTCGACCGGGTTCGCACCCGCGCGGCCGAGATACGGGAAGGCGCCCTCGAACGCGGGGTCGAAGCCACACAGTAACGGCCGGGTCGACCCCGACCCGGACTCGGCCCTCCCGAGCGGTCGTTGCCGCTCGCCTCTCGACATCTGCGCCGCCGCCGCGCGAAAGCTGCGGCGATCGGGAGAGGAAAACCGCGCCGCCGGTCGTCAGTTCAGCACTCGCTCCATCCACAGCTCTCGCACGTTTTGCAGCCCTCGGAGTAGTACAGCGTCATCGACCCGCAGTCGGGACACTCGGGGCTCTCGCCGGCCTCGATGAGTTCCTGCTGGGCGTCGGCGCCGGCCGAGGCGTCGGCCGACATTGCGCCGCCGTCGGTCTCGGGCGCGACGTCCTGATCGGGGTCCTCGCTCTCCTCGGCGGTCTCCTCCAGCGTCTGTTGCTGGGGGTAGCCCTTGTCGATCTCGTCGTCGAGGTAGCGCCGCAACGCCGTCCCGATGGCGTCCGGGATGGACTGGATCTGTTCGCCCTTGTCCCAGGCGACCTTCGGGCTGCGGATGCCCTGGAGCTCGTCGGCGATCTCGCGGGGGTCGATACCCGAACGCAGCGCCGTCGAGATGGTCTTGGCAAGCGCCTCGGTGAACGAGGCCGTGAACCCGCCCGAGTTGCCGATGTTGGCGAAGAGCTCGAACGGGCGCTCGTTCTCGGGGTCCTCGTTGATGTTGACGTAGAGCTTGCCATAGCCCGTGTCGATGCGCTGGGTGACGCCGTGCAACACGTCCGGCCGGGGCTGTTTCCGGGCGTACTCGGTGGTCTCGCCGTCGGCGGCGCCGAGGATCTCGCCGACCTCGTGGTCGATGGAGGCCTCGACGGCCTCCTCCTCGAGGAACGCGTCCATGCCGCCGAAGATCTCCTCGATCCGGGCGACGACCTCCTCGGCGTCCATGTCCGCGAACTCCGTGTTCTGAGCCCGCGTCGTCAGGACCTGCTTCGAGCGAGTGCCGTCGCGGTAGTAGGTGACGCCCTTGCCGCCGTGGTCGTAGATGTACTCGAAGACCTCGGCGGCGTCCGCGACCGTGGAGTCGTTGGGCGCGTTGACGGTGTTGTGCGACACGACGCCACCGACGACGTACTCGTGGGGCCCGGCGAGTTCGATGTCGTACATCTCGCGGGTCCCGGCGTCCTCGACGTCGGTCACCTCGTATAGCGGCGGAGCGTCGGTGATGCCGAGCTTCTCCGCTGTCGTGTCGAACATGTAGTTTCGGTCGCGATGCTCGAAGCTCCGCGCCGCGTAGTACTCCTGGGTGCGCGAGTCGTACTCGGTCTTATCGACGTGCTCCTGTGGGACGTACACTCGATACCGCTGGTCGAACCGATCCACGCGCTTGTGTGGTTCGATCGGCGTCACGAGTTCCTGCGCCTCGTTGGTCGCGTGCACCTGATACGCGTACGCTTCCGACTCTTCGACCCACTTGCGACCGACGTACACCTTCGGGAGGCCGAAGCTCCGAAGCAGCTCTGCAATACCGTCGGCGAGCCGTTTCGACATGCCGCCGTACACGACGAGAGACTGCGATGACACGTATCCATCGAGAGTCACGCCGTTGACGAATGCGCGTTTCTCTTCGGGGCTTCCCTGCAACACTTCGCGCGGGACCCGCTTGTCGTACGCTCCCGAGCCGCACAGTTTAGTCACGAACTCCCAGACCGGCTTGGAGTTCAGATGCACCCCGTAGACCGTATCGCGCTGGTCGGCGTGGCGTGTGTCTTTTTCGACTGTCGGTGTCCGTCCGAACAGTCCCTCGAACAGATCGCACGCTTCGTCGCGGACGTGTTCCGACGACGTGGTGATCTCGACCGAGTACCGGGAATCGATGGAACTCCCGTCTGCCGCGTACATCCCGAGGAACGTGGCAAGGCGCGGTGACATTTCCTCCGGGAGCGTCACGTCTTTTTCGTATACGGTCGGGTCGTGGCCGCTCGCAGTCGTCGTACCGCCGTCGACCGCGACAGGCGACGTGCGACCGACCCCGAGATCGGATTTACCGTCACCGTGGGATTCGACGTGGCGACCGACCACGTACTCCCCCGCTTCGAGGTCACCGAGGACCTTCCAACCGTTGGGCGTCAACACCTTGTGTGACTCCGTCGCGCCGACGACCTCCGTCCCGTTGTCGACGCGGATCCGCGTCGCGTCTTTCTCTCCGGCGTAGTACTGTGACTCAATCTGGACACCGTCGATCGTCACGTCCTCCGTGACCTCGACGAATTCGCCCGGATCGGGCGTCTCGTCCGCGAAGGACTCGATCGGGCGCACGCCCGAATCCGTCTGGACGAGCGTCCCCTTTTCGAGACACTTGCTGATCGCCGAGTCGACGCCCTCCTGGCAGGCGACCTGGACGCCGGCGTGTTCCTTCGCCGGTGGTGAGGCCGTCCACGCCGTCGAACTCGTTGGTGGCCATCTGCTCCTGGGCCTCCTCCTTGACGGGGTCGACGGGGATGTCGTTTTCCTCCAGCACCCGCAGGAAGTAGTCGTCGAACTCGACGAGCATCTCGTCGCCCTGGACGTCGTCGGAGACGTTCTTGTAGTAGGCGACGTTGTAGATGGGCTCACAGCCGCCGGTCGTGTTGCCGACCATCGACGTGGTATTGTGCGTCACGAACCCGTCGGCGATGTAGGTGTTGTTCGACGGGACGCTGATGTCTTTCGTGTAAGCCACGTCGTCGGCTACCTGCTCGACGGTAGCGACGTAGAAGTCAGTCAGGCGACGACCGTCGATACAAACCGTTTCACCCGTCTCCTGCTCGATGTCACGGACGAGCTTTCGGGAAACGGAACCGTTGATAGGCGACTGGTTGACACGGTTCTTGACGGACTCGCTGACGGAATCGTACTCATCGACTCCCCGGAGTACGTCGACGACAGCGGGCGGGTACGTGTCGTTCTTGTACGACTGCGGCGTCAGATCGAACTCGGTCGACTTCGTGATGAAGCCGACCTCCTCGATGAACCGCTTGTCTTCGCGTCTGTTCGCGCCACGAACACTGTGGCGTGGCCGGTCGCCGTAGTGGTCGTCCATGTCGGCCGTCTCCAGCGTGTCCCGGACGAACACACAGCCAAGCGAGAGGCACAGCGTCTGTACCTGGTCGGCGAGCGTCGGGGAGGCCGTCGATAGCTCGACCTTCCGAGAGGCAGTGCCGTCGGCCTCGAACAGGCCACGGAGGAACGCTTTCGCTATTGCTTCGTCGCCGCGGAGGACCTCCTCCGGAATGAACGCGCTCGCGGCCCCCTCGCCGTTGTTGCCGTCAGCTTTCTTCCAGCCGTTGTCCACGAAATACCGTGAGAGGTGTCGACCGTCGAAACAGAGGATGTGACGGCTGTCTCGGTCCTCCACTGTCGGCGTTACGCCGAACAGCGACTCGCCGAGGTTGCGGAGAGAGGCGTCGAGGTCGTCAGCAGCTGCCTCGACGACCAGTTTGACGCCGACTTCCTCGTGGACGTAGCCGTCGCCCATGAAGTAACCGAGGAACTCGGCCAGCTCCGGCGTCATCCTCGCCGGGAGTTCGAGGTCGTCGTCGGTGTTCCGGTAGTAGTTCTCCCGCTCGCTGGTGTCGAGGGTAGCTCGCTCCCCACCGTCGAACGTGTTTCGCTGGAGGACGATACTGTCGCCGGGCCCGAAGTCGTCTGCCTCCTTCCAGGCATACTCACCGTCCTCGGTGATCGTCCGGAACCGGTGGTTCGGCGTCGCCGCGACGCTGAATCCGCCTTCGGTCTCGATGCGTCGTACGTCGGCGAATCCGTTGTCGTAGACGGCTGTTGCTGCCTTTGTGCCGCCGTCGGTGGTTACTCCGGTTTCGATCTCGCCCCACTGTTCGAACTCCGCACCGGTGTTGTCGAGGTCCCCGATCGGTCGGAGCCCCTCGTCCGTCGAAACGAGCGAGTCCTCCTCAACGCATCCGGTGGGCGCGATGGTCGTCGTGTTGTGGTTGCGAACCGGGAAGCCGTCGGCCCACTCGTCGGCGTCGAGGCCGGTCTGTTTCTCGAACCACTCGCGGTACTCGGTCGGGTTCGCGAACTTGGACTGCTCCCACTCGCCGAAGGTGCCCCGCTCCCCGGCGAGTTCGTGGCTGGCCCGCTTCGAGCCGTGGTTGATGTGGCGCATCAGCTGGCGGGCGACCTCGTTGGAGGTGTCCGAGCCGTACTTCAGGCCGAGCTGGATGTACAGCTGGGCCAGGCCCATGATGCCGAGGCCGACCTTGCGCATCTCCCGGACGGTCTCCTCGATCTCCTCGACCGGGAAGTCCGACATGGTGACGACGTTCTCCAGGAAGCGCGTCCCCATCTCGATGCGGCGGTCGAACTCCGCCCAGTCGATGGCCTCCTCGAGGAACGCCGCGACGGCGTCCTCGTGAGAGTCGTACGCCTCGCCGTGCTCGTCGAACCAGACGCGCCAGTCCGGGGCGTCCCGGGCCGCCAGCGTCGAGAGGTTGATGTGCCCGAGGTTGCAGGCCTCGTACTCCTCCAACGGTTGCTCACCACAGTTATGTATAACTATTCCGTCACCTATGAAGGAATGAGTGTCGGGTTCCGTCAGATCGTACACTTCTTCGTTTCCGTCGAACTCAACGGACTCAACGGTGGCAGTGAACGACTCGGACTGTGGACCTCGGACAGACGAGTCGAGTCTCTTTTCCAACTGTTGACTCTTGTCCTCTCGAAGGAATCCGATTTCATCGCGGAAGCGGACGAGATTGTCCTTCGAGATAACGAGGTCATGGAAGCCTGCCGTTTCGTACTCTTTTTTACCACCGTTACCATCCGGCAGTTCTTTCGTCCCAGCGGGTTTGCGATCTTTGTAGACCTTGCTGGCGATACCGAAGTTGAGCAGGAGTTGTTGAACCTCCTTTAGGAGGTCGAGGTTGACGTTGGCGAGTCGAATGGAGCGTCCATTGTCCTTGTCCCCTTGGACGCTCCCGTCGGCAGTGAAAAGCGCCTGCAGGAAGCCCCGAGCCATCTGCTCACTGCCTTGCATGACGGCATTTGGGACCTGATGTTTCTCCTCTGTAAGTTCGACCTGTTCGGCTACTTCGTACAGCCGAGCCGACCGGATCCGTTGTTCGACAGCTTGTGCGCCACGATAGTCGTCGCCGCGACTGATCTCGTTGACGCCCACCTCGTAGTCGGCGTTTCCGACCGGTGAACGTACGACTTTGTTCACGTCCTCCGCGAACTGCTCGGAGATCCCGGCGTCCTCGTCGTAGAAATTGAGTACCGCACGTTCCTCGCCGTCCTTGAGGTGACCGTCACCGACGAGCCAGCCGAGCACGCGCCCTTCCTCCGGGGAACCATGCTGACCGAACTCGCCTTTGCGGTTCTGGATGTGCACCGTGTCACCGGCGTCTAAGTCCCGGGCTTCGACCCAGCCCTCGTCGGTCATGACACGGTGGTCGCCCGTCAGCCGGAGTTCGTACCCCTCGGCGGTCGCGAGTTCGTAAACGTCTTTCTCGCCGGTCTTGTAGACGCTGCTGGCCTCCTTGAGCCGATCCTCGCTAAGCCGGCCGTCGACCACGACATCGCGCGCGACCCCCTGCTCGTACAGTTCTTCGGCGGGCACGAGCCCGCTCTCGGTGCTGATGAGCGTGTCTCCAGTCACGCAGGGATTGGTCGCGAGGATGCGGTGGTCGGGATGTTCCTCGACGTCGAAGGAGTGTTCCTTGTTGACGCGTTCGAGGTAGATGATCCCGGGTTCGCCGTTCTCGTGGGCGCCCTCGACGATGTGCTCCCAGAGCTCCGCGGCGGGCACCGAGAGCACCTCGCCGACCTCGACGTGGTCGCCGAGACCGAACATCCCGTACAGCTCCTTCGTCTCGGCGGTGGCGACGTGGGGCTCGCCCGTCCGCGGGTTCGTGAAGGTGTAGTCCTCGTCGTTTTTCACCGCGTCCATGAACCGGTCGGTGACCCCGACGGAGATGTTGAAGTTCGAGAGGTGGCCCTCGACGGCGTTGCGCAGGTGTTTCGGCACCTTGCCGTCCTCGTCGATCAGTTCGCGGGCCTCCTCCAGCGCGTCGGCGAAGGAGTTGTGCGTGAAGTCGTCCGGGTCGTTCAGCCGCAGGGTATGCGCGAGGGAGACGTCCTTGTTCTTGGCGCGGATGAACTGGATGACGTCCGGGTGCGAGACGCGCATGACGCCCATCTGCGCGCCGCGGCGGGCGCCCCCCTGGGCGATGGTCTCGCAGTTGTGGACGACAACGTCTTCGGCGACGTAGGTGTGCGTATCAGCGACTTCAGCGTTGTAGACCGGTCCCTCGTAGGCGACTCGGTCGACCGAATCGACGGCCACGACTTCGCGACCGTGGGCCTGTTTCGTTCTGTCGACGGCGCGGAAGTCCGTGGGAACATCCTTGAAGAGTCGTTCGAGCGGCGTTCCGAGTGCCGTGCTGACGCTCGCACTAACCCAGTAGGTTGGTTGCCCCCCTTCGGGGGTCCTGCTGTGCCGGGAGAACTGGACGCCACAGCGAAGCCCAACCTGGAATACCCAGTCGATGACCGCTTCACAGGTTAGTCGTAGTTTCACCCGCTGGCTCTCCCCCCGTGTTTCGGTCGTGCCATCTCCGTCGAAGAGTGCTTCCACGACCCGTGCTTGCGTCTCGACTGGCGCATCCCAGAGGAGATCAGGGACGCGCTTCTCGGATGCGCCCGTCCCGAAGAGCCCGTCGACGAACTGAGCGAAACTGGCGCTTTCGACGTGGACGTGCAACGTATCGCGATCGTCCACGATTTCGATGCGGGACGGTGCGTCGAACGCGTCGAGCGCGTTCACGATCTCGTCGGCGAAATCACGCTCATCGGCGTGCAACGTGAACGTTACCTCGTTCGGGATGCCACAGCGATAGACGACACAGCCCTCCGCGAGATACCAGCCAGCGACCGTCGCAAAGGCCGACATCGGGACGTCAGTGCTGATGGACTCGGGCTGAGGACCTCTGTCTGCACCGTAGTACTCACGGTTAATAGTTACCCCTCCGTCAGCAAACACGAGTGGTCCCGACGAGATCTCCGAGATGGAAACCTGTTCGTCGAGCGCCAGTCCGGTGTCGTCCTCTGCGTGACCGAGGACGAGTCGGTCATCCTCTCTGACGTCACACGCGTCGACCCACTCGAACCCGTCTTCGCGAGCCACCTTGAACGGATGCTCGCCGGTTGCTCGAATCGGCTCGTTGCGTCGCTCGGGGACGATCTCGATCAGGTCCTCGTCGACGTGGCGCTCCATGGTCTCGACGACGGGCTGGCGCTCTCCGTTCTCGTCGATGACGAGGTCACCTTCCTCTACGTCCTCGATCGGCCGCTGTCCGTCAGGGGTAAGGACGCTCGTCTCGGGCGGGAAGCACATCTGGTCGAAGGTGCGCATGAACGTGATCGGACCGGAGGCGATGCCCCCCGTCGACCCGACCGCGTCGCCGTACGGTCGCAGGCGCCAGAAGGCATAGCCCATGCCACCGCCGCTGTTGTGGGAGACGACCGAACTGGCGACGTACTCGTGGTCGCCGGCGACGGTGACGTCGTAGACGGTCGCAGTGCCGGCCGCTTCGACGGTTTCGACCGGGACTTCCCACGTGGCGTCGTCGATCGTCCCCACGCTCGGACCCTGCGAGTCGATGCCGTCGAAGGTTTCGGCCATCGTTTCGCTCCGCGAATCCACGAAGCCGACCCGGTCGAGGAACCGTTCGAGTCCGCGCTCGCCCGTCGGACCGACGTTGTAGTACTCGCGGTGCTCGACGTCGTACTCCCACTGTGCGGCCGGGATACCGAGACCGAGCA
>PXRS01000055.1:47434-58832 GCA_003023785.1 Halobacteriales archaeon QS_5_68_33 | reverse complement strand
GTGGGTTTCGGTCCACAGCGGCCCGTCGATCCCCGTCGTGTCCGCCTCGGCGTCGTCCGCTGCTGCCATTGACGCGAGGTAGGCGGCCCCCGCGTATGAATCCATCTCTCTCGGTCCGGCCGTTCAGCGCGGTGTGTGACTGAGTGGGCGTTTCGAGTCGGAAGTCCGCGGGATAACGTCCGATACAGACACCGCCGTAGTCGTCAGATGGCGATGAAAGCCCTCGGCCCGCTCGCCAGCAGTATCTGTGACCGCTACTCACAGTATTCGCCGAAAGCCCATCGAATCGCCGGCGAACGTCCCGAACTCGTGGGGATCGCTACTCACAGTATTCGTCGAAAGCCCTCGGCGCGCTCGCGGTCGCTGCACGACATATCCTCGCTCGCTCCGCTCACTTGGATAGAGGTCGTGCAGGCGACTACGCGTTCGCCGCGAGCGCGCCTCGCCCTTTCAGTCCACCAGGTAACTGCACAGCACCGCAACCGCAGGCCACACACCTCCCCAGCCGATTCCTTCGCTCGCTGTGCTCGCTCAGTCATCCCTCGCACGACTCCGCCTCGCGGCCTCACTGGCTCGCGAGTCGCGTTGCTCCTCGCTCGCTCTTCGAGGCGCTCGCTCCGCTCGCGCCTCGCACCGTTCGGCACGCTCGCCAGCGCGCGCCAACCCTGAATATCGATGGATGCTCCCGACCGCCCACCCTCACCCGGGCCGGCGCTTATGCCCGCCAGGGCCGAACACCGGGTATGGAGGTCAACTGCGAGGGGTGTGCGGGCTGCTGTCTCGACTGGCGCCCGCTCGCGCCCGCGGACCTCGACCACGAGCGCCGCGGGCCCTACCGTCCGCTGGACGACACCTACAACCTCGCGCCCGTCACGGCCGACGAGGTCCGGACGTTCCTCGACGCGGGCTACGCCGCCGCGCTGACGCCGCGCCTGTTCCGTACCGACGACGGCCCCCACGCCACCGTCGGGGGCGTCGAACTCGCCGCAGTGGGGGACCGCCCCGCGTTCCTCGTCGGCCTCCGGAAGGTGCCCAAACCCGTCGCGCCCTTCGGCACCGAGCCGGCGTGGCTCGACACCTGCGCGTTCCTCGACCCTCGGACGCTCCAGTGTCGCATCCACGACACCGACGCCTACCCCGAAACCTGCCGGACTTACCCGGGGTCGAACCTCGCGCTCGGCGTCGAGTCGGAGTGCGAACGCGTCGAGGCCGTCCACGGCGGCGAGCGGTTGCTCGACGGCGACCCGCCCGACGACGCGACGCCGGCGTTCAGCCCCGGGGCGCTCGGCACGCGGGTGTTCGCCCACCCCGACCCCGACCGGGTGGCAGACGCCGTCGAGCGCCTGGCCGCGGGCGAGCCCACGCCGGCCGACCGCGCGGAGTTCGTCGCCGTCGCCGCCGCCTCCGCGCCCGGCACGGCCGCCGTCAGCGACGAGCGCTACGAGCGAGCGAAGGCGCGGGCCCGCGGAACCACGTCCTGGGTCGACGGCGCCATCGCCGAGTGGGTCGAGCGGGCCGACGAGCGCGGACCGGGCGGGGCTGGCGACGGTGCAGACGCCGGCGACACGACCCGCAGCGGCACGACGCCGGACCCCGCCCTCGCCCGCGACGCCGAGGACGAGCGCGGCGCACCGGAAACGCCGGGGTGGGACTGATACGGTCGGTTGTGCCGATGTACCGGTATTTCGTCGACCGATCCGACGAAACCCGGAACTGATTGACAACCGACCGTATGACACTCCCGGGACAGACATTTGTGCCCGGTGGCTGAACCGCCGGTATGCTCCGGACGGGAGTCGCAGAAGGGATCCTCACGGCCCACGGGGACGGGGAGGCGGTCTTCCCGGCCTACGAGGACTACTGTTTCGCGAACGTGAACCCGACGCTGCTGTCGCTGCTCGGTGCCGACCCCCGACCGGAGCGGCGCCTCCCGGAGGACGCGCTCGGGGGCGTCGAAGCCGTCGACCGCGTCGTCTGTCTCTTCCTGGACGGCTACGGCTGGGAGCAGTGGCGGCGCGACCACGCGGACGTGCCGCTGCTCTCGGCGTTCTCCGAGCGCGGGACCGTGACGCCGCTGACGACCATCTACCCCTCCGAGACGGCGGCCGCGACGACGACGTTTCACACCGGACGGACGCCGGTCGAACACGGCCTGCTCGGGTGGTGGCAGTACGTCGACGGCGTCGACGCCGTGGTCACCAGCCTGCCGTTCCTCACGACCGACGGCGACCCGGCCGGTGAGGTGTACGACCTGAGGCCCGAGGACATGTTCGACGCCGACCCGATGTACGGGCGCGCGGCGGAAGCGGGCGTCGGGAGTCGCCTCCACCAACCGGTCCCCGGCGGGCCCGAGACTGCCGGCGCCGAGACTGTCGTCTACGACTCCATCCCCGACCTGGCTGTCTCACTTCGCCGGGACGTATCCGACCCCGATGGCCCGGAGTACGTCTACGGCTACGTCCCCGAGGTGGACGCCGTCGCCCACCGGGACGGCAACGGCGGCGAGCGCTACCGTGCCCGACTGGAGATGGTCACGGAGTGCCTGCGACGGGAACTGGTCGATCGCGTCGACCCCGGGGCCGCCGAGCGGACCCTCTTCGTCGTCATGGCCGACCACGGCCTCGTGAACACGCCGCCGGCAGACAACGTCGACCTCACTGCGGCGGAGTGGCTGTGGGACGCGCTGGAGCGCGACGGCGACGGCGACCCCATCCCGCCGGTCGGCAGCCCCCGCAATGTCCACCTGTTCCTGCGCGACGGGGCGCTCGCGGAGACGCGAGCCCGCATCGATGACGAGTTCCACCCCTGCCGGACGTTCACCCGCGCGGAGGCGGTCGAGCGGGGGCTGTTCGGCGACGCCGACCCGTCGGCCCTGTTCGAGCGCCGCTGTGGGGACCTGGTCGTCGTCCCGCGGGGCCGGGGGACCTGGTGGGAGGACGACGAACTCGCGCTCGCCGGGATGCACGGCGGCCTCGAACGCGCGGAGATGCTGGTCCCGCTGGCGGCCGCGAGGCTGGCCGACCTCCGGGGCTGACTCGCCGTCACTCCGAGAAGGGCGACCCGGCGTTGGCGGGTTCGTCGCCGGGGCGAGCGACGAGGTTGCCACGGCCGATGTCGACGCGGGTCACCTCGCCCGCCTCCTCCATCTCCGTGAGGACGCGGCTGACGGTCGCCTTCGACCAGTCGGCGGCTTCGACCATGTCGCTCTGGAGCATCCGCCCGCCGTTCTCCGCGAGGAGCCCGGCGACGCGCTCCTCGTTGGTCAGTACCGCGTCCTCGGGGAGGTTGGTGGGACTCGCGCCGACCTCTTCCTCGGGCGTCGGTTCGTCGACCGCGGGTCCGCTCGCGGCGCCCGCGTCGGCGGCGGGTTCGGTCGGCTCCGGTTCCCCGCCTCCCTCCGTTGTGGCCGGTTCCCGGTCCGGTTCTTCCGCGTCGTCCTCCCCGGTTCCGCCGCCCCGGGACTCGTCTCCGTCAGCCGAACCGCCGACCACCGGGATGCCCCGCAACGCCCGCCCGACGGGGTCGATATCGACGCGACCGGCGAGTCGGCGGGAGAGCAGACCCGCGGCGAGCAGGACGACGGCCGCCCCCAGGAGTCCGGCGGCGAGCGGGCGGTCGCGCACCGCCAGGACGAGCCGCGTGACGGGGCCGGAGTCGGCCGTCGAGGCCGGGTCCGCCGGGTCCGACCCCAGTCGGATCTCCGCCCCGTCGTCGAGGCCGTCGCCGTCCGTATCGGCCACGAGCGGGTCGGTCCCGTGGTTGTTTGTTTCGTCGCTGTCGTCCAGTCCGTCGCCGTCCGTGTCGGCCACCGTCGGGTCGGTGCTGTTCTCGAACACCTCGATGTCGTCATCGAAGCCGTCCCCGTCCGTGTCGGCGCGGGTCGGGTCGGTGTCGTAGAGCGTGACTTCCTCGCCATCTGTGAGGCCGTCCTCGTCGGTGTCCGCCATCGTCGGGTTCGTTCCGAGTTCGACCTCGGCGCCGTCCGCGAGGCCGTCACCGTCCGTGTCGGCCGCCGTCGCGTCGGTCTGGTAGGTGTTCACCTCGGGGCCGTCCTCGAGTCCGTCCCGGTCGGTGTCGGCCCGCGTGGCCGCCGTCCCGATGTCCACCTCGCGGCCGTCCGCGAGGCCGTCACCGTCCGTGTCGGCGTCGAGCGGGTCCGTGTGGTAGACCTTGATTTCGAGGCCGTCCCCGAGCCCGTCGGAATCCGAGTCGTTTTTGATCGGCGAGGTCTCGTACAGTCGGACCTCGAACGCGTCCGAGACGGTGTCGCCGTCGGTGTCGTTGTGGCGGCGGTCCGTCCCGGCCTCGACCTCCTCCTCGTTTGTCAGGCCGTCGTCGTCGAGGTCGCCGGTCCGTTCGAGGACCGTCAGCGTCAGGGAACGCCGGTCGAGTCGCTCGCCGGTCGCGTTGTCGGTGACGACCGCCCGGACCCGTCTGTCGCCGGTGAGGTTGTCCGGCCAGGCCCCGGTCGGGACGGTGACGGTCCGCTGCTCGTCGGCCGACAGCGAGACGTTGCGGCAGGCCAGGTCCACGGCCCCGTTCGAGGCGTTCGCGGTCAGACAGACCGCGGCCTCGTGGCTTGCGTCGGCACTGAGATCAACGGCGAACTCGTGACTGTCCGAGGCCCAGATGACCACCGCGTCGTCGGGCGTCGAGACGACGTCGCTCTCCGCGTAGGTCACTGACTCGACGGTCACCGCCCCGGCCCCGATGCCCGCGAGCGGGATGGCGGTGGCGACGAGCAGACAGAGGGCGAAGGCAACGGGTCTGAGTCCGGATGTCATCTGTCGGGCGGCCGCTGTTACACCGGGCTTAGACCCGGGGCCTGCAAACCGTTTCCGGTTGGGAGAACCACGGTCGTCGGCCGAAAGCGACCCTCGGAACACCGTGAAACGCCATGAAACGCGACGAAATCGACGGAAACAGGCGGAACGAGGGGGCCAGTTGATAACCCTCCCGTCGCTACGTCTACCCGGCCGCACAGTGCGGCCGATCGGGCAGGCCTCTCACCCGGTGCCCGGATCCCAGACCACCCACCCCACACCCACCTACCCACCCTCACAACTCCCTGCAGCCCACATCTGCACGGGCCCGCGGGGTTCTGCCCACCCCTACCACCCATCACCCACCCTTTCCGCTTCTCCATCTAGTGCCGCCTCTCCAAGTCGATCTGTGTCGACTGCGACCCCGCTGACGATACGTGTCGACCTGCCCCCGCTGACGGCTGCACCGGCCGCTATCCCGCTGACGACTCGCGTGCGGGACCAATGCGCACAGGAAAAGCGACTTACTGGTGTGTCATATCCATTCGATGCCGTCGCGCAACGCCAGCGGCGCGCCGCCGTAGCGGTAGCCCTCGCAGCGGCCGTCGGGGCGGTACCGGAAGACGACGGCCGGGTCGTGGGCGAGCGCGGGCCGTTCGTTCCCGACCGGGTTCCACTCCTCGTCGCGAAAGGAGGTGCAGTCGACCAGCAGGAGGGCGTCCCCGTGGGCGGCGAGTTGGTCGCCGGTCTTGGACTCGGCGGTGCGAGTGAGCGCGCTGACTGCGGTACCGGCGGTGCGGTTGCGGGGCGGCCGCGGGCGGGTCACCTCCACGAGGACGTCGTCGACGACGAAATCCAGCGCGTGCCCGGAGTCGTGTTCGACCTCGGGAACGAACGCGTGGCCGGCGTCGGCGAGCAGCTTCGCGGCGTCGAACTCGCCCATCGTCGCGCGCATCCGCTTGAGGTCGCTGTACTCGCTCGTCCCGAGTTTCGACGCCATCGTATAGCGGTACGGTTCGAGGACGCCGGTCTTCAGAAACCGGTCGTAGAAGCCCAGCCCCTCCTCGCGAGTGGCGTCGGGAAAGCCCGCGGCGTCGTCACGGAAGAACCGCCGGGTCGTCTCGCGGCCGTCCTTCGAGAAGAACACGGGGAGGAAGAACCACGCGAGATACCGGAACTCGGTCAGCCAGGGGTCCTCGCGCTCCAGCCGGGCAAGGAGTTCCCGCTGGGCCCACCGCGCGACCGGGAAGGGGGCCTCGGCGAACGTCTCCTTGTCGGTGCGCCAGAGCGCTTCGGGCGTCTCGGTGTTGCCCAGCCAGTAGGCGCCCTCGCCGTTCCAGGCGAACAGCGCGAGGTCGCCGTTGTCCATCTCCAGACGCGCGGCGGTGTACTCCCGCGGCGGCGCGATCTTCGGGTCGACGAGGCGCGCACCGAAGCGGTCCTCCAGTGAGGAGAGCAGTTCCCGGCGGACCTGCGCCTCGTCCCACCCCTCGGTCGACCGTCTGAACCTGACCGGACCTGCCACACGAGCGGCATGACGCTCGACGGTTACACGTGTTCCGGTCCGGATCCCCCTTCCGATGCAGGCAGTGGAACGGCTCAATTCTGCCGTCTCCGGGTCGAGATCGGCGAATGACGGGTATCGACCGTTACATTGATAGGTACATACTGACAAACACGGGTGTGGTAAGCAATGTCGATGGGTGCATACGACGATGACGAGCACGAGCGTCGCGAGCGGAAGAACAACAACGTCGACACGAGCGACGAGGACACGCGAGCGCAGTATCACGGCGAAGTCGCCTACGACGGCGACGAGTCGACCGAAGAACTCCTCGACCAGTTCAAGGAAATAAATTCCTAGCGCGGCTCTCGCGACCCCGTACTGAGAGCGCCACCAGCGACAGCCCCGTCACGACGGTGACGGCGACGACGTGACCGACGACGGCGTAGAACAGTAGTCGGGTGGCCCACGAGGAAGGGCACGAGCACCGGCCTGAGGAGCACGAAGCCGAGCGTCTCCAGGTCGGTCCGCCGGAGGCGCTCATCGAAGTCGCCGCCCAACCCCAGCGAGTGGACTATGTAGCAGGCGGCGTCCACGCCGTCGAAGACGCCGGAAAGCATCGACTCGTCGAGCAGTTACCGGTGAGTCGGTCGGGTCACCGGGTGACAGCGTTTCTCCGGACCGGACTGGCGGGGGTATCGTCGAATCGGTCGGCGAAATACCGGTCAATCGGTACAACCGACCGTATCACTCGATACCGTACCGGCCCCACCCGGTCACGTCGACGGCTACGACACCTTCACCGGGTCACGTCCGCGCCGATCCCGGCGAGGACGTCGAAGAAGCCGGGGAAGGAGACGTCGACGTCCTCGGCGCCGGTCACCGTCGTCTCGCCGTCGGCCACGAGGCCGGCCACCGACAGCGCCATGATGATCCGGTGGTCCTCGCGACCGGAGAGCGTCGCCCCCCGGAGGGCGGTCCCCTCGCCGCGGACCGTCAGGCGGTCGCGCTCCTCTAAGACTGTCGCGCCCATCGCCTCCAGGGACTCGGCCATCGCGGTCACGCGGTCGGTTTCCTTGTAGCGGACGTGCTCGCAGTCGGTGATGGTGGTCGTCCCCCCGGCGGCCGCGCCGAGGACGGCGATGGTGGGGAGCAGATCGGGCGTGTCGGCGACGCTCACCTCGACGCCCGAGAGGTCGGACCGCGCGACGGTTATCTCGCCGGCCTCGCGGTCCCACTCGATGTCCGCGCCCATCCGTTCGAGGACGTCGACGATCGCCGAGTCCCCCTGCGCGCTGGGGTGTGCGCCCTCGACGACGAGGGCGTCTGGTGCGGCGAGTGCGCCCGCCGCCAGCAGGTACGATATCGACGAGAAGTCGCCGGGGACGTGGTACGTGCCGCCCTCGGGCGCGTAGGACTGACCGCCCGCGACGTGGTAGCCGCCGTCGACTCGCTCCGCGTCGACGCCGAACGCGTCCAGCACCTCGACCGTGATGTCGACGTACGGCGCGGACTTGAGGTCGGTTTCGAGTTCGACGGTGATGCCGTCCTCGGTGACCGCGCCGGCCATCAACAGGGCGGTGACGAACTGCGAGGAGACGTCACCCGGGACCGCGGCCGTGCCGCCGTCGATGGGGCCTTCGACGACCAGCGGTGCCTGCCCGTCGCCCCGCGTGCTCTCGGCGTGGCCGCCGAGTTGCTCGATCGCGTCGAGCAGCGGTTCCTGGGGGCGCGAGCGCAGCGACCCGTCGCCGGTCAGGACGGTCGTGCCGTCGGCGAGCGCGGCCGTCGCGGTCGTCAGGCGCATCGTGGTCCCGCTGTTGGCGCAGTCGACCACGTCCGCCGGGACCCCGGGCCGTCCGTCGAACCCCTCGACGGTGAGCGCCCCGCGGCCCTCGGCGAGTTCCGTCTCGCCGCCGTAGGCCTCGACCGCGCGGCGGGTCGCCTGCGTGTCGGCGCTGACCAGCAGGTCGTGTACCGTCGCCTCGGCGCCGTACCCGGCCGCGAGAACGGCGCGGTGGGTGTAGCTTTTCGACGGGGGCGCACGGACGGTGCCGGAAAGCGTCGACCGCGAGAGAGAGACGTCCATAACGACTGCTCACACTCGGGCGATATGAGCGTAACGAACCGACGCGGGCGGTCCGCGGAACCACCGTCGGACCCCGGAGGAGCCATCAGGGTTATGTCGATGCCGACCCGACGGGGGCCATGGATCTCGACTTCTCGGCGCTGGATGCTTTTCTCGACGAAACCGACCACGACGGCTACCTGGTCGAGGCCGACTCGGAGAACTCCGACCAGTACTACCTCTCGGGGTTCGACGCGCCGGACCCGTTCGTCACGCTCTACGACGGCGAGGTACACCTCCTCTTTGCCCGCAGCCTGGAGTTCGCCCGCGCGAAACGCGAGAGCCGCGCCGCCAGCGTCGAGCGATACGTCGACTTCGACCGGGCCGAGTACGTCGACGAACACGGCCGCGAGGCGGCGCCGTCCTACGTGCTGCGGGACTTCCTCGCGGCCCACGACGTTGAATCGGTCGCCGTCCCGCCGCGGTTCCCCCTCGCGGTGGCCGACGGCCTCCGCGACCGCGGGGTCGAAGTCGCCCCCGACCGCGGGGACACGGTCGCGGCGATCCGCGCGACGAAGACCGACACGGAAATCGACCACGTCCGGGCGGCCCAGCGGGCCAACGAGGCGGCCATGGCCGCCGCCGAGGACCTCATCGCCGGCGCCGACGTCTACGACGGGACGCTCTATCACGAGGGCGACCCGCTCACGAGCGAGGCCGTCAAGACCGAGATCGAGGTGACGCTGCTGCGTCACGGGTACGCGCTCGATGAGACCATCGTCGCCTGCGGGAGCGACGCGGCCGACCCCCACGAGCGCGGCAGCGGCCCGGTCGTCACCGGTGAACCCGTCATCGTCGACATCTTTCCGCAGGACAAGGAGACGAAGTACCACGCCGACATGACGCGGACGTTCTGTCGTGGCGAGCCGGACGAAACCGTGCGGGAGTGGTTCGAGCTGACCGACGAGGCGATGGCGGCGGCGCTCGTCGCTGTCGAACCCGGCGTGACGGGCGAGGCCGTCCACGACGCCGCCTGTGACGTCTACGAGGCGGCGGGCCTCCCCACGCTGCGGGCCGACGAGAGCGCCGAGACGGGGTTCATCCACTCGACGGGCCACGGCGTCGGCCTCGACGTCCACGAACTGCCCCACGTCAGCCCCGGCGGCGAAGCGCTCGAACCCGGGCACGTCATCACGATCGAACCCGGCCTCTACGACCCCGAGGTCGGCGGCGTCCGCATCGAGGACATCGTCGTCGTCACCGAGGAGGGCCACGAGAACCTCACCGACTATCCGGTCGAACTCGTCGTCTGATACGGTCGGCCAGCGGCTCGCTCCGGTCGGACCAGCGAGCGACGCCACGACACAACGCATATCCGCACGCCCCGCCTGCGCCCGGGCATGACCGACTACACCACCGTCTCGATCCCGAAGGACCTGGCCGACCGCGTCGAGGAGACCATCGAAGGGACCAGCTTCTCAAGCACGAGCGACCTCGTGCGCTTTCTCCTTCGAAGCATCGTCATCCAGCACGAACAGCAGGGCGAACTCACCGAGGCGGAGTTCTCGGAGATCGCCGACCAGCTCGAGGACCTGGGGTATCTGGAGTAGACTACCCTCCCCTGCTTCGCTCGGGGGTAATGGCCCCGCTCGCTCGTTGAGGGAAGGGCTTTCGCGTGGACTCCCGTTCTACAGGCGGAGCAAACCGAGTGCCTCGGGGTCGTCCGGAAATCGGAGATTTCCGTGACCACGAGGATCTGCGATTCTCGAACGACTTGACCCCAAAGCGGTTCACGTCGGCGAGTGGCGTCCAGATGCCGACACTGGACGGTTGCACGCAATCGACGTGAGTGACGGCAGTTTCACCCGAGGCCAACGCGTCTCGTTACGAGTATCGTGTCAGGTTTGACATGAATCGTGATGCGGCGAAGGCTTCGAACCGGTTTTCAGCTGTCTCTAGCTCGACATGCTATAAGTATTTGAGAACGAAGATTTTCGGAGTTCTACCCTTCAAAAGATACTTCGACTGCACTCCGATTTCCATGTGCGAGTGTTTGAGATCGGGAGCCGTCTTCGGTCGGAATCGGGCCGAGATAGTTAGCATCATCGACGAGAAAATCGACGCCATCGAGCTGGTAGCGTCGATGGAGATCGACCAGAAACCGTCGCGTCGTCCGTTTCGTTGCCGTCGGAAACAGGCTCATACGCGATATTTCGTTCGCTTGGGATCGACCGTGCCGTACAGCCAGAAGTCCTGGCAGTGCAGGCGGATCGCTCTCCCGTCGACCGCAAGTTGGTCCGCAGTGACTGTCGAGATCGGCTGTAGGCCTGCTTTGTGAACCCGCTCGTGGATTGCAACGTAATTCCAGTCGATCCCCTACTTTTCGAGTAACTGACTTGCATCCCGAAGTGATATATATGCCAGACGATATCGAATACTCACCTGAATCGCCCGCTCGGGAGTCCGCCGGCACTCCACAAACGATATATTCATCCCGAAGATAATGTGACTGCTGAACGTGGTCGCTCGTTTAAACGACCCACCGTGTCACGGTTGCGTTGAGTTCTCCATCGAAGCTGCTACAATATGAAACAAACGTCCTCGACTTTGACGCCAGCCCCATCGAATTGTTAACCCGGTATATACTACAATTTGCGGTCTATTTCGCCGGAAACCGGCCGGATAGCCGTATAATCGTTCAAAGATCGGAGCGTTCCCCTGAATTTCTGTCAATCCCGAGCCGAACGATCCCTGGATACGGTCGGTTGTAAATCAGTTCCGGACTTCGTCGAACCGGTCGGCGAAATACCGATAAATCGTCACAACCGACCGTATGAGGCTACTTGGGAGACCGGGATGCAGAGTTCACGACACTCATCCGTCCCCTGGCCAGCGAGATTACAATAATAATACTGTAATCACAGGGTTCGGAAACGGCTTGACGTCAGCTTGTGTGGCCGGTATGTAATTCGGGGAAGAGTGGTTAATGAACGCCCCAGCATCGTTCAGGACGTCACATGATCGCCGTTCAAATAGACTGACCACAGTGCTTTCCGGTGATCA
>PXRS01000055.1:33867-47378 GCA_003023785.1 Halobacteriales archaeon QS_5_68_33 | reverse complement strand
CCAACGTTGGCGATAGGTTTAAATGATAGCAGTCGAACTGTACGGGTGTTATGCGGGAAACTGAAGACAGTAATAGGACAACGACGAACAGGCGCCATTTGTTGGCCTTGATCGCTAGTGGCAGCGCAACAGCACTGGCGGGGTGTGGCGGTGACGGTGGCGATGGTGGTGATGGAAGTGATGATGGCGGTAGTGACGGTGCCGGCGGTGACGGTGGCGGCAGTGACGGCGGTGACGGCGGCGACGGCGGCGACGGCGGTGACAGCTCGAACACACAGACGGAACCGGAAGGGCAACCGGTACGAACGCGATTCAGGTTTTACAATCCTAACTCCTGGAACCCGGAATCAGCGCAGCTCAGTCCGTTCGCGGTTTCCTCCGACGGTCCCTGGTACATGTCACACATGTACGGCGCACGTCTGCTGAGCATGAATCTGAACCAGGAGCCGATACCGTTCTTTGTCGATGACTGGGAGTTCTCCGACGACATGACGTCGGTGACGGTCACCTACCGCGACGACTACGAGTTCTGGGATGGGCAGGAGATCACGGCCAGCGACGTGTACCTCCACAACGAGATGGACAGCCTGCAATCGTTCGGTCGGAAGTTCGGTAACCCCAACGAACCCGACGACGAGATAGTCAGCCAGACCGACCCGATCCGGATCCGGTACAACCAGGGCTGTTCGGAATCGGGGACGATCATCCTGTCCAACACTCTCGACGACGCGTTCGTGATGGGGAAGCGCGACCACCCGGAGATAATGGATTTCATCGAGCGACTACAGGACGCCTCCGACCAGAACGCCCGAGACGAGATCTCTGCGGACCTACAGGACTGGACCTGGGGTTACGACTACATTCTCGAGGAGGGACACGGCGCCGGACTCTGGCAGCCGGTCGACTGGAACTCCGAACGGATCGTCCACGAAAAGTACGAGGGTCATCCCCGGTCCGACGAGACCAACCTCGAGGAGTTCGTCATGAACAACATCCCGGACGCCCAGCGGATCGTCCAGGAATACCAGCAGGGGAACCTCGACCTCGCCTCGGTGGGTGATGTCTCCGGTGCCCAGGACCCGAACGGCTACGACCTGGCCCATCAGGTGGCAACGAACGCCCAGCTCAACTGGCGGCTGAATCAGGCGAACCCCCACCTGAGCAAGATCCGGGTCCGTCGTGCGCTCTCGTACGCGATGGATTTCGAAAACATCGTCACCGCCCTGGAGCAAGGCAACGGAACCGCAAGCCTCCCGATCCAGTACCACGACGGCGCCAGCCCGAACATCCGCGCACAGACGTACGGCGACGAGTGGGCAGAGGAGAACCTGATCGATTACGGGTCGACCGCGCAGCCCGACCAAGCCGCGGCGCTCCTCCAGGAAGCGGGCTACGAACGCAACGGGAGCGACGTCTGGGAGCACCCCGACGACGGACCGATCCAGCTGCAGATGATCTCCAACGAGTGGGGA
The DNA here is from genome assembly GCA_003023785.1 of Halobacteriales archaeon QS_5_68_33. GTDB lineage: Archaea > Halobacteriota > Halobacteria > Halobacteriales > Haloarculaceae > QS-5-68-33. The sequence goes on along the minus strand of PXRS01000055.1, from coordinate 45,906 downwards.
CCACACGCGTTCGTGTCCAACTTCCTCCAGAGCCAGTTCCAGGAGTTCGGCATCGAATTCGACCTCAGCGTGCTGTCGTTCTCGGGGTATATGAACACCTGGCTCGAAAGTTTCGACTACGACGTCGCGACCTGGTTCCAGCAGGGCGCAGCACCCCATCAGTGGTGGGCCGTCTGGAACTTCTTGGAACAGGGCGCGAAGTGGATGTACCTCGACGACGTCATCGCGGACTCCTGGGAGGCACCCGCCTGCGCCGACATGGACAACCTCGACGCGGCGTACCCCCCGGATCTGACGACCGATAAATACCCGCGGATGGATATGCCGATCTTCCTGGAATTCCCCGCTGAATACGGGAACGACGACATCGATCTGGCGGGTGACACTCGTAACCTCACGCCGTTCAAGTGCCAGGAGATATTCCGACGAGGGTCCGAGGAGGAGGTTCTCAGGTGCGCAAAGGACTTCGCGTGGGCCCAGAATTTCTACCGCCCGTCGATCGGACTGTTCAACGAGATCTTCTCTTACATGGGGAACACCGGCGAACTGATCTTCCCCGAGGAGGGCACCAAGCGGTACAACACCCGTGGCAATTGGCGGTTCATCGACGAGGGCTGGGTCAAGTCCAGAACCGAGTGATACGGTCGGTTGTAACTCGGTTCCGGATTTCGTCGAACCGGTCGGCGAAATGCCGGCAAATCGGTACAACCGACCGTATGAGACCATCGGGCGGCCCCGATGAACGCCCCCTCCTGGATGTCGGCCTCCGTTTGACAGAGAGGTCACGGGTGACCACAAGTATTATTTACATCGGAGATAGGATCCGTACTATACATGGTCAATTATTACGTAAAACGCGTCGCACACGCGTTCATGGTGTTGCTGACGACACTCACAGTCAGTTTCGCCTTGTTCCGGATGCTCCCGTTCGGGCCGTACGAGATCATGAAGCTGCAGATCCAGAACCAAATGGCTCAGTCCGGTGAGACGATGGACGTGCAGACGCGAGAACGGATCAACGCCCGCATCGAGGCTTTCACGAACATCGATCCCGACCAGACGATGGTGGAGGCGTACTTCGATTATCTGTTCAACATCATCGTGTATCAGGATTTCGGCAAGTCGATCACCCATAACGAGGCGGTGTGGCCGCTGATGCTCGAACGAATGCAGTGGACGCTCTTCTATGGCACCTACGGGTTCGCTCTCGGCGTCTCGACCGCGCTTATCCTCGGCGCCGTGATGGCGTACAACGAGGGGTCACGGTTCGACCAGGTCCTCACGTACTTCACGGTGACCAACGAGACGATCCCGGGCTACATCGCAGCGATCATCCTGTTGATCGTGTTCGGTCTCCAGCTCGGCTGGCTCCCGACCGGCGCACGCGAGGCGCCGGGGACCGTTCCCGGGCTCAACATCCCGTATATGATCGGGATCGTCCAGCACGCTGCGCTGATCAGCATGGCGGGGTTCGTCGCCGGCTTCGGCGGTGGCCTCGACTACCGGGGCAACTGCATACGCGAACTCGGCAAGGACTACATCCGGGTCGCTCATCTCAGGGGGCTGAGTGATACTCGTATCGCGATCCGGTACGTCGGCCGGAACTCGCTGCTCCCGATCTATACCGGGCTTTTGCTGGGTATCGCGGGGTTGCTCGGGGGGAGCGTCATCCTCGAGTGGATATTCAACTACCCGGCGATGGGTGACCTGCTGTTGAAATCGCTGTTCTCCCGGGACTACCCGTTGTTGATGGGGAGTCTCGTCCTGTTCACCGGAGTGACGCTGACGGGGTTGCTCGTCGCTGACCTGACCTACGGGATAATCGACCCCCGCGTCCAGGGAGGTGCCGAACGTGAGTCGTTCTGAGGATCCGGTCACCGACGGCGGTCAGTCTCGCGAAGCCGCCCGTTCAGCCGAGGATATCTTCAACCGTGTTTCGGATATCGAGCGGCCTCCGCGCTCCCAGCAACTCCTCGAGGGCGTCAGAAATCGCGTCCTGGCACCGCTGAAGATACTCATCACCGATCCCCGCGGGGCCGTGGGCGTGGCGATCCTCGCTTTCAATGTGGCCATGGCCACGCTGGGAGTCTGGTTTTTCCCACAGCCGTCGAGCCTGGCCGCAGAACCGTACACGCCTCCGTTCCAGTCGTTGGAGTACCCGCTGGGGACCGCCAGTCTCGGCCAGGAGATCCACCTCCAGATAATCCACGCGACGCCGGCGATGTTGAAGTTCGTCATTTCCGGTGGCATCGTGGCGACGCTCCTGGGCGTCACCATCGGCGTCACGGCCGGCTACAAGGGAGGTGTGATCGACTACGTGCTCATGCTGATCTCGGACACCTGGATGTCGATACCGGCGCTGGTGTTGATCCTCATCATCTCGTCGTTCTGGTCGCCACGGGACCCGTATCTCGTCGGGCTGATGCTCGGGATCAACTTCTGGGGCGGATTGGCCCGGATGACTCGCTCGGAGGTGCTGAGCGTCCGCGAATCGAACAAGGTCGAGGCTGCCCGCGTGATGGGGCTGCCGACGAGGTATATCATCCGCAAGTACGTCATCAAGAACCTGATGCCGTACATCACTGTCAACCTCGCGAATAATTCCCGACAGATCATCTTCGCGGCCGTCGGACTGTACTTCCTGGGCGTGTTGCCCTACACCAGCGCGAACTGGGGCGTGATGATGGACCAGGCCTACAACAACTCCAACCTCACGAACATGGGCCAGGTCCACTGGCTCATCATCCCGATGGTGATGATGATCCTGCTGACGCTGGGGATCATCCTCACGGCCCAGGCTGCCGACAAGATGTTCAACGTCCGCCTGCTCGCGCGCGAACAGGCCGACGAAGACGAGGGGGCCACTGCTACCGCGACCATCCCCGGGAACTGAGCGCGTTCGAGCGAAGAATTAATTTAGACCGGAACCGTTTGCGCTCCTATGGCTCGTGCGAGAACCGAGAGAGAGACGGATATCGACGTGGTCTTCGAACTCGAGAACGTGTCGGTCGCGTTCGACGACGGGGATACGGTCGTCCTCGACGACGTCGATTTCTCCGTTCGCCGGGGCGAGACGCTCGGGGTGGTCGGCGAGTCGGGGTCGGGGAAGTCGATGTTCGCCTCGTCGCTGCTCGATGCGGTCGTCGACCCCGGTCGGACCACCGGCAAAGTTACCTACTACCCGAAGGACGACGATCCGATGGTCATCACGGAGATGAGCGACGACGAACTGCGGGACGTCCGCTGGGAGAACATCACGTTCGTCGTCCAGGCGGCACAGAGCGCGTTCAACCCGACGATGTCGATCAAAAACCACTTCATCGAGACGTTCAACGCCCACGACGTCCCGAAACGCGAGGGGCTGGAACGGGCCGTCGAGGTGATGCAGGACCTGTATCTCAACCCGAAGCAAGTGATGCAGTCGTACCCCCACGAACTCAGCGGCGGGATGAAACAGCGGGCGCTGATCGCGCTGAGTCTCGTGCTCGACCCCGAGGTACTCATTCTGGACGAACCGACGGCGTCGCTCGACCTGCTGATGCAGCGGGCGATCATCTCCCTCCTCGAAGAAATAAAGGAGAAGTACGAACTGACGATGGTCTTCGTTACACACAACCTCAACCTCATTTCGGTTATCGCCGACCGTCTGGGTGTGATGTACGCCTTCGAGTTCGTCGAACTCGGCCCGACCAGGGAGGTCCTCACGAACGCCACACACCCCTACACACGGGCCCTGCTCAACTCCGTGCCCAACCTCTCGGGGGACATCACGGACATGGCGGGGATTCCCGGCCAGGCACCGAACCCGAAGGACATCCCGTCGGGGTGTCGATACCACCCGCGGTGCCCGGTCGGCGACAGGACCTGTGAGACCACGATACCGACGTTCGACTCCGACGGAAGCGATCACGCGGCAGCGTGTCACTACCCGGAACGCTCGCGCAGCCAGGTCCCGCTCAACTTCGGACTGGGGGACCAATGAGCGCCGACCGACCCGTCGTCTCGCTCGAGGACGTCCGGATCGAGTTCACGAAGAGTCAGCTCTTCGGCCTCGCGCAGGACGAACGGATAACTGCTGTCAACGACGTCTCTCTGGACATCTACGAGAACGACGTCGTCGCCCTGGTCGGGGAGTCGGGGTGTGGGAAGACGACGCTCGGCAAGACCGCCATCGGTCTCAACCGGCCCGTGGGGGGATCAGTCGAGTATCGTGGACAAGACGTCTTCGAGACGAAAGACCGGTCTGGGATCCCCTCGGGGCTGCTCGGCGGCGGGGATTTCGAGCATTCATTCTCGGAGATCCGCCGGTCGCTCCAGATCATCCACCAGGACCCCGAGTCCTCGCTGGACGCCAACGACACGGTCGAAGGCATCCTCGCCGAGCCGCTCAAACGCTGGCAGCCGGAACTCGACAGGCGCGACCGGCGCGAGCGGATCTACGCGTTTCTCGACTACGTGGGGATGGTACCTCCGAAGGACTTCGCCGACCGCTACCCACACGAAATGAGCGGCGGGCAACAGCAGCGTATCGCGCTGATCCGGGCGCTGCTCATGGAACCGGACCTGATCCTCGCCGACGAGGCGATCAGTGCGCTCGACGTCTCGCTCCGGGTCGACATGATGGACCTCATGATCGACCTTCAGGAGGCCGTCAACACCTCGTATCTGTTCATCACACACGACATCTCGACGGCGCGGTACATGGCCGAGCGAGCGGACGGCCGTATCGGCGTGATGTACCTCGGCGAAATCGTCGAGATCGGGCCGGTCGAGGAGGTAACACACAACCCCCAGCACCCGTACACGAAGGCGCTCCTGTGGGCGACTCCCGACATGGGCTCAAACGAGGCCCTCGGGCGGACCCAGCGTCTCGAGGACGCTCCGCTGAGACGGCTCGACATCCCCGACCTTGAGAACCCGCCGAGCGGCTGTTACTTCCATACACGGTGTCCGGAGGCCCGAACCGTTTGTACAGAACACGCCCCGAAACCGACCCCCGTCGGGGAAACACACGAGGTGAGTTGTTTCCGGGCCCGGGACGACCACGACTACTGGGAGAGCGAGGAACTCTCCGAAGACGCGGAGATGGAGATCTCCGACAGGCGCTGACACGGTCGGTTGTACCGATTGACCGGTATTTCCCCGACCGGTTCGACGACATCCGGAACTGAGTTACAGCCGACCGTACGAACGGAACCGTTATACACCGCGTGGACGACCGTCGACCATGGACGCGGACCACGACCCGGACGACCCGCTTCCGTTTCGCACACGGCTTATCGCCTACTTCTGTAACGTGTTGCCGGTCGTGGTCGCCGGGTTCGCACTGGGTCTGCTCGGACTCGCAATCACGCTGTACAATCTCGCCGTCTTCGACAGCGACCAGAGCACGTTCGTGATTGCGGTGTTGACCCTTCCCGGTCTGCTGGCGTTCGTCACCGCCACCGGATACGTCATCTACCGATGCAATCGGGAACGGCCAGACAGCGAAGTCGACATCGATGACCTCGTGTGATACGGTCGGTCGTACCGATTGACCGGCATTTCGCCGACCGATCCGACGAAATCCGGAACTGAGTTACAACCGACCGTATGACGCTGCCGGAGTCAGATGGTGCGCTTCGGTCGGGCTCCCGATATCGCCGACCTCCCGAACAGTTATTTACATACGCGCTCACTTGTATCACTGTGATGAGTCAAGAGACAGAGACGGAACCATCGGGAACGGAATTCCTCGACGAAGGGGAAGACCATCCGCTGTTCCTGCGGCCGTTCGTCAAGATGCGACGGTCGTTCCTCTGGTTTCTGATCGGTTTCGGAGCCATCATGGTCACAGCGGGTGCCGTCGTCGACCTGGTTCACGGCGATCTCCCGATCGCGGCTATCCTGGCCGTAATGGGGATCAGCGTCGCGCTCGCTGGCGTCTTGGCGAGAGGGGCGCTCGTCCTGATCGGCTACCGGTAACTGTTCGACACACGACTGGGACTACGAATGATAGACAGCACGATGTCCAGGACAGCAGTACAGACGCAGTCCCTCGAGGGCGACTGGAAGTTTGCCCGGGCAGCGGGCGACGAGTGGCTCACGGGATCGGTCCCCGGAGATGTCTACTCCGACCTCCTCGCCAACGGCGTCATCGACCACCCCCACGACGAGGACAACGAACTCGACGTCCAGTGGGTCGCCGAGACGGACTGGACCTACCGTCGGACGTTCACCGTCGATACAGCTATCCTGGACCACGAGCGCATCGTTCTGGAGTGTCTGGGGATCGATACGGTCGCCGAGATATCGATAAACGGGGAACGCGTCGGCGGGACGAACAACATGCACCGCGAGTACACGTTCGAGGTTGGAGCGGTCCTCGAACCCGGCCACAACGAGATCGAGGTGGCGTTCGAATCGCCGGTCGCCTACGCCGCCCGTCGACGGGCCGAACTGCCGTACGACGTGCCGCTGTTGCGATACCCCGTCGACCAGCCCGGACGGAACATCGTCCGGAAGGCCCAGTGTCACTTCGGCTGGGACTGGGGGCCGTGTCTCCCTGGTGTCGGCATCTGGCGGGACATCCGGCTCGTCGCACACTCGGAACCGCGGGTCACCGGTTCGACGACCCGACAGACTCACCACGACGACGGCGACGTGACGCTCTCGGTCCGCGCTTTCGTCGATGCGCCGACCCCCGGTTCGGGCGAAGTCACCGTCTCGGTAGCGGGCGCGTCGGCCGCTCGACAGGTCGAGTTCGCAGCGGGCGAGAACGAGGTCGACGTCGACATCCGGGTACCGGACCCGGACCTGTGGTGGCCCAACGGGTACGGCGACCAGCCGCTGTACGACCTCGAACTGTCGGTCCGACGGAACGGTCGAGCCGTAACGACCACCGACCGAGTCGGTTTTCGCGACCTGCGATTCGTCACGGACGAAGAGCCGGACGGCGGGCTGTCGCTCCGGTTCGAGGTCAACGGCGAACCGGTGTACGCGAAAGGTGCGAACTGGATCCCGGTAGAGTCGATGACGGGCGAGATCGAAACCGAGCAGTACGACACCCTGCTGGGCGACGCCGCGGCGGCCAACATGAACATGATACGGGTCTGGGGCGGCGGGTTCTACGAACTCGACACCTTCTACGAGCGGTGTGACGAGTTGGGGTTGCTGGTTTGGCAGGACTTCATGTTCGCCTGTTCGCTGTACCCCGCCGACGAACAGTTCCTCGACAACGTCGAGGCCGAAGTCCGCGACCAGGTCCGCCGACTCGCGAACCACCCCTCGGTCGCGCTGTGGTGTGGCAACAACGAGAACGAGGTCTCGGTGACCAGCTGGTTCGCCGACAACGACAACCACGAACGGCTCGTCGTGGACTATCAGCGACTGACCGACCGGATCGCCGAGACCGTCACGGAGGAGGACCCATCCAGAACGTTCTGGCCGGCGTCTCCGTCGAGCGGGCCGAACGTATTCAGCCCCGAGAACCCCGCTCGGGGAGACCTCCACTACTGGGACGTCTGGCACGGAGGTGAACCGTTCAGCGACTACGGGACTGTCGAACCGCGGTTCGTCTCCGAGTTCGGCTACCAGTCGTTCCCATCGGTGACGTCGCTCTCGGCCGTGGTCCCCGAGACACACCACAACCCGACCGCACCGCTAATGGAACACCACCAGCGCCACGAGTCGGGCAACGAACTCATTCTCCAGCGCATGGCCGACCACTTTCGGTTTCCGTTCACGTTCGAGGACTTCGTCTACCTCAGCCAGATCCAGCAGGGTCTGGCGATGAAGTCCGCGGTCGAACACTGGCGCCGACTCAAGCCCTACTGCATGGGGACGCTGTACTGGCAGCTCAACGACCTCTGGCCCTGCGCGTCGTGGTCGTCGGTCGAGTACGGCGGCCGATGGAAGGCCCTCCAGTACGTCGTTCAGCGGCTGTACGCGCCGGTCCTCGTCTCGGGAACGGTCGAGAGCGCAGGCGGGAGCGACGCCGACGCCGAGGACGGTGACGGCAACGCGAGCGTCGACGGTGCCGACAGCGAAGAGTGGCTGGAGGTCTGGCTGACGAGCGACTGTCCCGAGCCCGACTCGGGCGTGGTGACGGTCGAGGCGGTCACGCTCGACGGCGACGTGGTCTCGACTCACACGGAGGACGTGCAACTCGAACCCCACGAGAGTTCGGTCGCAGTGCGGTTGCGCCTCGCGGACCTGCTCGGGGACGTGCCGCGAGAATCGGCGATGGTCCGCCTGGCCTACGACGGGAAGGCCGAGTCGTACCCCAACGCTGTCTTTTTCGAACCGTTCAAGCGACTCACGCTCCCGGACGCCGAGGTCGACGTCTCCGTCGCAGACGGGTCGATCAGCGTCGAAGCCACGTCGGTCGCGCTTTTCGTGTCGCTGTCCGCCGAGTCCCTTCCTGGCCGGGTCGCGGACAGTTGCTTCCACGTCACGCCGGCCGAAGAACGGACCGTCGAGTACCGTTCAGAGGAGGCCATCGCGGACGAACGGCTCCGCGAGGCGCTATCGGTCACTCACCTCGCCGAGACGTACTGACCGCCCGCTTCTCGTCGGTAGTCCGGACGTCACCGCCCGGCAGCGTGCCCTCATACGGTCGGTTGTCGGTCAGTTCCGGATTTCGTCGAACCGGTCGTCGAAATACCGGTCAATCGGTACAACCGACCGTATCAGTCGATTTCGACCGCCGTCGCGGCCGCGTCAGTGACGTTGTCTGCGACCGTGGTTCCGTCAACGCCGTCACACGCGAGAAAGAGATCCGTCCCAGGGTCGGCGATGCATTGCCGGACGATGGCGCGCTCGCCGTCGGACAGTGCGACGGCCGCCCCCGCGTCGGCCTGCCGGCCGCGGAACCCGTCGATAAGCAGGTCGGTGAACTCCTCGGACTCTATCGCGTGCGTGTGATACGGGAGTGTCCCGTCCCACTCGATGGTGACGTTCTCGAGTTCGGCGCGCTCGACGCCACGGAGATAGATCGCCGGGAGGTCGCGCTCGCGGATTCCGTCCGCGACCTCTCCGGGCCGCAGGTCGATCTCGTTTCGCCCGCCGCTGTGGTCGCCCGCCGTGACGCGGTGAGTGAGGCCGTCGAACCTGAGCTTCCGGATCGGCTCGGTCCGGTCGGCGTAGACGACGATGGAACCCTCGCCCACGAGGTCCACGTTCGAGAACCGCACTTCCTGCAGCGTGCCGAGGTCGGTGTCGGCAGTCCGTGGCAGGGACGTGATCGAGATCGGTTCGGCGACCCCCCACCAGTTGCCGGTATGGTGGCGTGTCTCGACGCTGATGTCGCTGAAGGAGACGCCCTCGATGACCCCTGCGTCCCGGTTCTGAATGCCGAGCCCGCGGTTCGACCCGTAGACGACGCAGTTCGAGAACCGGCAGTTCCGGATGTCGTATTCGGTTTCCGAACCGAGTTTGATACCGCAGGACCGCGACTGGAGCGTACAGTTGGTCACGGTCACCTGCTCGCACGGGCGGGCCTCGGGATAATCGCCGCTGGCCTTGACACAGATGGCGTCGTCGCCGGCCGTGACCGTGCAGCCCGAAATGCGGACGTTCCGGGACATATCGGGATTGATGCCGTCGCTGTTGGGGATCCGGAGGTCGTTGCGGACGTCGACGCCGTGGACGTGAACCCCGTCACAGCACAGCAGATGGACCGTCCAGTGAGGGGAGTCGCGGATACACACGTCTCGAATCTCGACGTTCGAACACCGGTAGAACAGGAGCGCGCAGTCGGGCCGGTCGGGGTCGGGGAACAGCGGACCATCGGGGCTCCGGTCGCGGGGGACGGGACCGGCGTGACCGGGGCGCGGGTCGATGACCGCGTTCTCGTCGACGAACGCCAGCCCGTTACAGTCGAGCGTTCCGCGCCCGGTGATCGCGACGTTCTCGGCATCGACGGCACCGACGAGCACGCGGTGTGGCATTCCGTCGGCAACGTAGTCCCCCGGGTCGGGCGAGCCCCGGACTGTCGCGCCGCCTGCGAGGTGGAGTCGAACGCCACTGCGCAGCATGACCGTCCCGGTGCGGTACTCACCGGGCGGGACGTGTACGACGCCACCCCCGTCGGCGCCGCAGGCGTCGACCGCCGCCTGGATGGCGTCGGTCGGGTTCCCCCCGGTACCTGTGGCTCCGTGGTCGCGGATGTTCTCCATGTTCGGGACTCGTCCGGAACCGTTATTAACGGTTGGGTGGTTGTAGCACATCAGTCGCGCTGTAACGACGTGCCATGAAACGAACGTGTTCGGCGGCCGATTTCGACGGGAACTGTGGCGGCGAGCGCATCCAGCGAGCGGTCGACGCTGCCGACGACGAGTCGGGACGAGCCGTCGTCACCGTCGGACCCGACGGACCCGATGGCGGGGGGACATGGCTGCTCGAGCAGGCGGTCGAACTCCCCAGTCACACGACCCTTTCCCTCCGAGGTGCCCATCTGCGCCTGGCCGAGGGGGCAAACGACAACCTCCTGCGTAACCGCCACCTCGAGGACGGAGACGAGGAGATCCACGTCATCGGGGACGGCGAAGCGCGGATCGACGGCACCCCCGAAGCGCAGGACCGTGACTGGGACACCCTGTATCGAAACTACGGGGTCCACCTCTTTAACGTCGATTCGCTGTCGGTTCGCGGCGTCTCTATCGGCCCGACGAACAGTTTCGCCCTCACGCTCGAGGACGTTCGAGACGCCCGCGTCGAGAGCGTCGAGTTCGCACAGGACGGGCAGACGGGGAATCAGGACGGCCTCCACGTCCTCGGTCCTGCCGAGCGCGTGACGGTCAACGGAATCACGGGGGCGACGGGTGACGACGCCGTAGCCGTGGACTCGACCGAGTCCGACGTGCTCGGCCGCGGGTCGGACGGTCCCATCAGTTCAGTCGCCGTAACGAACGTCGCCGTCCACAACGTCCACTCCACGGGACTGTTTCGGACCATCGCCGACCGCGAGGCCCCGCTGGAGAACGTCTATGCCGGCAATCTCGCGATGACTGGCGGGACGGACGAGGGCGACGCCGCCCTGAAGATCGGGTTCGCCGATATTGGCGTCGAGACGATGCCGCGGCCGGCCGACCACCGCAACGTGACCGTCGAAAACGTCTATCTCGAGTCGTGGGACGCGCCGTACTGTGCCGTCCAGGCACCGATACGAAACCTGACGCTCAGAGGACTCCGGGGACAGCACTCGGGCCCGTTCTTTTACACTCTCGAGAACGACCTCGACGGCGTGCTCATCGACGACTGCAAGACGACGCTCGTCGGGAACCCGCCGGACACGCTGATCAACGACTTCCACGAACGGCTCATCGAGGGGGTACAACAGGACCGGGAACTCAGGGGGAGACCGCTCGAACGCCCGCCGGGGATCATCACGCTCGACAACGCGCACTGCACGGACGTGACCGTGGCCGACTCGCGGTTCGCAACTGAAATCCCCGATAGGAGCGGGACCGTCGGCTGCCGGGTGTACGAGGGGACGACGGTCGATGGGCTTGCTCTCAGGGACACGACGTTCCGGGATGTCGGTCGCGGTCTCCACGTCGAGGCAGGGGCGACGGTTCGGAACGTGGTCGCCAGCGGGGTCCGCCAACCCGGTGTCGGTGAGCCGTGGTCGTTCGACGCACCGCTCCTCGTACACGGCGAGGGGAACGCCCCACCCTGTCCCTTGTCCGAACGCGAACTGACACTCTCGGGCGGTGAACGGCGTCGCATCACTATCTCCGACGTTCCACTGTCGGTCCGCGAACGCATTTCGATCCGAGCTGTCCCGCTCGAACCTGCCGGACGTGAACACGGGTACCGCGTCGATTCCGTCGGGACAGTCGATGAAGGGATGCGGATCGTCGTCGAGGAAACAGCGGACGACGCCGGCGGCGAGGTCCGGATACTCCTCGACGCAGCCTGAAAGTGAACGCCATTCGACCGCCGACCGTCCGAGCACGGTCGCATCGACGACCGACGATGGCGACCAAAACCTGAATTACCGGATGTGTGTGCGCCTGATATGTGTATCTGCCGGGTGACGTCCTCCGGGACGAGTTC